>CAYIHQ010000444.1:0-2765 GCA_964362905.1 uncultured Ignavibacteriaceae bacterium
GCACGCGCTGCGCCGGGGTCAGCAGGCGCTCGAGATGGTTGGGTCTCCGGAACACCGCGCTGTCGCGCGTGACGCCGTGCGTCAGTCGTTGGTGCTGTTGAAGAATTCCCAGGATCTGCTGCCCCTGTCGCAGAATTCCGGGCGCGTGCATCTCTCTGGCCGGGGCGCGGACAATATCGGCATGCAGTGCGGCGGATGGACGATCATCTGGCAGGGCAAGACCGGAGACGTGGTCGTTGGCGGGACGACGATCCGGCGTGCTGGGGAGCAGGCGGTGGCCAGCGGCACAAAGGTGACATTCTCCGAGGACGGCGAAGGTGTCGCAGGAGCGGATGTGGCGATCGTCGTGGTGGGGGAGGATCCGTACGCAGAGATGTTCGGTGATCGCGCCGATCTGCGACTGAGCGCCGGGGACTCGGCTGTCATTGAAAAGATCCATGCGTCGGGTGTGCCGATGGTCGTCGTGCTCCTGTCCGGACGTCCCCTGCTCATCGACACAGTTCTTCCGATGAGTGCCGCCTTCGTGGCCGCCTGGTTGCCGGGCACCGAAGGGAGCGGCGTTGCCGATGTTCTTTTTGGCGACGCCACGCCGGTCGGGAAACTCCCTCATTCCTGGCCCCGCACGATGGAACAGATCCCGGTGAACGTGGGAGATGCCGTCTACGATCCGCTGTTCCCGTATGGTTTTGGTCTCAGTTTTGAGCGACAGTCTCAACTTCAGAAGAAGGACGCAACGAACACGAAGTAACCACGAAGAGCTCACAAACCTGAGGCACACCTGCTGACCTGCCAGGCTCTCCGCATTCCCGGTGGCCAGACATCAAAGGACCAGTGAACCCGTATGGCGACCATTCCGACATCTTCCGGTCCAGCTGTTGTTGGTCCAGCAACCGGAACCCGCAGCACCTACACACCGGCCCTGATGGTCCTCACGTCCCTGTTCTTCATATGGGGATTCATCACCTGCCTGAACGACATCATCATCCCGCATTTGAAGGCCGTGTTTGAGCTGAACTACACGCAGGCGATGATGATCCAGTTCAGCTTCTTTACGGCCTACTTCGTCATTTCGCTTCCGTCGGGATGGATCGTCGAGAAGTTCGGCTACAAGAACGGGATCATCGTCGGCCTCGTCACGGCGGCCATCGGATGCCTGCTCTTCTATCCCGCCGCCGGGGAGCGCTCGTACACGATCTTTCTCGTTGCGCTTTTCATTCTCGCATCCGGGATCACGCTTCTTCAAGTCGCCGCCAATCCATATGTGGCGATCCTTGGCCGCCCGGAGACGGCCTCCAGCCGTCTGACGCTCACGCAGGCCTTCAACTCTCTGGGGACAACCGTCGCACCCTTGTTCGGCGCCTTCCTGATCCTTTCGACCGCCGTCAAAGGCCCCGCGGAACTGGGTCTCATGAACACTGCGGACGTTGAAGCGTATCGAATTGCCGAGGCGGCGTCCGTCCAATCCCCGTATCTGGGTCTGGCGGCCGCCCTGGTTTTGATCGCGGTTCTCATCGGAATGTTCCGTCTTCCCAAAGTCGAAGCGGCCGACGGTGCCTCCGCGGCGGATGGAGGCCGCAATCAGGACCATCTGCATGAGAGCGCTTGGAAGTACCGTCATCTGGTACTCGGGGCCGTCGGGATCTTCGTCTATGTGGGTGGGGAAGTGGCGATCGGAAGTTTCCTGGTCAACTATATCAGTCAGCCCACGATCGGCGGGATGTCGATCGCAGACGCGGGCCGCTACGTCTCGTTCTACTGGGGCGGAGCCATGGTGGGACGGTTTGTCGGTTCAGTGGTCATGCGGTATGTCCAACCGGGCAAGGTGCTCACAGTCCACGCGCTCGCCGTTATGGCCCTCGTCATCACAGCCATCGTCACCACAGGCCATGTCTCGATGTGGGCGATCCTGGCGGTCGGGTTGTTCAACTCGATCATGTTCCCGACGATCTTCACGCTCGCCATCGAAGGCCTCGGCAAGCACACCGGACAGGCTTCGGGGATCCTGTGCATGGCCATTGTCGGTGGAGCCATCGTCCCCGTGATTCAGGGGATCCTCGCGGACACCTTCGGGATCCAATTGGCGTTCATTCTGCCGGTCATCTGCTACGCGTATATCGCCTACTACGGTGCGCGTGGCCATCAGCCTTCATTTGCCCGGGCTTGACACGGTCCGACCGCGTATTCGCATGGCACGTACCGAACTGACACTCGGTGTAGATATCGGCGGGACCAACACGGTCCTCGGCTACGTAGATCGCATGGGACGGCTGGCGGGGGAGACCACGATCCCCACGCACGCACACCAGCCGGCGCCGCTGTTCTTTGAGCGCCTCCATGATGCCGCTGTGCGGCTGGGTGGGACGTTGCCGGGACGCTGGGAACTCGTGGGCGTCGGTGTGGGAGCGCCCAATGCGAACTACTACAAGGGCACGATTGAACAGCCTCCGAACCTCAGTTGGGACTATGTCGATGTCGTGGGAGAGATGGGTCACTTGGTCAAAGTGCCAGTCGCAGTGACGAATGATGCGAATGCCGCAGCGCTTGGTGAGATGCTGTTTGGCGCGGCGCGGGCGATGAAGGACTTCATCGTCATCACGCTCGGCACGGGCTTGGGAAGCGGGATTGTCGCCAACGGCCAGCTCATCTATGGCGCCGACGGGTTTGCCGGCGAGATTGGTCACACGATCGTCGACCCTGATGGACGCGAGTGCGGGTGCGGTCGCAAGGGGTGTTTGGAGGCCTATGCTTCTGCGAATGGCTTGCGC
>CAYIHQ010000445.1:0-2758 GCA_964362905.1 uncultured Ignavibacteriaceae bacterium
CGGGGAGCGTCTCGATCTGCGTGGAAGAGACCAGGGATTGGCTGGAGGTGACATCTCTTTTCACGACGTCCCTCTGCGCCTCGATGACCATTGCATCAACCTCCACCGTCGCCTCGGTGAGTTGAAGGTCGAGTCTTGTCGTCAGGTCGATGGAGATGGAAACATCGGCAACCACAACCGACTGATACCCGATATACCGTCCCATCACTCGGTACTTCCCCGGGGGTATGTTAAGGATGACGTAGTTGCCATCGAAGTCCGTCGCCGCCCCCAAGGTGGTTCCTTCGAGAACGATGTTGACGCCGATGAGAGGCTCTTTCGTTCTGCTGTCTGTGACCTTGCCCGCCAGCTTGCCGGTGGTGCCAGCCCATGCCGCCGTCACGAGCAATAGCCCGGATATCACAAGGAAGAACGTTCTCATACACGCTCCCGTGGGAACAATGTTCGTGATGCTGATCTCTCTGCCATTCATGTACGCTCGGTCATTTGCATCTCGTCAGTGAACGAACGCCATTTCCTTGACATCGAACGAAGCCAGGAGTTCCTGGTCGATCTCGACACCGATCCTCTCTTGGAGCCGCGTCAGATATTCACGCACCGTCGTTCGTTGTTCCTCGAGCTGCACCATCCTCTTCACATGCCCCCGGACATCGACGAACGGACGAGGTTGGCCCTCCCGTTTGCCCAAAATCCTAAACAACCCGAAAAACTCTTCGATTTGAAGCGGCCCGATCAATTCGCCCGCCGAACCGTTCCACAGGGGATCCTTCAGGAGTCCAAATCTCGACACGGGCGCGAATCCCAGAACGCCACCGTTCGCTGCAGACCAGGTGCGAGCCGAGAACCGGCGGGCGAGGCTGGCAAAGTCTGCCCCCTGACTGATCGCCTGTCGAAGACTGTCCGCCAACGTCCGGTCCCGCACGATGATCTCCTGGACGGTCAACTCGTTCTCCGACGAGCACGCCTGGACGTTCTTTCGATAGTACTCCTGGGCTTCGGAGTCAGACACCGAACGCGCAACCGTGATCTCTTCGATCCTCTGACGAAGGAACAGCGCGTCTTCCGCTTGGCGAAACGCTGTCAGGACTACTGCAAGCCTGTCATATCCTTTTTGATGGGCGATCTCCAGAAGACGCTCCTGGAGAAGGACACCGCGGATGGCTGCATGCAGCGATGATTCTGAATTGATACGCGCTCGCTGCTCGCCAGGCAACGCCTCCAGCCGAAGGACGATCTCCACGTCGGTATACGCCCGGCCGTTGGTACGGACACATACCTCTCCACGGAGCGCGGATGCGCCGTCCTCAGGGTTTGACTGCCGAGGTTCCAGCAAGATATGCGCGACACGCTGAATCGCGCGCTTCTCGAACACCAGGCGATCCAATGGAAAGACCTCCCGGAGGAATTCTTCTTCTGCGCTCCGCTTCTTCCTGATCTTGACGACCCGCTCGATGTGTGAGCGTTTCTGAAGGAATTGCTGCTCTGTCAGGAGCGGATGCGGCAGTCGATCTTCCACTTTGATGATGCTGAAGCCGTGGGCCGTTCGTACCGGCGGCGACACTTCGCCGACGCGAAGCGCGTACGCCGCGTCTTCGAAGGCGGGATCCATATCGCCCCAGGCGAAATAGCCCAGGTATCCACCGTTGGTCCTCAGGGTCGAATCTGTGAAGGAGCGTTCCGCCAGCACCTGGAAATCGACGCCGATCCGGAGCAGCTCGCTCAGTTCCTTCGCTTCTTCCTCCGTTCGTGCATACAGGTGACGGGCGGCGATCCTTTCATGCGACCTCTCGTATGCCTGGCGCGCCTCGCGTTCTGAAACGCGGATCTTCGCGAAGATTTCCTGGTCCTTCAAGTACGCAAGGACCACCATACGCCGCGCTCGCTCCACAGCGTCCGCTTGCTCCTTGTCAACCCTTTTCGTGTTCGATCGATCGAAATGCAAAAGTGCGACCTCGTTGACCATGTTGTCAAGCACCGCCTCGCGGGTGGCGAGATTGTCCTTGATACCGGTCGATGAAAGAAAGCCCGCATACCTCCGTGCAAATTCTTCGAGGGTAATCGTGCGGTCGCCCACGCGAGCGATCCACTGTTCACTCGATGCCGTGTTTCGACCATCGCGTGGCACAGCCAGGCACGACGACATCGCCACAGCGATTGTCGCGTACCGCCGGAACCATCGTGGGATCGACTGTCGATGTCCGTTCATTCTTCTTGCACGTGGAGCGTGATGCCTGATTTCCCTGGGAGCGTGGCTCGCAACCCATCGCCGGTGAACTGATAGCGCACGGCTCCGATGCCGGGCGCCCACCGCTTTCCGCCGTAGGAAGGCGGCAGGTCGACCGACACTTCCTGTTCCGCATCGGCGTTGTTCAGGACAACGAGGACGAGATCCCCCCGGGTTTCCCGCAGGAACGCCAAGATGTCCCGCTGGTCATCCACGGTGACGTACTTCAGCGTGCCCATCCGCAATGCCGGATGCTCCTGCCGATACCGCACCACCTTGGAGTGAAACTCGAAGAGGTCAGGCCGTACAGCATTCACGTCATCCGGCCGGTGGCCACCAAGCGGGTGGCTTCGTTCGTTTTCGAATTTCAGATCGGCCCACAAGGTCGGTTTCCGACAATCGGGGTCGTCCCCCCCCCACATCCCCGCTTCGCCCCCCGCATAGATACTGGGAGCACCGACATAGGTCATTTGGAAGAGGACCATCAGCTTTGCCACTTCCCATTCCGCATCCGTTGGCTTCCGGATCTGAAAT
>CAYIHQ010000446.1:0-2749 GCA_964362905.1 uncultured Ignavibacteriaceae bacterium
AAGAACTGATTTTGTATCTATATTATATACAAATTTAAGGCGATTTGTCAACCCCTCACCCTTGTACAAGGGTGAGGGATAAAAAACCCCTGATTTTATGGGGGTTTTCCGATATTGACAATTAATTTTGATATCGTAATATAGGTGCAGAATAGCCAAGGGCCACTTTAACAAACAACGGCGAAGCCGTTTATAAGGAGGAAAAAGAAATGGAAAAGAATAATTTATGTGTAATTAATTTGCCGGGTCAAAATAATTTTGCGGTTGTATCACCGGGCAGAATCGCATATGGATTAAATGCTTCTGAAAATGAATTACAACAATTGGTAGCGGATGAAGAAAAACATACAGAAAATATTGAATTAAAAAAGGAAAATTGCAACACAATGCGATTATCCGCACCGGTAATTGCTTTAATGCCCACTTTTGATTGTAATTTAAGATGTGTTTATTGTTATGCGCGGGGTGGTGAAATAAAAAAGACAATGTCTTTTGAAGTCGCGAAGTCTGCGATTGAAGCTGTTGCACAATATAATAATTGCCGGGAACGATTAGACATTTATTTGGTTGGTGGAGGCGAACCATTATTGCCATTTGGGTTGGTGTATAATTCTGTAGAATTCGCAAAATCCATTTATAAAATGGTGATTGTACATGTTGTAACAAACGGAACATTTAGTGATGATGTTTTGCAATGGATTATAAAAAATAAAGTTGACATTCGTATTTCCTACGATGGTCCAATGCACCGTATTCAAAGGCCATTTGCGCACAGTACAAACCATAGTGTCATTAATTCCGAAGAAATAATTAAGAGAAATATAACAATTTTAACAGCTAATGGGATTTCTGTGACTGTTCAATGTATAGTGGCTAAAGGCGGGTTACAAACAATGTGCCAAACGATTGATGAAGTTGTTGGTATGGGAGTTAAAGTTTTGAAATTTGAGCCCATGTTGGCTACTAGTATTTCTAGGGGTGTAAAAGAAATGGAACCGAATCCAATAAAATATGCAGAAGCTCTTTTGGATGCGATAAATTATGCAGCACAGTTAGGTAATATCAAGATAGACACGGGTTATTTTACGGAGCCATCGGATCAATATTATTGCGGGATTGCGCAAAATAATAAAATTATTACTCCCGACGGATTGATCACGGCTTGTGTTGAAGTATCAAAAGAAACAGATCCTTATGCAAATTCAGTAATTTTTGGAAAAATTGAATATAAAAGCATGGTTGTTAATAAAAAGCGAGTTAAAACTTTACAGTCGTTCCACTATAAAAACCAAGAAAGCTGTGTAAGATGTAATTTGAGATTTATCTGTCAAGGTGGCTGTCCGATGGCTAATATTTGGAGGTCTGGAATCCCAATAAGAAAATCTTCTTTTACCTGTGCAGTAGAACACAAATTAATTCCGGCGCTGTTATTAAAAATTGTGGAAAACCCGAAAATAGCGGAAGTTGTTTTTAATAATAACGCCAAATTTAAAACTTGCTGATAGAGCGAGAGAAAGGAGGGTCTAATGAAGAAAGTAATAATAACTTTCAAGGCCGTTTTGCAAGAGCCGAGAGTAATGGGCATGTCACATCCCGGCTGCTGCTCTCAAAACGGCGGCTGTGGCAAAAAGCACGGCTAGTGCCAGTAGGGGTGGGAATTAAAATTCCCACCCCTCTTTTATTTTGTTATAATTTTAGTTATGAATAGTCAGCAAAATAAAAATAATATTTCTATTAAAAAAGCTTTAGATGAGGATATAGTTAAAATAGTATCAATCCACAAGAGCTGTGTTTTAAAAACGAATTCCAAGTTTTATTCTAAAAGCGTCATTAAAGAATGGCTAAGTCAAATAAGTATAAAAAATACAAGAGAGCAATTTAAAAACACAAAATGGCATGTAATAAAATTAAACGATAAAATTATTGGTTTTTGCCAGTTTTCTCCCATAGAAAAAGATTTATATCAGATAAATATTTCCCCAAAATATCAGGGAAAAAATTATGGCAAGTTATTATATGGTTTTGTTGAAAAATATTTTAGAAAGCGGCGTATGAATGAAATTTATTTAAATTCAACTTTAAACGCAGTAAATTTTTATAAAAATTTGGGGTTTAAAAAGATAAAAATGATAAAATTTAAACTGGATAAAACATTTGTTGAAATGGTAAAAATGAAAAAACAATTAAAATAATTTTAATTTCTGAGATGAAATAATGGATAAAATAACTTTAAGAAAAATCAAATTATCAGATATTAAATATTTTGCGAAATGGTGGAGAGATAAAGAATTATTAAAATTGACTAGTGGCATTTTAAAGCCGATATCAGATCAGGAGGTAGAAAAGTATTTTTTAGTAATGTTGCGAAGTAAAAATTATTATCATTTTATGATAATTGCGGATGGAAAAACGATTGGACATATATCTTCAGCAAAAAGACAAAATAATTGGCATGAAACACAAATTGTTATTGGCGAGAAAAAATATTGGGGAAAAGGTTATGGTTCCAGATCAATTAAACTTCTTATAAGAAAAGCAAAGCTTCTTGGAATTTCTAAAATTTATTTAGAGGTAAGACCGAGTAATTTAAGAGCTATTAAGGCTTATGAAAATTGCGGATTTGTTAAAATTAGAATCAAAAAATATTCTAAAAATAAATATTTACCGGAAACTTTAAAGATGGAACTAAAAGATTTATAAATTTATAAAATAAGTTATGCTTTGGATTTTGCCGATTCTTTCCGCCTTG
>CAYIHQ010000447.1:0-1243 GCA_964362905.1 uncultured Ignavibacteriaceae bacterium
ACGACGAACCCGATGTGATCGACATCCTGCGGAACTATCTCGTTCCTGAAGGGTATGCGGTGTTTGCGGCATACTCGGGGGCCGACGGGCTCCGCGTGGCGGAAGAGGTGAATCCGCACGTGATCACGCTGGATATCATGATGCCGGAAAAGGACGGCTGGCAGGTCCTGCGGGAGCTCAAGGCAAACCCCAAGACGCGCGACATCCCGGTCCTCATCCATTCGATGATTGACAACAAGCCGCTCGCCTTCTCGCTCGGCGCTCTCGATTATCTTCCGAAGCCGGCCGATTCCAGCCTGGTGCTCAAGCTCGTGAGCAAGGCGGTGAAGACGAAGGACAAGCACATTCTCATCATCGACGACGACGCAAACTATCGCACGGTGCTAAAGGGTGTGTTGCATCAGGCCGGATTCAATGTCGAGGAGGCGGGAACGGGGAAGGAAGCGATCGAACTGCTGCGGGGTGCTCGACCGGCCTTGATCCTGCTCGACCTGCGTATGCCGGATATGGACGGGTTTGAACTGTTGCGACGGTTCCGGGAGGTGGATGAGTGGAAGTCCATCCCGGTCATCATTCTCTCGGGCGCCGACCTGACGCCGCAACAGGTATTGGAAATGAACCGCCAGATGATTGACTATGTCCGAAAATCGGACCTGACGGTGCAAGGCATCACTCAATCGATCAAACGCGTACTGTGAGCACCATCATGACCGACCTCTTTCCGCAGGTCCGTCCCGAGGATCAGCCATTGTTGCTGGTCGTCGATGACACGGAAGACAACCTGGACTTGCTCGAGTTCGCCCTGAAGAAGAAGCCGATCCGGATGCTGCGGGCGTCGAGCGGGTTCGAGTGCCTCGAGATCGCCGCGAAGCAGCACCCCGACATCATCGTCCTCGACATCCAGATGCCGGAGATGGATGGGTTCGAAACGCTGCGTCGCCTTCGGGCCAACCAGGTCACGGAGAGGATCCCCGTGATTTTCCTGACCGCCGCCAAAAAGGACCCGAAAAGCATCGAGGAAGGGCTGTTGCTCGGCGCCAGCGAGTATCTCACGAAGCCCATCGACATCGACGAGCTGCTCGTCCGGGTTCGGTCGATCTTCAAATTGTACCGCATCGAGCGGGAATTGGAGGAGACGCGGGCGAAGTTCATGGCCATGCTCGTCCACGACCTGCGCAGCCCCCTCGGCGGGATCAAGAGCGTGTTCGAACTGTTGATCGACCTGAGCAAAGAAGGGAAGACC
>CAYIHQ010000447.1:1253-2743 GCA_964362905.1 uncultured Ignavibacteriaceae bacterium
AAGGGAATACCTTCGTTCCCGAGATCATTCAGATTGTCGAAAGCGCGCTTGCCTCGAGCACGAGCCTCCTCGACCTTGTGAACGACCTTCTCGATCTTTCCAAGTACCAGGCGGGTCAGGTGCAGCTCGACCGGGCGACCGTTGACGTGAGCGCCGTCATCGAGTTGAGCGTGAGCGGCTTCGCCGTGCCGTTCCAGAACAAGAGCGTCACGCTCGTGAAAGTGTACGGCCAGGGAGTGCCGCTCGTCAACATCGACCCTCGCAAAGTCTCACAGGTCATCATCAACCTGGTCAGCAACTCCCTCAAATTCACGCCGAAGGAAGGCCGGGTCACGATCAAGACCTCCTCCACGATCCTTCGCGAAGGCACGCGGGAAGTGCCGGCCATTGCCGTTGAGGTCTCCGATACGGGGATCGGCATCCCGACCGAAGAGATCCCGTTGTTGTTCACCCACTACCGGCAGGTCTCGTCGGCAAAGAAGGTGAAGGAAAAGGGGACCGGCCTGGGACTGGCCATCTGCAAGCTGATCGTGGAAGCCCACGGCGGCGTCATTGAGGCCTCCAGCTCCCAGGGAAAAGGCACGACATTCACGTTCAAGCTGCCCGTGGGGCAGCAGAATCCGCAGTCATAAGGGGAACCGTATGGAAAGCAGCATCCTGGTAGTGGACGACGAACCGACCCTGCGCCTGACGACGAAGGCGCGCCTGCAGGCGAAGGGATTCGAAGTGGACGTGGCGGAGGACGGAGAGATCGCCCTCGACAAGCTGCGGTCGAAGACGTTCGACATCGTTCTGCTGGACATCAATATGCCGCGGCTGAACGGGCTCCAGACCCTGGAGGCGATCACCCGCGACTATCCGCACACCGACGTCGTCATGCTGACGAGCTTCGCGGACTTCTCTCTGGCGATCGAATGCCTGAAGAAGGGAGCGAAGGACTACCTCGTCAAGCCGATCGACGCCCAGGAACTCGTCACTCGGCTTACGGCGCTGCTTCGGGCCCAGATCTCGGAACGGACGCTCGAGACCTACAAGGAGTTCTGGCGCTCCACCATCTTGTTCGATGTGTTCAGCCATCTGAACAGCATCAACACGATCCTCGAGTACTCAAAGAAGGCGTTCGGAGAGATCAAGCGCACCGACGACGAGAAGCTGATGGGCAGTGCCCAGGAATTGATGGACGGCGTGATCGGCATCCTCAAGGGGTCTGTGCAATTGGGCGAACTGGCCGAGGGCACGCTCCTGACCCAGCAGAACGAGACCATGTTGAACGTGGTCGTTCATGCGAGCGTCGAGCGGTTCCGGCCCGTCGCCGACCGGGCGAACCTCAAGATCGTCGTTGTCTCGCCTCCCGAATTGCCGATGGTCAAGTGCGACGTGGACCGCGTACGGCAGGTCATTCGCAGTATCCTGGAGGTCACGACGTGGCAGGCCTGGAAGGGCGAGCATGCGACTGTGAGAGTGGAGGAGCGCACGAAAGGCCTCACGAA
>CAYIHQ010000448.1:0-2728 GCA_964362905.1 uncultured Ignavibacteriaceae bacterium
CCCACGTCCAGCGCGGGTCCGTCATGTCTGTGTAGTGCCACACCGCCATGGGCCGGGCCGGCAGAACCTTTTCCGCGTGGGGAAGATACGGTTCGTGCGGAATGACCGCCGTCCCGCCCGCCGCCATGACACTCAATGCCCACGGAGCCAGCCGCACCGGACGATCGCCGCGATTCGTGACTACGTGTTCGACCCGGACGCCCGTCTGGGCAGGAAGGAACGTGACGCGCATCTGTTTCTGCAATCGGGATCCTTCCTCCACGCCGGCGGTCAGCACGACCGACCCATCCTGCTCGAGGGCCGTCACTGCTCCGTTGTCCGGGTGGTTGGTCCATCCGTCTGTTTCCGGCGCCACCCAGAGCCGATGTCCACCGTACGAACGGTAGGTCTCGCCCCCGGTCTTTCCCATCTGGTCGGGATACTCCACAAACTCATTCGGCCCGTCGTTGAATCCGAACCGGATGATCCGCGGCCCGACCTCGGTCGTTGCGATGAGGTCGATCGTGCCGTTCGTCATGCGGAGGCAGCGTGACCAGCCGGCGTAGGGGATGGTGGTGATCATGTGGAAGGCGGAAGAAGAATATAGGATTCAGGAAACAGGAGACAGGGCCGGGGAGCAGGGAGGGTACTGAGCGGCTATCCCGGATCATGCCGCCTGGCCAACTCCCGTCATCCTTTCAGGCGCACGGCGGTACCGGAGGCGCTGACCATGAGCATGCTCTGGCCGACGGTCTCATAATCCAGGTCGATGCCGATAATGGCGTTCGCACCGAGCCGGGTCGCTTGCTCAGACATCTCCGCCAGCGCGATCTCTTTGGCCTTCCGGAGTTCTCTCTCGTAGGAGGCGGAACGACCGCCGACGATGTCCCGGATTCCGGCCAAGAAATCCTTGAAGATGTTGGCGCCGAGGATGGCTTCGCCTGTCACAAGTCCGAGATAGGCGTCGACGGGCTTTCCGTCGACGATGGATGTTGTCGTGAGCAGCATGGAGATCTCCTCGCATCAGATGAGAGATGAATGGATGATAGCGCTGTACTGTTGAGACTCCCTCGCCCCTGTCTCCTGAATCCTGTGTCCTGTCTCCTGCTTCCTCATCCCATCAACCTCCGCCAGTCGTCGTCCGTGTCGATATCCACTTCGCCGCCGGGGAGGTCGACGAGGGCCACATCTTCGGCGCGGAGCAGCAACACCACTTTCGCGTCCGTATCGCCGCGGAGGTTCATCAGGTCAGGAAAATAGCGCCGCGTGAAAAGCGCAGGAACGCCCGGAGAATTCTGATAGCGGCTCGCGACGAGGCCTTTACCTGACTCGTGCTGCTTCTCGATGAGCGCGTTCAGATGGTCGGCGGTGACCCGCGGTTGGTCGCCGAGCATCAGGATGACGCCGTCGGCGGTCGAAGGGAGTGTCGCCAGGCCGGCCAGGATCGATGTGCTGAGGCCGCCGGTCCAGTGCTTGTGTTCCACGACCGTGACGATGAGGTCTGAGAGCTGGTCGCGGACGATATCCTGGTGCGCACCCACGACCACCCGGACGTGATGGGCATTTGAAGCGAGCGCCTGCTCTGCCAGGTACCGCACGAGCGTGGAGCCGTGGAACGGTAGGAGTTGTTTGGGCCTCCCGAGCCGGGCGGACGCGCCGGCGGCGAGCAGGAGGACTTCCGTGGTATGAACGGGTGCCGTTGGCATCAGCGTCTCATCTTTGTCAGCAATGACTCAATGTTGTCCATAATGCGATTCATTCTTCGCATCGTCAACGTCAACGGCTCGCTGGAGGTCATGTCGACGCCGGCGGCCCGTAGTTGGTCGATGGGATAGTCCGAGCCGCCCGAACCGAGGAAGGCGAGGTACCGACGCGTGGTCTCCGCGTCGCCTGCCAGCACACGTTCGGATAACGCAACGGAGGCGGTGTACGACGTGGCGTATTGATAGACGTAGAAGGTGTAGTAGAAATGGGGGATGTAGGCCCATTCGGCCCGGATCTCGTCGTCCACGACGCAGACGCCGTCGTGGTGGCCGTAGGCACGTTCGACGATCTCACGATAGATGTCGCTGAACGCGTCGCCGGTCAGAGCCTCGCCTCGTTCCGCGCGCTCATGGATGGCAAGCTCGAATTCGGCGAACTGCGTCTGTCGGAACACGGTGCCTTTCATGCTCTCGAGTTCGTTCCCGAGCAACGAAAGCCGCACAGCGTCGTCGTCGATCGTCCGCAGCATGTGGTCGATCAACAGCGCTTCGTTGAACGTCGACGCCACTTCCGCCACGAAAATAGAGTACTGCGCGGCGATCCACGGCTGTCGGGCGTTCGAGTAATACGAGTGCATGGTGTGGCCCAGCTCGTGCGTGAGCGTACTCATGTCGTCGTTCTTCCCGTTGTAGTTCATCAGGATGTACGGATGCACGTCGTACGCGGAGCCGTTGGAATAGGCCCCCGACCTCTTGCCCGCCGTCGGATACAGATCCACCCACCGTTCGTCGAACGCCTTCCGGGCCACTGCCCGGTATTCGTCGCCCAGGGGTTCGAGGGACGCGAGGATGTGCTCCCGGGCCTGCTCGACAGTGTAGCTCAGAGGGACGTCGGCCAAGAGCGGGGCGTACAGGTCGTAGTAACGCAACTGGTCGAGGCCAAGGATCCGTCGCCGGAGCGCGAGATAGCGATGGAAGGTGGGGAGATGTTCGCGAACGCCGTCGATCAGGTTGTGGTAGACATCGACGGGAATGCGGTTCGCGTC
>CAYIHQ010000449.1:0-2709 GCA_964362905.1 uncultured Ignavibacteriaceae bacterium
GGGAACAGCACTAAGGCCCGGCGCGCTCGTGTGACTGCATCCGAAAATCGCATCGGAGCGTCCGAACGCTTCCGGAAATGAAAGCGGGCGTACGCCAAACCAACCCTGCGGCGAAGATCCTCGAACATGCGGGCGGCTACTCGTAGCGCGACTTGAGGGCTTCGAGCATCTTGGTCATGAAGCCCTGATCGAAGAAGTAGTACCTGATCTCGAGTCCTCCGCGCAGCAGTGCGTCGTTCCCCGACTTGAGGTTGGAGCCGTCATACCAATCGACTCGGCCCAGGACGTACTCGGCGGTCGCGGAGATCGAGATGAACTCCGACAAGAAGTAGTCGAATCCGCCTCCAATGCTGATCGGGAAATCGTTTTTGGCGACCGATCCGGACATCAGCGGAATTCCGTTGTTCGACAACGGATCGAAATACGCATACCCGCCGCCGACGGACACGAACGGGTTGAAGCGGCTGTTCGGCATCATGTTCGCCGTGACATACACGTTGGCGAAGGTCAATTGAGTGTAGGATTCTCCATAGCCGAATTGTCCGACCCCGACGAGCGCGCGGACGCCGATGTAGTCAAGGAGATTATAGGTGACACTGAGGCCCCCGGCCATCTTGGGAGTTACCAGCGTGTAGTCGCCGCCGGAGTACTGGAACATCCCACCTGCGACACCGACGCCCAGTTTGCCTTTGCGCATCTGCGCGTCCGCATCCACCGCCACGGCGGCGATGAGCAGAAGGAGGGCCGCACTACGGAACCATGTCGTCATAGGATCCTCTCTGATTGAGTGAAATTCTCTTACGACTCGTTGGACCCGGCCATCGTGAGGAACGCTGATTCGTCCACCACACGAATGCCGAGCGCCTGGGCTTTTGTGAGTTTGGACCCGGCGTCTGCGCCCGCGATGACGAGGTCCGTCTTGGAAGTGACCGACGAGGCGACGCGCCCGCCCGCCGCTTCGATGCGTTGTTTCGCATCATCGCGCGACATGCTGGCGAGCGCGCCCGTCAGGACGACCGTCTTCCCGGCGAGCGGCCCGGCGGTCCGAACTGCCTTTGCAATCGACCGCGTCGTCACACCTGCCGCCTGGAGCCGGTCGACCAGTCGTCGGTTCTTCCGGTCTGCCAGGAAGTGCACAATACTGTCGGCGATGCGGGGGCCGATCCCCGGTACGACGTCCAGATCTTCATGCCGCAGCGCCAGAAGCCGCTCGAGCGACCCGGCATGTTCCGCCACCAGGCGGGCGACAGTCTCACCAACGTGCCGGATGCCGAGTGCGAAGAGCAACCGCTCGAAGGGACGCGCTTTGCTCCGTTCGAGCGCCTCGAGCAGGTTGCCGACACTCCGTTCGCCCCAGCCGTTCCGTTGCGCCAACTCGTCGCCGCGCACGGCCAATCGGTAGAGGTCGGCGGCGTCGCGAATGAAACCGTGGGTCACGAGTTCGTCGACGACCGCCTCGCCAAGCCCTTCGATGTCCATCGCCCCGCGCGAACTGAAATGCCGGATCCGTTCTCGGATCTGTGCGGGGCACTGGCTGTTCTCACAGTAGGTGTTGGCTTCGCCTTCCGGTCGATACAACGGCGTCTCGCAGGCGGGGCACCGGCTGGCGAACCGGAACGCCTTCGATCCTGCGGGTCGTTTCCCCCCGACGACACCGGATACCTTGGGGATCACGTCGCCTCCTTTTTCGACGACGACGGTGTCCCCCACCCGGATATCCATGGAACGAATATACTCTTCGTTGTGCAAAGTTGCCCGCGACACCGTGCTACCCCCGACAAAGACCGGCTCCAGATCTGCGACAGGTGTGACGGTGCCCACACGACCGACCTGAAAAAGGATGCCATTCAAACGGGTTTCCGCTTTACGCGAGGCGAATTTAAAGGCGATCGCCCACCGGGGACTCTTCGCGATCGCCCCGAGGACCTCCTGGTGTCGCAGGCTGTCCACCTTGACCACGACGCCGTCGATGTCGAACGGGAGGCTGTCACGATGCGCTTCCTGCGTGTGCCAGAATTCCACAATCTCCCCAACGGCTGCACATCGCCTTGTATGCTGGCTCACGGGAAATCCTAGTTCCCGCAAACGGGCGAGGCACGCGTGCTGCGTCGCCGGTCCGCCCATCGGCACCCGGAGTCCATAGGCGACGAACAGCAGCGGACGTCGCGCCACCTCTCTCGGATCCTGCAGTTTGAGCGTGCCGGCGGCGGAGTTTCTCGGATTGACAAACAGCTTTTCGCCGGTCGCGGCCCGGTCGGCATTCATTCGATCGAAATCATCCCGGCGCAAATACACCTCGCCGCGCACTTCGATGCGGCCCGCCGACTTCGGCAGGCGAAGAGGGATGGCCCGGATGGTCCGCAGATTGGCCGTAATATCGTCGCCCGTCGTTCCGTTGCCGCGCGTGGCTCCCCGCACAAAAACTCCGTCCTCATAGGTGAGACTTACGGCAATGCCGTCGACCTTCAACTCACAGACGTACTGCGGCTTTTGGGGACCGAGCAGCGTGCGGACGCGCTCATCGAACTCCGCCACCTCCACCTCGGCGTAGGTGTTCGCCAGGCTGAGCATCGGCGCGTCGTGTGTGACGGCGGAGAATTCCTTGATCGGCTGACCGCCGACGCGTTGCGTGGGTGAATCGGGAGTGACGAGGTTCGGCCACGCCTGTTCGAGGTCGGCGAGTTCGCGCAGCAGCGCGTCGTACTCCTC
>CAYIHQ010000450.1:0-2678 GCA_964362905.1 uncultured Ignavibacteriaceae bacterium
ATAAAGCCGAACATGGCGGAGTCGCCCGGGGAGGCCACGCGAGCCCCTGCGAGAAGATCATACCCCACGGCCGGCGGCGCGAGGCTAAATGATTGAAACTCTCCGTCCTCTGCGTTCGCATTGTAACAGAAGCCGAGTCCCAGCGTGGTGTCGCATCCGACGAGATCATCACCGGCATTTCCGAGATCGGGGTCCGACCACTGGGCGACGTACATGCTGTCGATCCAGAACGTACCGTAGTGATCGCCCGTCGCAACGCTGGTATCCACCCCTCCTTTATTGATAAGGCGGAACCGAACAAAGTAGAGATTGCCGGAGGCGTCAGTCCTTCGATAACCCCACATGGTCTTTTGAACCTCCAAACCCATCGGCTCGGAGCTGGCAAAATACAGTGCTTTGTCAACATTCAGGTCGTTGTAGACTGTGAAGATGACCTGGTCGGCCGGCAGCGACATGTCTGCGCCGGACACGCCGGGCTCGTCGTAGCCGCCTGAGACAAGACTGTCGACACTGAACATGGGAGAGAACGGTGGCGGCGGGTCGAAGATGCCGTTGCCGTTCCGGTCGATGAACGGCGCTCCCTTGGCGACAGGCCACGAAGTCCAATCCGCGGCGTACTGTGCCCGCACCGTGGCGATCTGGCTTGGGGTGACCGAAGATTCAGAGATTTCATTGACGGAGGCGGCATCGCGGGTGTAGTCCACTTCACTCATGGAATCGTAGTCCCGCCGGATGCGGAACACCCTGACGTCGGCCGCATTGGGGTCTTCCACGCCGGTGCCGACTGCAGGGCCGAGGAAGGGATTCAGGATGCGTCCGGCGCGTGTGCCAATGCCGTATGTCCCGCCGCCGACTCTGATCAGTTGACGCGGTCCGGGGACTGTATGTGCGGCGTCGAGGAACGCCTTTCCGCCCCACACGAGACCGTCCTGGTAGATCACGCTGCCCGTTCCTCGAGGGTAATACGCGCCATCGTCGGCGCCCGGAGAATGGTTCGACTGGCCGTCGTACCGCATCCACGACGTGATGTTGTTGATGTTGAGGACGGCGTATTGCAGAGATCCCGTGGTCTTGTAGAGCGTCCCGCGTTCCAGTGCTATCTCGGGTTTCGTCGACCGTTGCGCTAATCCGGCCGTCGCCCACACGATCAGAAGGATGGCGGACGTTCCTGCTACCTTCATACCCAATACCTCATTACCGCTCTCCGTCTTTTTCATATCCCCACCTCCACTCCGACGCGGATTTGTCTCGGCGGTGCGTAAATATCGTTGCCGGTCATGCTAATGTAAGCCCAGCGATTTTTGAGATTGAGGGCCCTGTAAAGGCCGGCAAAGGGCGTTGCTGCGTAATACTGCAGGGCATTCTGCGCTAGCTCGCTTGTGAGCCATCCGTCATCCGTCGCCGAACCAGTTGTCGGAAAGACGTTGATCACCTCCCTGGTGTTCAACACGTTCGTGACGGCAATGACGGCGCGCACGAACGCGGGACCGATGTTCACCCTGTACGACGCGGTAAGATCCAGTGTAAATGTCCAAGGAGTGAAGGAGGCATTTCTCGGTTCCTCCGGAATTCCATACTGCGGATAGACAAATGAGACCATTGGCACAAACCATGGAAAGAGACTACCAGCAGAGATGGGTTGCGCGACCTTCGTGTACGGATGGCCTGAGAGCAGTCGACCCGTCATCCAGGCGGATAGTCCATCGAAGAGGGTGCCGCCGGAAGCCGTGTAACGAAGGTCGACGATGAAGCGGTGACTCTGTTCATAATCGAGTGGATAGCGCACCTCCGGCGTTGGTATTTGCGGGTCGGTCACCTCGGTTAAATTGCCGCGCGGGGAGGAGCTCCTGCCGCGGGCCTCCAGAAATCCGTAGCCAAGCTGCATCCGAACTTCCGGTGCCGGAGTCCATTCCAGGGTGCCTTCGAATCCGATCGCACGGCTTTCACCCGAATTGACAAATCCGGTGGGCTGGATCTCGAGGGAATCCACCCACACGGTCCCCAACTGGATCTGTCCCGGCATCGACTTGGTGAAGATGGATGTCTCCAAGCGCACCGCGTTGGTGACCTGCCACCGGATCCCCGTTTCGCCCATGTTGGTGATCTCCGGACGGGCGGACGAGGTGAGAACGCTGCTTCTTGGATCCCAGGGAACGACGCGATACGGCCCCAGGAGATAGGAGAATCGCCGGTAGTCCAAATGGAGATCGTTCATCGGGAGGATCGTGAGGAACCTCCCCCACGAGAAGAATATTTCCGTTGGACCTTCTGTGAAGAGAGCAGAGGCACGCGGCAGGACATGAGCGGTCATGCCCGCCGGCTCAATGGCGGAGGCGTCGACGAGGTAGTTCTGCGGATCGTATGGAAATTCCGTCCAGAGGCCGGTCAGCGTATCCGCCCTTCGCGGCGTCGGTACATCCGTGCCCACCCACACGCTGCGGGCTCCGAGTTCCAAGCGCAACGGCCCATCCTGCCACCGACTGGCCGCCGAGACCGCCCCGAAGAACGGCCGACGGGCTCCGTACGGGCTCGCGTCCGTCGGATCGCCGTTCGTGTCGTACCCATAGCCGGATATGTATGATCGAAGGGAGCGATCCCGTGTCTGATCGTCGATGAACTCCCGGTCATCCACGCCGTCTCGGTCCGTATCGAGAAGAGTTCGCAATCCAGAGATACTG
>CAYIHQ010000451.1:0-2660 GCA_964362905.1 uncultured Ignavibacteriaceae bacterium
CGTCAGTGCCGCTGGTGTGACGAGCCGGGCCATCCGGTCATGGTGCAGCAGGATGTTGAGGAGCGACCGATGGCCTGCGGCGACGCGGTCGACCGAACCCGTAGGTTCGATTAGCACGAGCACTTCCGGAGCAAGGAAATCGGCCGGCGTCGTGAATCCCTCCTTCTTCAGATACGTCATCGCTTCCTTCTGCTTCGCGCGGCTGACAGGCGTGTGGACGACTCCCTCCTGACCGGCGATCCGTTGGGTGCGGATCACGCCGCCGACATAGTTCGCGACATGGCCGAGCTCGCGGTTTCGTTGTCCCCATATTTCCCCGTAGATCTCTCTCAGCGTACTGTAATCCTTTCCGGCCTCGGTCGTCGCGGGGATGAGCCTCTTTGTGATCGCGCGAAGATTCTTGAGGCCGTACGTCGTCGCCTTCACGGCGTCATCGCCCAAGTCTTCGGTCTGTACGGTCGGGTCGTTCGCATCGGAGACACCGAAGCGGAGGTACGGCTCGGTTTCCTGGCGGGCGGCGATGCGATTCAGCGTCTCCCGTTCGTCGTCCGGGGTCTTCGCGTCGAATATCGGGCGGTATCCCCACTCGACAGCGAACATGTCGTACGGCCCGACCTTCGGCATGGGGCTGGCGCCGTCGCCCGGCTGTGCGATGTAGTTAAACCGTCCGTAGTCCATGATGGACGCTTCATCTCCGTACTTCTGGGTGAAGCTCATACTCCGCAGACTGTCGACCGGGTAGAATGACGACGACTTCCAATTGTGCGGGAAGCCGAGGGAGTGGCCCACCTCATGCGCCGCGATGTAGCGGAGCAGTTCTCCCATGAGCGCATCGGGCAAGGGAAGCTTGGCCGCCTGCGGGTCCACGTTACCGGCCTGGACAAAGTACCAGTTCCGGGCAAGGTTCATGACGTTGTGGAAGAAGCCGATGTCGGCGTCGAGAATCTCGCCGCTCCGCGGGTCGGGAATGTGCGGTCCGTAGGCGTTCTCGATCTCGGAGGGAAGCCAGCGGATCGTCGAGTATCGGGCATCTTCAGAGGACCAATCCGGATCCTGCTCGACCGGCGGGGCGATGACGCCGACGATCGCAGATTGGAATCCAGCCTTCTCGAACGCCGCCTGCCAGTCTTCCACGCCCTGCTTCAGGTAGGGCCGCCACTTCTCGGGAACTCCCCTGTCGATGTAGAACGTGATGGGCTTGATCGGATCGCTGAGTTCGCCGCGCTTGATCGCTTCCGGGTCCTTTGGTTCCAGACGCCAGCGGGAGATGTAGCGGCGCACCTCAGCGCGTTGGGCATCGAAACCGTAGTCGTATTTCTGTACGCCGAAGAATCCGACGCGCTCATCTGCGAGACGGGGCTTCATCGGTTGCTCCGGCAGAACGACCATCGAATGGTGGAATGTCATCGTGATCGTCGACAAGGAGCCGTCCAATGGGACTTGGCCCGATTCATACGTGACTGTGGCTTCGGTCTCGATGTTGGCCGGAAACGAGCGGCTGAACTCGAGGTACGACCGCTTGGGGTCGAGGCGCCGGACCTTCAAGTTGTCGCGCTGGTTGCGGCCCAAGCCGAGCTCTGCGACGTCGGTCGTGAACAGTTCGGTGACTTCAATGACCACCGACGTCGAGTCTTTGTTGTAGGCCTGTGGGTCGAAGGCCATGAGGATCGGAGCATTGTTGGCCTTCTGGACGGCATACGCCACGGGGAGCGAATCGGTGGCGATGGCGGCATACGACTGGGAGCGGAGCATAATGCGCTCGTCGATGCGGTCCCAGGTCACAACCCGGCGTGCGATCGCGTCACCGCCGTAGCCAATACCGCCCTGCGTGCGCGCCTGCGTGGAGACGAGGATCATTTCCTTGCCGAGCGAGGTGAAGGGGACCTCGTAGTACAGTTTGCTCTTGATCCGATGAACGACGAAAAGGCCGGAGTCGGACTTCGCCTCTTTGGTGATGACCTCGTCGTATTTCTTCGGACCGGTCTTGGCGGGGGGAGTGACCGTTCCGCCTGCCGGGGGCGTCTGAGCGACCACAAATGAGGCCGCAAACGCGGCGAGCAGGAACAGCGCAGGCGTGCGTCGCATGGTGGAAGAACCTCCAAACATTTGGGATTTTCGTTCCAGTGGGGGACGGCAGAATACGCCAAAAGCGTGGGAAAGGCAAGGAGGCGGGATGAACGATGTTCGATTGACGATTGATGCTTGTCGATTCAAGAGCGCGCATCGGCTTCGTGGTAGGCGCAACCTTCAGGTTGCGTAGGACTAATCTCCGCGAGGTTAAGCTTGCCCCTACCGCGGAATGTCATCATCTCCATCTGTCGATATTATGAACCGTCGAGCCTTTGAATGGATAGTCTTGCCATCGATCCACCAACCCTGCCCGAAGCGGGTTTTCCAGAATGTAACGCACATGAATCTCCAACTTCTCTTCCGACCGTAGAATGTGGTCGTAGAAATCCTTCTGCCACCAGATCGCCGGGGTCCGATGAGCCAACCAGAAACCCGACTTCTGTTTGAACATCTTCATTGCGCAATACGCATCCGAAGTGTCCTCGGTGCCCCGCAATATCACATGGAGATTCTCGGGCATGAAGAGAAAGATCTCCGCTTCGGTTTGTAATCGTTGCGCTTCTCCCAGAAGGATCTCTTCGACAGGTCGA
>CAYIHQ010000452.1:0-2652 GCA_964362905.1 uncultured Ignavibacteriaceae bacterium
GTCGTTCGTGCCTCGGCAATTGGCTTCCATCCGGCATCGGTGACCAACGTCCGCGTTTCGGTCGACCTCACAACGCGCATCGACTTCGAGCTCAGCGAAGCCACGATCCAATTGAACCAGGATGTGGTCGTTGTCGCTCAACGCCCTATCATTCAAAAGGACCTCACCTCGACCTCCTCCAGGGTTGGCGCCGATCAGATCAAGGCCTTTCCCGTCGAAGATGTGGCGGGCCTCGTCAATCTCCAGGCCGGCGTTGTGGAAGGACACTTCCGCGGGGGCCGGTCGGGAGAAGTGCTGTACCTCATCGACGGTATCCCGGTGACCGACGCCTATACGGGAGGAGCGGGCCTCACCGCCGAGAATCACTCCATCCAGGAGTTGGAAGTCATCAGCGGGACTTTCAACGCGGAATACGGGCAGGCCATGTCGGGCGTCGTGAACCAAGTGACCAAAGACGGCACCAGCACCGTACAGGCCACCGTGTCGGTCTACGGGGGCGATTATGTCAGTTCCCGGAACAACCTCTTCCTCGATCCGGATTCCGTACGATCGGGCAACCTTACGAACGGCCTCCCCCCGACGAACAAGTTCAGCCGCGTCCGACCGAACGACGTCTATGATGTTCAGGGAAGTCTGAGCGGGCCGCTCTTCAGCCAGGACGTCGCGTTCTTCGTTTCCGGTCGCCTCTACCAGAACGACGGGTATCTCTACGGCCGCCGGATCTTCATGCCCACGGACTCGTCGAATTTCAGCTCGAACGACCCATCCCAATGGTATCGAGGGGCCACGGGCGATAACGCCATCGTTTCGATGAACGCCGAACGACGGTCAACGCTTCAGGGGAAGTTCACATTCAAGCTTGGCGGGGCGGACAAACTCCAACTATCCGTCATGCATCAAGGCCGGCAATGGCGCACGTATGATCATCGCTACAAATACAACCCTGACGGCGCGTACCAGCATACGTCCACCGCACAACTCGTCAGCAGCACGTCCACGTTCGTCCTGAGCGGAGCGACGTTTCTCGACGCTCACGCCGCATGGGTGAGCAACCGCGAGAATTCGTTCGTGTACGAAGATCCCTACGATCCCCGGTTCCCGCCCTATACGCGCAGGCTCGCCACCGGAGGGTCCGCATTCCTCACTGGCGGAGCGGAGGACCTGCACCTGCATCGCGAGACACGGACCTGGATCGGCAAAGTCGATATCGTCAGCCAGACGACGCAGGAACACCAGCTGAAGGCGGGGGTGGAGGGGAAATGGTACCGGGTGTGGGTCAACAACTTCGGCATCGAAAACGACCAGAACACGAACTTCCGTCCCCAGCCAGTCTCCTTCGGCCGGTCGGAATTCGCAGATACCATCCTCCGCCCGCGCCAGCTTGCCGCGTACGTTCAGGACAAGATGGAATTCGACGACCTCATCATCAACCTCGGGGTGCGGGTTGACTACTTCGACTCCCAGGCCGGGGTCCTGGCGGAGCAACTCATGCTGAGCAGGCCGAAACAGACACGGGGCGCGAGCCCGGAGTTCCAGGTGAGTCCCCGGTTCGGCCTCGCGTTCCCCATCACGGACCGCGGCGTGCTCCATCTTTCCTACGGCCACTTCTTCCAGGTGCCGTCATTCGACCTTCTGTTCCTCAACCCCTCATCCAACATCAACGCCACCGAGGCCTTCCAGGTTGGTAATCCCGGCCTGCGTTCGCAGCGTACGGTGGCCTACGAGTTCGGCGTGCAACAGCAATTGATGGAGGACATCGGGCTCGATGTGACCGCCTACTACAAGGACGTTCGCAATCTCATCGGCACACAGATCTTCGACATCGGCAACGGCAACAAGTACAGCCAGTATGTCAACCAGGACTACGGCACGACGCGCGGCATCATCGTTTCCTTTGAGAAGCGTTTGTCCAGCGGCATCGGCGCCACCCTCGACTATACATTTCAGATCGCCAGGGGGAATGCGTCCGACCCGAATTCCGTGTTCCTCGACAACCAGACCGACCCTCCGCGGGAAAGCCAGCGCCAGCTTGCCCCCCTCGACTGGGACCGACGACATTCGTTGAACCTGTCCCTGACGGCGGGCGATCCCAACAATTATTCCGTCACGCTGATCAGCCGGCTGGGCAGCGGCCTGCCCTACACGCCGGCCCTCCAGAACCAGCGGACCGGCCTTGTGAACAGCGAGAATCGTCCGATGGTCTTCACGACGGACCTCTATGCGACAAAATCCATCTCCCTCCAGGGGGCGTCGTTGAGCGTCTTCGCGAAAGTGTACAACCTCTTCGACACGAAGAACTAACTGGACGTGTTCACCGACACGGGGCGGGCCAACTACAGCCTCCAGGCGGGATATTCTGGGCGGCCGCGAGGCGTGAACACCATCGACGAATACTACACCCGGCCCGACTTCTATTCGGCGCCGCGCCAGATCGTCCTCGGAATGGAGGTTTCGCTATGACACTCTCCCGAGAGCGCCTCGTTCTGGCCTGCCTCCTGACGTTCCTCTCCGTTGCAGGGGCACAGCGTTTCATCGATCCCAACAAGGGAAACATCATCTACACGAAGAAGGGGATCATGGACGGCAATCTCGTCCGAACGATCTTCCTGAATCACGGCGAGGTGGCCCACTGGCCGGACAAACCCTCGGGCG
>CAYIHQ010000453.1:0-2647 GCA_964362905.1 uncultured Ignavibacteriaceae bacterium
AAGAAACCCGATGAGGTATTTAATCAACTCGTTGCGTTAAAAGTTTGAAACCAAGAACAAAATGTCGCCTTGTACGTTCTTCGCAGTGTAGGAAATCCATTATAAGGAGCACTGCGATGCGAGGCCGCGAACAACAGCAAGATCAGATGTTCAGTTATGTGTCGATGGAGGACCGGATTGCGCAGGACCACCCATTGCGAGGGATTCGCAGGCTTGTCGACGAGATCCTGAAGGGTCTTTCTCCACGGTTTGATCGGATGTATTCCGACGTGGGCCGGCCGTCGATCCCTCCTGAACAGTTGTTGCGAGCGTTGCTGCTTCAGGTGTTGTATACGATCCGCAGCGAACGGCAGTTGATGGAACAGCTGGACTACAACCTGCTGTATCGCTGGTTTGTCGGATTGACGATGGACGATGAGGTCTGGGACGTGACGGTGTATACGAAGAACCGGGATCGTCTGCTGGAAGGGGACATTGCCACGGCATTCTTTGACCAAGCGTTGACGATTGCTCGCAGCAAGGACCTGGTCAGCCAGGAGCATTTCACGGTCGATGGAACTCTGCTTGAAGCATGGGCGAGCCTGAAGAGCTTCAAGCCTAAGGGAGAGGATAAGACCCCTCCTCCGAATGACTCGGGCAACCCGACAGTCAACTTCCATGGCGAAAAACGCAGTAATACCACGCATGAATCGACGACCGATCCCGACAGCCGCCTGTTTCGCAAGGGAGAGGGCAAAGAGGCGAAGCTGGTCTACATGGGGCATGCCACTACCGAGAACCGCAATGGGTTGGTCGTGGCCGCATCCGTCACGATTGCTTCCGGAACAGCCGAAGCCGAGCAGGCCTTGGTGATGGCTCGGGAGATCAAGCGCAAGGGACTTCGTCCCCGCACAATCGGTGGAGATAAGCTCTATGATCAGCGGGCGGTTGTTAATGGCTTGCGGGATCTTGACATCACACCCCATGTGGCCCAGAAGGCCAAGGGCACAGCGATAGATGTCCGGACGACGCGGCATGCCGGCTACCTGATCAGTCAGGTGAAGCGCAAGCTGATCGAAGAGGCCTTTGGTTGGGGCAAGACCGTCGCTCTGTTGAGAAAACTCCGTCATCGAGGCAAAGAGAGAGTTGCTTGGGTGTATGTGTTCACGATGTCCGTCTTCAACCTGGTCAGGATCAACAATCTGCTGGGATGATCTCAGTCAGCAGGTTCGTGTATCACCCGATCAGGAGAACAAAGCAACAGATCAGATGAGGGTTCCAGTCCGACAAAAGGATTCGACACGATCTTTGGGCTCCAGGAACACTTCAATTTGACTCTACATAACCATTTTTCCGCAACCTGCTAGGTAGTTTGGTCGCTGATACATTTGTGAGATGAGTTCAAGCGGCGTCTGGCCACCGGCGACTGAGTCGCGGCTTTTCGTTCGAGCATTCTCTCCCACTCTCGACAGGTCCGTCATGAAGCTCTCGCACGTCCTTCTCCTGTGTCTTCTCGCGGCTGGTTACGCACACTCCCAATACAAGCTCCCGCCGAAGGAGATTGTCGACATCATCGATGCGCCTCCGACGCCCTTCGTCTCCGTCAGTCCCGGCGGCACGTCGATGCTCCTCGTCGAATCACAGGCCCATCCATCGGTCTCCCTGTTGGCGCGCCCCATCCATCGCATCGCCGGACTTCGCATAGATGCCGAGCGCCATTCGCGGCAACACCTGACCGTCCTGACAGGGCTGCAGGTACTTTCGCTGCCCCATGCCGCCACGAAACGGATCGCACTTCCGGCTGGCGCAGTCATTGGAGCTCCGGTTTGGTCCAACGACGGTTCGAAGATCGCCTTCACGCGTGACACCGACACGGACCTACAGCTGTGGTGGGCGGACGTCGCGACCGGCACCCCACAGCAGGTGAAGGGAGTCAAGGTGAACGATGTGCTCGGCTCGCCCATGCAATGGATGAGCGACCATCGTCGGTTGCTCGTCCGAACCGTCCCCAGAAAGTTGGGTGCCCCTCCCACCCTGCCGCGCGTTCCCGCCGGGCCGAATGTGGACGAAACTTCGGGGCGCGTCTCGCGGACCGCCACCTTTCAGGACCTGCTGCGCAGCTCTCATGACGAAGCGCTGTTCGAGCATTATGGCACGACCCAACTCGTGGTCGTCGACGTGATCACCGGTGCCTCCAAGCCGCTTGGGACCGCACGACTCATCTTGTCGGCGACGTTCTCCCCCGACGAGAAATTTCTTCTGGTGAATGCTGCAAAGCGACCGTTCTCCTACCGCGTTCCGTATCCGTCGTTCGCACGCACGACCGAGGTGTGGGGTGCGGACGGCACGCTCGCGCGCCTCGTCGCCGACCTTCCCGTGGCGGATGATGTACCGACCCAGGGTGTCCCCCGGGGCCTTCGCGCGGCGGAGTGGCAGGCCTATCACGGCGCCACGGTAGTGTGGGTCGATGCGCTCGATGAAGGCGACCCGATGAAGAAGGTCCCACATCGCGATCGTGTGCTTCGCTTGTCGACTCCATTCGACGGTGAACCGACGGAAGTGATGAAGGTGCAGCATCGCCTTATGGGATTCACATGGGCCGGGGTGAAGGACGAGGCGTTGGTCTTTGAGTACGACCGGGACCGTCGATGGCGAACCACTGCGCTCG
>CAYIHQ010000454.1:0-2640 GCA_964362905.1 uncultured Ignavibacteriaceae bacterium
GGTCGATCCCGATCCCATCGTCGATTATTTCCAGCGTGATGTCATTCTTCACGCGCGCGAGGTGGATAGCGACCTCCGTGGCATGTGCATGGCGGGCAACATTCGTCAGCGATTCCTGGAACAGGCGAAACATGTTGAGTTTGTTGATGGGCGCTATGGGCTCGACGTCTTCCAGCGCTGTTCTGCAACGAATGCCGGACCTCTCCTCGAAATCCTCGCAGTACCATTCGACGGCGGCCGTCAGGCCGAGATCATCAAGGATGGCGGGCCGCAGGTCCGAAGCGATGCGCTGGACGTTTCCGATGGTCGTCGTGACGATTCGGAGCATGGTGGTCAACTTCTTCCTGCTTTCGTTCGTCACTCGTGTTTGTTCCTGCAACCAATTCAGGTCGATATTCAGCGCGGTGAGCGATTGTCCCAGCTCGTCGTGGATCTCTCTTGAGATCCTGGCACGCTCTTCCTCCCGAACATTGCGCAGGTGCTCGGTGAGGAGCTCCAGGTGCTTTTTCGCCTTGAGAATCCCTGCTTCCTCCCTTTTGCGGTTGGTGATATTTTCGAACACCGCTGCAAAGTAGCCCGTTTGCGTGCTGTAAGCCGAGATGGCGACACACAGGCCTGGTGGCTGGAGATCCATTTCAAACGCTTCCGGCGTGCCGGTCGACGCGACTCGGTCAAGGATTTGAAACAACTTCGGGCCCAACTCTTTGATCTGCGGCATCAACGTAGTGGCCGTTTTGCCAACCGCGTCTTTCATTCCAGTCACCCGTTCAAATGCACTGTTGGCGGCGAGACAGACAAAATCCGCCGGACGATCCTGATCGTCATAGAGCATCTTGCAGTATGCAAACCCGTTCATCATGTTTTCAAAGAGCGAACGGTACTGCCTTTCGCTAATCCGAAGGGCCTCCTCCATCCGCTTGCGATCGGTGATGTCGCGTGCCAAACTGCGAACAATCGGCACCGACACACCGACAGTGCGCAGAGTGTTGAAGTATTCCCAAATGCGTTTTTCCCCGCTCTTGGTGACGACCGGCAGCAGACCGCTGGCGCTGCCTTTAGCTTGGATTCGAGCCAGGTAGCTGCTGAAAAACCTGCGGCCTTCAGGAGCGACGAATTCCCGCAAGTTTCTGCCCACGAACTCCTCTTTCGTGAACCCAGTGAGCTTGGTGGCAGCCGGATTTGCCGAGAGGAGCTTTCCTTCTAAGTCATGTGTGCAAATGAGATCGCTACTGTGTTCTACCAGATCTCGGTTACGCCCTTCGCTTTCACGCAGTGCTTCTTCCGCCCGCCTGCGCTCGGTGATGTCACGAAAACTCCATACGCGCCCTACGATCGTGTCGCCAAGGCGTTGAGGCTGGGAGTAGCGTTCATAGGTGCGGCCGTCCTTGAAGGCCAGCTCATCCATGGAGCTTTCGTCCGGCTTCTTGTAGAGGGCGTGGACTTTGGCGAGAAACGCATCGGGCTCAAGGAGCTCATGGAGGACGAACTGAAGCAACTTCTCGTCGTCCCGCGACGCAACGATGGTCTCGGGAATTCCCCACAGCTCGACAAACCTTCGGTTCACGCCGGTCACCTTAGCGGCGGTATTGACGACCAGAATGCCATCCGCCGTAGACTCAAGCGTCGCCGTCAAGAGCGAATGGGAATTCCGGAGCGCCTCCTCCACCCTTTTGCGCTCGGTGATGTCTCGTACGACTACTTGCACCGCCGGTTTGCCTTGGTATGTAGTGAGGGCCGCCGCTACTTCTACATCAACTATGCTGCCGTCCATGCGGAGAAATCGTTCTTCGGTCATTGGCACAGATTCCCTGCCTCCTAAGATTTCAGCAATTCGCTGTTTGACCATTTCACGGTCGTCGGGATGTACGATTTCGAACGCATGTTTGCCGATCAATTCGTCGGCAATTCCCGCGCCCAGGAGCCGCACTCCTGCCGAATTCACGAACACAATTCTCCCTTCACAATGGACGGCAATAGCATCCGGTGAAATATCGACAACTGTTCTGTAGTGCTCTTCAGATTCACGTATCTTTTCCTCCAGTTCTCTCTTCTCCCTCCACTGCTTTGTCTCCTCCTCTGCTCGAACCCTCAGGCGGCCGTTGCGATACACAAGTGTAGCAGCACTCAGGAGCGCAACGACGATAACACCGATGAGGAGAAGTGTTCGTGCTAGTTGTTCTTCCGCAAACCCTGAGACCTCATTGAGCGGAACACTGACGGCAATGATCCATGTGGCATTCTTGAAGGTGAGAGGAGCAAAGGCTGCCGATTTCTTTGGCTGTTCTCTCAGTGCGTACTCGACCGTTCCTTGCCTTTCTGCAAGGGTCTTTTCAACATGATCAAAAGTGACATGGCATCGCATACATGTTTCATCCCGTTTGCGAATGCAGTTGAGGACCATCTCCGGGTGCTCTGATTGAAACAAGAGCGTTCCGCTCGTGTCCATAATCCATACTTCCTGCTTGGTGACGTTGCCGCTGACAGGCGGCAGAAACGCGGCGATGACTTCTTTCAAGTCAATCGTGTACGTCAGGACGCCAACGAACGAATCAGCGGGTTTAGGAGCCCGTGAGTCGGGAGCTTTTTGATAAACAGGTGTTGCAATGAGGAAACGAGAATAGGGGACTCGTTCGGATTGAT
>CAYIHQ010000455.1:0-2637 GCA_964362905.1 uncultured Ignavibacteriaceae bacterium
GGCCTATGCGGGATGCGACACCTTCGTTCTTCCTTCGTTGTTTGAGACCCCCGGCATTGCGGCGCTCGAGGCGGGGCTTGCAGGAGCCAAGGTTGTCGTGACGCCGCACGGCGGGCCGCGAGAGTACTTCGGCACGTATGCGGAGTACGTCGATCCGTACTCGGTCGAGGATATTCGCCGCGGCATTCGTGCCGCATTCGATCGTCCGCGGGACGGAGTGCTCTCGGAGCACATCGCCGGCCGGTACCTCTGGCGGCACGTCGCCGCCCGCACGGCGGAGGTCTACGCCAGGCTCGTGGAACGCTGACGCGTTCCATTCCTTCCCATTTCCTGCTATATTCCGCACACCAACCATCGGACAACGCGTGTCTCAACCTGTCAATGTACTTTTCGTCGGGGATGTGAACGGCCGCCCCGGTCTCAACCTGCTCCGCACGCTCCTCAAGGGATATCTCCAGAAGTACGACGTGGACTGCTGCATCGTCAACGGGGAGAACACCGACCAGGGCAAGAGCATCACCGCCGAGCAGGTGAAGGAATTCCAGGACCTCGGAGTGCACGTCATCACGACGGGCAATCACATCTGGGACAACTGGAAGGTCAAGACCGTCCTTTCAGAGAACCGTTTCCTGCTCCGCCCGCTGAATTACCCCAAGGATAACGCGGGGTTCGGCTTCTTCGTCGTGGACCTGAAGGAAAAAGGACGGCTCGGCGTCCTGAATCTGCAGGGCCGGACCTATATGCAACCGCTGGACGATCCGTTCCGCTCGGCGGACTGGGCGCTCAGCAAGCTGAACAACGAAACGAAGATGGTGGTGGTGGACTTTCACGCCGAAGCGACCGCGGAGAAAATGGCGCTTGGATGGTATCTCGACGGGCGTGTGAGCGCGCTTGTGGGCACGCATACGCACATCCCGACGGCGGATGCGCGGATCCTCCCGGGTGGAACGGCGTACATCACCGACGTGGGCATGACAGGCCCCTATGATTCCGTCATCGGCATGAAGAAGGAGATCGCCATCCGACGCTTCCTCCATCAAACCCCGTACAAGTTCGAGCTCGCGGAACATGATGTCCGTTTCTGCGCCGTGTATCTCCAGCTCGATCCCGACACCGGCAAGGCCCTCAAGATCGAGCAGATCGTGTTCCCGGCGTTTTGAGTGACTTTGTAGAAAGGCGGGACACAGAGGACACAAATGGCAAGAATTATCGATGGAAAAGCGATCGCAGCGGAGATTCGCGGTGAAGTGAAGGCGGCGGTGGACCAGCTTCGCGCCGAGCGGAACATCGTGCCCGGCCTGGCGTTCATCCTCGTTGGCGAACATCCGGCATCGCAGTCATACGTTCGGATGAAGGGGAAGGCGTGCGACGAAGTGGGGTTCCATTCCGTCACTGACCGGCTCCCCGCATCGATAACGGAAGCCGTGCTCCTTGAGCGCATCCGCAGTTTGAATGCGGATCCCTCGATCCATGGTATCCTGGTGCAGTTGCCGCTGCCGGGCCACATCAGCGAGTCGAGAGTGATCGCTGCCATCGATCCATCGAAGGATGTCGCCGGTTTTCACCCGGTCAACGTCGGCAAGCTGGTCAGCGGGGAGGAGACGATTCGTCCCTGTACCCCGGCTGGTATCCAGGAGTTGCTGGTCCGTTCCGGCGTCGAGATCTCCGGCAGGCACGTCGTCGTGGGGGGACGTAGCAATATCGTCGGCAAGCCGATCGCGAATATCCTCCTCCAGAAGCAGAAGGGGGCGAATGCCGTCGTGACGGTAGCGCATACAGGCGCGAAGGATCTCGAGCCCTACCTCCGCTCAGCGGACATCCTGATCGCGGCGATCGGCAAGCCGGAGGTTATCCGTGGAGAGCACCTGAAGCCCGGCGTCGTGGTGGTCGATGTGGGCATCAATAGGGTCGAAGACCCATCCCAAAAGAATGGCTACAGGATCGTCGGCGACGTTCACTTCGAGTCTGCCTCCAAGGTCGCCAGCGCCATCACGCCTGTGCCCGGTGGGGTCGGACCGATGACGATCGCACTTCTTCTTAAGAACACCCTGCAAGCATGTAGGGCAACCGTCCTCTAAGTCTTTACGCTGCAAGGCTTTATTTGGAAATTCCAGTGAAAGCCGACCAAAGGGAGGTCATTCCCGCTGGTCGGCCTCTTTTTTCTATCCGGCTGGGAACTCAGCTCCGTGGCGCAAGGTTCTAATACCGTGCAAATCGCTCACGCGGATCTGTTCGGACGCCTTCTCAAAGATGTTTCTCGCAGTGACCTGCCTGCCGATTCAATGGCTAAGGCTTGGCAGGCAGGCGCGGCGACTGCGGCGAAAGACAGCTTAGTCAGAAAGAAGATTTCTTCATCACGAGGTTGGTCCGCTGCCGTCGCTGCGGCGCCGCGTGAAATGCTTGTTTCACTAGAATCTGGGTCTCTGAGATAGGTTTAACATGAAAAGCACATACTCGACGGCCGAACTCGCCCAGATGCTTGAGGTCAACGAGTCAACCATCAAGCGATGGGCTGACCAAGGCCATCTCGAATGCATCAAGACGAAGGGCGGGCATCGCAGATTTCCCATCCGTTCCGTCCTAAAGTTCGTCCATGAGAACCGGCTGACCGTTCCGGAGATCGACACCGATCTCCTT
>CAYIHQ010000456.1:0-507 GCA_964362905.1 uncultured Ignavibacteriaceae bacterium
TCACTCCTCCAGAAGAAGGGGGCGAATGTACTTCGGCTCGATGCGGGAGCTGATAGCTTAACATTGACATGCAAGGAGGGGCACACCAACCATGTTCCACTCGCTGCACTGATGATCTGGCGTCGGCGACCGGAAGAGGTGGTTGCGTGGGAGCCTGGATCCGCCATGTTCGGAAAACTGGAGGCTCCTCCTCATCCCGTCCTTGAAGGGAGTCGAATCACCTACGAATGGTCGAATACGGACATCGCGGAACGGTTCTTGGAGGTTGAATTTCTGGGATCGCGAGTGATAGTGCAGAAACTTGACGACGTATTATACAACGCGATCTTCTACGAGTACGGCGCAAAGCCCCTGCCGATTCGACATGAATGGTGGGATGCACTCGTTGAACCAGGTTCGATCCAGGTTCAGTCGCGAGAATCAGACAGCACGCTTGAGTATAAGAACGTGAAGATCTGCGGCATCCGAGCAGCGCTGGAGGCCTTCACGAGGCCGACGAGCTCTGTG
>CAYIHQ010000456.1:517-2633 GCA_964362905.1 uncultured Ignavibacteriaceae bacterium
CCTTGGGACTGTATCCCGACCCTACAAAAGTCCCGCGTTCGTGGAGATGGTACCGACTGTTTGTTCATTCAATCGATCAGGAGGAGTCCAGGAGACTTGAGATTCAGACATTCCCTGAGTCGAGAAAACTCACGGCTGGCATCATCGATGCCGTTGAAGGCCAACCGGAGTTCGCCTCCGTTTGGCAACTCACCGATCGCGGCGTGACGCTGGCAGGTGCTACATTCCATCTCGACAAACCGAAGGTCTCCAGCGGGACTGCGACGCCGACGGCTATACTTGGAATTGATTTTGGGACATCCAACAGCGTGGTTTTTGGCACTGTGAAGTCGGACACCGGCTTGAATGAGGAGAGGATCTCCAGGCACGCGATTGATCCACATTCCACTCATCGTATGGTGAGATGGCTGGCCTGTCAACGTGAGATTCCCAAAGGAAGACCCCTCGCGGGATTCCTCCCATATGAAGACGTGTCAGAAACAGGAGCACGGGACCACTTCCTACTACCGAGCGCCTTGTGGAATTGGAGCGAAGGTGCCTTGATTCGTTGGGATGGGCACAAGCCTCATCCGGAGGCAAAAGAAGAATATCTCTTCAAGTGGAAGAGATTGAGGTCTGATCTTCGTTCGAGGTATCTCCAGGAGTTGTTCCTTTCGACCCTTCCTCAGCTCTTTTCTGATGGAGGTGCGGCGTACTCAGGTGCGAATCTGCAGATCGGGTTCGCTTTCCCGCTGGCGTTTGACAAAGAGCTTCGGGACATCTACACGAGAGACTTTTCAGCGTTGTGCGAAGAGCTCAAGAGGCGCACAGGTTTTGGGGTGCAGTACTGCGCCGTGAATGAATCGCAAGCGGTTGTGAACTGCATGGGGCAAGGGAATCAGGGTGAGACGTTTCTTATCGCCGATATGGGTGGCGGGACTTTGGATGTCTCATTGCTCAGGGTGAGCGGAAAGGAACTCGAAGTCGAACAAGTCGGGTCGCTGCAGTTTGCAGGAGAATTGTTCCTGGAAAAAGCCGTCACCACTGGGAGTTCGGGCACTCCCAGCCATCGCGAGGTCAAAGATCTCTTGTTCATGGGAAAATCCATTGACCATCCTGGTCTCGTGAACCGATGCGAGCAGCCAAAGCACGCCTTCTTCTGGATGGCGCTAGAGTTCCTCCGTATCATGGGTGCGGCACACAGAAGTCTTGCAGGATCTGGCCAGAAGATGAGACTTCAACTCGTTGGAAACGGCTGGAAATTGGCGGGGGCCTTCAGTTCACAGGCCGCTACGTTGGGGATGGAAAGGGTGCAATCGGATTTTTTTGCTTCGATGATTTCTCTCTCAAAGCCGATCTACGAAGTTGGGCATCAGCTGGAGGAGCGGTGCAACGGGCGCACGAAACATCTGGTAGCATTCGGTGCGCTCAAACATGCATGGACGAACAGCTCCAATGAACTCGCGTCTCTGAATCCAACCAAGCTGCCTCTTGGCCGCAACATTTCCGTGACATGGGGAAATGACGCAGCGATGGAACTGCCGTGGCACCTGCTCGTTGGTGAAGGAACCAGCGTTGCGAATTTAACTCGCGACCCAAAGGGGGCAAGCACTGTTTTTCATTTCAAGGGCGACCCCAAACCTGATTCCGATTGGTATGACAAGTTGATCCAAAATTTGCCGGCACAGAAAGACCCACTCTCACCGGATGAGATGATAGTGCGACAAGTATTATTGGAAGGGGTAAGTAGCAGTGGGGGGAATTACCGCTTCTCGAAGGGGATTGCGCACATCCTCCTGGAGAAGCACTGGGGAATCATCTTCAGCGATTGAGAGGTTTGTTCAAAGCCATTCCAGGGATACTATGAGGTAAGACCATGAAACGAAATTGGTTCATTCAAACCGCATCCATACTTACTTTGCTGGGAGTTTCCACCTTCACCGGATGTGATAGGGCGGGTCAGCAAGGTCCCAACCTGGGCAATCTCCCGGTTCTATCGAGGGAAAGCCTTGTCTCGTTCGATAATCCTGTCTCATATTGCGTACCTGCGGGACAAGCGCCGTTCACGGGTACCGTAGAAGTTCTTCTGGATGCTTCTGGATCGATGGTTGGGTATAGCGCGTCTTCGCAGTCGATG
>CAYIHQ010000457.1:0-2630 GCA_964362905.1 uncultured Ignavibacteriaceae bacterium
TATTAGCGCAAATAATTGCCTGTATGGTACTTGGAGTAGTTTTGGGTATGGCTTTCTGGCTGTGCGATGGTGGCAAGACACGTCCGAAGGTGTCCGAATGGCCAGGAAGGGCATCCCAGGCACAGGAAATGGCAGTTAAAGTGTATAGCGGGATATGGCACAAAACGTACTTGGAGGTTATTGGAAGGTGAAAGAAATATTATTGAGTCAAGGCAAGGTTGCTCTTGTAGATGACGAGGATTACGAAAAATTAATCAAATATAAGTGGTGTGCACAGAAAAGCTGAAGAAAAATACTTTGGCGAATTTGCAAGAAGGTCTTATATGGAGGTAATAGATAAATGACCAAATTAATGGAACTCGAAATTAAAATCCGGGAAATTGGTTTATTCTTCCTCTCTAATTCGGGGCGACTGGCCGAAGCCGTTGAAAAACTCAAAATGGAAGAAGAACTAGATGAATTGCTTGTAAGTTTTAAGTTGATCCTGGAGAGATAAAATGATCACGAAAATGGTATTGTCTTGCTGTGACAAGAAATGGATCGTAAAAGAATCAGATAATAGAAAAATGCTGATGGGGGATACCAATATTTTATACCGTATACCAAAAGAATTTGAAAGGAGAATAAATGGCACGTAGAAGCAGGATCGAACCAGTAAGAGAGTTTTTAAGAGATGAAAGAAGTAAAATTATAACAAAAATAGACGATGCAATAAAAGCAGAAGAATTTCTACAAGCTGAAAACTTGAAAGAATTTAGACGAATCTTAAGTGTGGCGATACAGTTATGTGGAGAAAGAGAAATAAAGGAAGAAACTATAAGTGGTGTGCACAGAAAAGCTGAAGAAAAATACTTTGGAGAGTTTGCAAGAAAGGAATGTTTAATATGAGTAACGATCTTCCTGAGCCAAAGTTTGATTTGTGGGCGCAATACGGTCGTGTCCATAACAAGGGACGCAGAGAACACTGCCCGGTCTGTTTTAAGGCTTACGAACTTATTGATAATGAACTCGTACAGACTTGTTTTCATCCGCAGAATAGCAATATTTGCGGCAGGCATGGACTTAATAATCATAATTGTGGGAGCTAATTTTATAGGAGAATTTATGGCAAATACAGCGATGCAGAAAGTGATTGATAAAGTGGACGTCTCTGGCGTGCTGGATAAACACACCGGAGAAATATTAGCAAAGACAGAAATCGTGGAAATAGGAACGATTGCACCTGAAATATTTACCGGAATATCAACCCTGGATATTCCGAGGGAGGTATCGGACAAACTCACGGCGTCCGTGCCCCTGGATGGTATTGAGATTAAACCCACAGGACAAATATATCTATGCCATATCCAGTATCGCCGTATGCTCAATGATGCCTTTGGTATGGGTAATTGGGCGTTACGTCCTTTGGGAGGTTTTCAAAAGACAGTTAAAACCAAAAGAAAGGGTGAACAAAACGAAGAAGATACTATTATCGTATGTCGGGAATATGCTTTATATATCCGCGGGAAATATGCTTCATCTGCAATTGGGGAGCAGGAGTATATTGAATCAAACGATATGATGTCGGCAAGTGATGCTTGCGAGGGGACGGAATCTAATGCTATTATGAGGTGTTGCAAGAAGCTGGGTATGGGTCTTGAGATGTGGGATAAGAAATTTGTTGCGAAGTTTATTAAGGATTATTGTGTCCAGGTATGGCGTAAAGGTAAATCAAAACCACAATGGCGCTTGAAAGAATCAGAGCCTTTCTTTGATGAAACTGGGATTGTTGATCCACAAAAAAAACAAGTGTCAACACAACAGGAATCGTCCGCACCAAAGCAAGAACAAGAAAACGCCGCAAACACAGCCTTGCCCGAAGAAACAAGTGGTATGATTATTGGTATGCGCAAAGAAACAAAAACTAATCGTACTACAAAGTCAGAATTCGTCGTATATCACATCAAATTAGATAATAACGTTGAATACACAGCTAGCGGAAAAAATGCTGAAGATACAATGAATTTCGCAAATGATGCCAGGAAAAACGGATTAAAGGTAACTCTGAAAACGAAGGGCGATACATATAATACAATCACAGGAATTGATACCGTTGATCCTGATTTCAGTGATCCAGGCAAGTTTGGTTTGTCTGCACAAAATGAAAATCCTGAGCAAGACGATATTAAAGAGACTGATATAAAATTTTAATTAAGCAGTAATAAATCTCGGAGAAAAAACACATGAAAATACAAATAAACGTTAGAGACTTTTACCTTGATGACGATGATAACATTGAGGAAGGTTTGAAAAGACACATTATGAATGAGGCCATAAATAGTATTTTTCAAAAGATAAAAGATAAAGTTGCGGTAGAGATAAAAAAAGGTGTCGAAGATCAGGTTCTCGCAAATTTATCATCTGAAATTGCAAAGGCGGTCAAAGACGGGAAAATAAAAAATAAATCAGATAATGCATTAGTTACAGTTAAAGAGTATGTAGCGGATTGCTTAGTATCAAGTTCCGAATCGTCGTGGCAGAGTTTCGAGAAGATAATCAAAGACATTTCCAAAACTTTTTGTGATGAAATGAGACGAAGGTACGATGTGAGCTTTGCATCAAACATAGTCGCAAAACTCATAGATAACAAA
>CAYIHQ010000458.1:0-2630 GCA_964362905.1 uncultured Ignavibacteriaceae bacterium
GGGCGCGAGCGTGACCAACGTGTACGACCGAAAGAACATATTCTACTATGACCGCCGCAGCGGACGACGCGTGAATTCGTTGTCGTTCTTCCCGTCGGTCATGTTGACCCTGGAGTACCAATGAAACGGGCGGTGATCTTTGCGATCGCGCTTGCGGCTGCGTTCGGTTGCTCGGAGGATTTTAACCCGACGACCTCGGGCCCACGGCCGTACGTCGTGTTCGCCATTCTCAATCCGGCCCTGGACACACAGATCGTCCGGATCCATGCCACCTCGGCCCCGACGGACGCGAATCCACGCACACTGCCCGTTCCGGATGCATCCGTAGTGGTTCTCGGCCCGACCGGGACCATTCCATTTCAGCTTGTGGACCTGCCTGGAACACCCGGTACGCCGGACAGCGTCATTCCAGCATTTCGTGCGGCTCCGTTCCGCCCGATTCGAGGCGCGTCCTACACGCTCGTCGTGACAACGACAGAAGGGATTGCTACCGGCACCCTCGAAGTTCCGGATTTCAGCACCGGCACTATGATCGCTCGTGACTTCGTCATCATCCAACAGCCGCACACCTATCCGCTGGATGCCCCGATCACGATCGCATCGTTCCTGGCACGTCAGACCCTGGGCTATATGGTGCAGTTTCAGATAGAATACGAGGTGTTGAAGAACGCGACGTGGGAACTGGAATATCGGGAAGTGCCGACGGCATACGTGAGCGAGAACGGTCCGACCGATTTTGTCGCGTTGTATCCCAAAATGGTCCGGCGCTCGGCATCAGCTATGGTGGGTTCGGGCCTTCAGACATCGGAGATGTCCGTTTACCTCAACCGGGCTTATGAGAAGACCATCAGTCTCATCCACGCCCAGTACGGTTCCGCCAATATCCGGATGAGACGTGCCGTCTTCCTGCTGCAACAGGCGGACAGGCACTTCTTCACGTACTATTCTTTTGCCAACAGTTTCCAGGACCGGTTCACGATCCGTGTGGACCAACCCGATTACTCCAACATCAACGGTGCGCTGGGATTCTTTGGTAGCCTTGCCATCGACACGCTCGCGTATGCTCTCCCCATCAATCTCCGTCCGCGGTGAACGCTGACGCCGCCACACGACGGTTGGGACGCTGGTGTTCAGCCGGGACCTGAGCAAATTCTGACAAGGCCATCCGATAAGGTCTGCAGAGACAGGAGGGTGTCCAGAGCGGACGAAAAACGAGACGCGAACGGCTCTCATTTCCGGCCTTTGCGGCAGTTCGATCCGGGGTGTGGTCTGACTCCGCGTTGACATTCCCCCGATTTCCCGCTATCATGGCCTACCATTTTCTTCTTTAGCACTGTTTCAGGGAGGTCCTGTGACCATCAAAGAAAAGATCCATGGCAAGGTTGCAGTCCTGTCACTCAAGGGCGACCTCATGGGCGAGCCGGAAACGGCGAACCTCCGCCAGAAGATCAAGATCCTCATCGATGGCAGCACGCCAAATATTGTCCTCGATCTCGGCGGCGTCCGGTACATCAGCAGCACGGGACTCGGGACTCTGATCGCTGCGCTGACGTCCGTCAAGAACAAGGGGGGCGACCTTCGTCTCGCCTCTGTAACGGAAAAGGTGGAAAGCCTCTTCGTCATCACGCAGCTCGTCAAGGTCTTCAAGGAGTATGAGACCGTCGAGCGGGCGGTGGAGAGCTTCTGACACCCTGACACCGGAAGAGTGCCCGGTCGTTCTCGAGCGGCCGGGCATTGGCATCTTCGGCCCCGCTCCCTCCTGCACACCCCCTCTCGCATGTCGAACTCCATTCATTCCCGTTTCGCCTGGTGGCACCGCGACGAAGTGCAGGTGTTCACGTTGTGGATCATCATCTCCTGGTTCTTCACCCGGTCTGACATCCTCCAGGGCCGGCTGCTCGCTCTCAGCGCACTCGCGCTCCTGGCGCCGTGGATAGTTCGCGAACTCAGACGGTGGCGCCGAACCGACCGTGCTCCTGCCGCCGTAGGGAAGGGCCTCGACGCGCTTCTACGCTTTCTCCCTCCATTTGCCTGGGATCGATCGCGACTCTCGTGCAGTTTCTGGTCCGCCCTTATCGTCGGCGTTCTGTTCGCGCACCGGCTGGAACTCGCCCTCACAGTTCCGGAGTATGCGGCGCCGGTCGATGTGTATTGGATCCTGTTCCTCGGATGGTACGGACTGGTATGGAGCACCGTGACGGTGTATCTCGTGATCAAATGGCGACACCAGACCCGCCCGGAAGACCACCGGTTCTGGGAAGGGCTCGTGGGCAGCATGTTTTTCTACCACGGACTACCGACGAAGAACCGCCTCGTCACGTTTGCCGCAGGGTCTCTCCTGGGGGGCGTCCCGACGGCCTTCGCCGTCACGCTCGACCCGACAAACCCATCCTCGCTTCGGACCGCAGCGTTGTTGATCCTCCCCGTCGCCGGTTTGATCCTCTTCGGGGCGGCGTACGCGTCACATTGGGTCGGGACGACGGAGAGCGGAGAGGTGTGAGAAGAGATGTAAGTTGTAAGACGTAAGAGGTAAGACATAAGATGTAAGATGATGAGATGGAAGCATGCCCCGAGCGAGCGGAGCGAGTCGAGGGGATGGGAGAAAGGTCTCATGAGTCTTGGCGTCTTGG
>CAYIHQ010000459.1:0-2626 GCA_964362905.1 uncultured Ignavibacteriaceae bacterium
GAAGACGACCTACTTGTGGGGCGTGCGTGCGAAGAATGCGGCGCTGACCAGCTGGTGGACAGGATATTGGAAATTCCGCACGGGCGGCACGACGTCGGTCGAAGGAGACGCGGCGGTACCGCATACCTTCGCGCTGTTCCAGAACCATCCCAATCCGTTCAACCCTTCAACGGAAATCCGGTTCGACATCCCGGCCCGCAGCATCGTGCGCCTTTCGGTCTACAACATGCTCGGTCAGAAGGTCGCCACGCTCGTGGACGGGGAACTAGCGGCCGGTTTCCACACGGCCACATGGCAGGGAGGGATGGCGAGCGGGGTGTATCTGTATCGATTGGAAGCGATTTCAACGGACGGCTCAATCGGCGGATTCGTCGACGTCAAACGGATGGTCTTGGTGAGATGAAGAAGGATGAAATCAGTGCTCGTCCTTCATCCCCAGCACCTCGATCATCGGCAATGGCTTGTTCTTCTTGATCTCCCCGAGCATGCCGATCACCCTCGGCGAATCGTTGATCTTCTTCACCAACGCTTCGGTGAGGTCTACAGTCTCGACGCCTGAGCCCTGGTAGAGCAGTTCGTACTGGGAAACCATTGCCGCGACGTTCACTTCCTTGGCCACGGCCTTCAGAGCGTCGTCGTATTTTGCGAGGATCTCAGACACTGAACCGATGCTGAATCCCTGCAGATGCAGAAGCTTCTGCTGTGTCTGGCCCTTCGATTCAAGCTCCGCGACGAGCTTCTCGTTCTTCTCCTCTTTGGCCTTCTGAAAATCCGCCATGAGTTGCTTCATCTCCGTGCCAAAGGCGGCCGATTGTCCGTACGCAATGGCGACGGCGCGTGAGTCGAAGGTGCCGACGCGAATGGTTCCCTGTGCCATCAGCGCTGGCGACATGGCAAGGATGAGCATGGCAACCGTGGCAATGTTGGTGCGGGTGAGCATGGGATCCTCCGATAGTGATAGTGTGATGACGTGCTCCGTTGCGGACTAAGCCGCCGGCCTGGGAGCCTCGTCCGATTCCTTGCCGAAGTACAGACAGATGGCTGCGATGAAGAGCGGTACGGCCAGGAGCAGAAACGTCGGAAGCTGGCGGAGAGTAAGCAACTGGAAGAAGTAGATGGCGCAACAGGCAGCCGCTGCGGTGAGGATCCCGGCGACCCGTGGGTATCGAAAACCCGTCACGCCGACCGCTGCGAGGAGGAGCCCGGGGAGCGAATGCATGAAGCCGCCAAAGCTGAGTCCCTCTTCGATGAGTCCGAACAGGGTCATCAGGGCGGCGACGGCGAGGACGATGGTGATGCCGGTCGGCCGCCAGTCCTTTCCGAGAAGACGATTGGCAAGTGCCTTCGCCGCCAGTCCGATGCATAAGAGGGCGTAGAAGGCATCCGCAGGCTCGCCCCTGATCTCACGGTCTGCAGCGAGGATCATGATGCCGGTGACCAGGATCGTGAAAGCAATGTTCCCGGACCGGAACTGGATCGTCAGTTGACGCTCATCGGCGTATCGTCGCGCCAGTCCGAGAGCGTAGAGCGTCGGGCGGAGGAGATACGAGAAGGCCATCAGGAGGAGCGCACTTTCGTGGACGGTGCCCCCAAGCACAAGCGAGAGCACGAAAATGGCGGTGGCTGCCCAGAAGATCGGGTCTCGTTTACGCATGGTCGCTTTCCTCAAGCTCAAAGAGTTGTTCGACGGTTGTGTTCAGGCTTCGGGCAAGCAGCAATGCCAGCTTCACGGATGGATTGTAGTCGCCGCGTTCGATGGCAATAATCGTCTGACGGGAGACCGAAGCAAGGTCGGCCAGTTGCTGCTGACTTTTCTCTTCTCGCTCGAATCTCAGTCTTCTCAGGTTCGTCTTCATTTCAGCATTCCCACAGAACTAGCGCCGAATTCCGAAAGCATACTGGTGTTGGAAGCGAGTCCCGGCGAGACCAAACCGATACTCTGTCGAGGCTTCTCTCAGGGTTAATGTAAAGTCGACCTTACATAATGTCAAGTTATATTTACATTCAACAAGAAACATGCTTGAAATTTGCAGAAATTCGGCATTCAGTGAATCAAGATCACCCAGCTGAATTGCCTTCCCCGGCTGGGTCCGGTATATTCCCCAACATGTACAATATGAGGACTCCATGAAGACTCTCTCTTTGATCACTCTGTTTGTTGTGGGTGCTACGACGCTTCTGGCCGATGATCCACGATTGGCGAAGTCCAGCCGCGAAGATCGGAATGGCTGGATCTATGTCCATCTGGAAGGAACGCCAGGGGAGATCGGTTTCCAGCACGGATATCTTGTCGCTCCCGAGATCGACGAGATGCTGCGGATGTACGCATTCTACTTCCAGGGATCGTTAAAAAAGGAGTGGTCGTTCTTCCGCGAAGCTGCCGAGCGCATGTTCTGGCCAAAGCTGGACAAGGAATACCAGGAAGAGATCCAGGGCATCGTGGAGGGTCTCAAGGCCAGGGGATATTCCTACGACCACATCGACATCACGGCCCTCAACGGGAACATCGAACTCGCCTCGTACTATTTGCCGTACCTTGCGAACAAGATCAAAGCGGACTCCATGAACAACCGGGCCCCCGGCTACTGCAGCGCATTCATCGCCACCGGCAGTGCAACGGCTGACG
>CAYIHQ010000460.1:0-2624 GCA_964362905.1 uncultured Ignavibacteriaceae bacterium
CATCAGGCGTGCCGGTTGGTTCCTCGATTATAGCCCTTAATATTCCCCTCGTTTTTTCATCCATTCTTCAGCCTCCTGTCTTTCCCTGTTAATTTACTGATTTTAATACATCCTTCATCTTGTGAGAATACGCCAGCGCCTTAAATGTCTCCTTGTCCAGCCGTTGATAATTCCACGGCTTTTTTTGATTATTAAAATCATTATGCCTTGCATCAGTTGGTGGAAACGGATTATGTGCCCTAACAGGTATCATTGAGGCATCCAGGGCAGGAATATTTTGCATGGTTGTGTGGTTGCAAGGGCATCGATAAGCAAAATCATAATACTTGCCGATTGATTCCCGACGTTGCCAGACGTTGTAATATCCTGTACGCTCGCATTTATCGCAGAACTCCTGCGTTTCCTTGCTATCGCCCCTGGGAATGTAATTCTTGATTTGCGATAAAGAGGGGAATTTCTTAATATTTTCATCGGCTAGAATGCTATCACAAGCGATAATAAAAGCCTTTGTGTTGTATTTAGATAGTTCCCTGTTTAAAAACTCAATCTTTGCCCCTCTTATTTCTTGGTGTGTATCAGCATTGTAGTTGTCGTACAGCCTATTAACCTGCTTGATTATCTCCGTCATTTCCATTGATTTGTCCTCCTAAACGTTGTTTCATATCCTCATACATTCGCCTGTCACGCTCTTCGGTTGTTTCAATCTTCTTCTTTTGTCCATTGTATTTACCCTCCAAAACTTTTAAAGAATTATCAGTATTCGAGATTATCCAATCATAAGTGGCCTTCCATCCTGTATTATTATTACCCTTACAAAATTCAGAATTATTAATTTGAATAAATACTTCTTTCCACTTCTCTATAGGTCTTTCCGATAATCTTAACTTCTCTTGTTTTTTTCTTTTATCAGATAGAGATATTACTTTTGGTAAATGCACACAGACGGCGTTCCAAAGGAATGCCAAAGATGTTTGAGGTATCAGTGTATCCTCTTTCCTAATATCATCATTTATAATATCATCATTTATAATATCAGCGCTACATTGTCCGACCATGTCATTACATGTCATTACATGTAACGGCACTGTTTGTTCACAAGGAGTTACGGCAAGTTTTTCAGGAAGCACGCTTTGTGCCTCGTGTGGGTGTGGTTTTTGATGTTTTTTGAAATTCTCTATATATCCAACCTTTGTGTTACCATGTGTTGACAATGTAATTAAATGTAATGACATTAAATTACATAGGCATTTTTCAACATTAACATTTTTATCATAAGGGAAAATAGCGGCTTCAATTCTTTTCGGTATCCATTCAAAACGACCTTCCCGATCCGCATAACACCAAAGGCCAATAAATAATAATCTAGTTTTAAAGTCACATTCTGCAAGCTTTTCATTGAGGAAGAATCCAGGCTTTATGTTTCTTGCCCGCATAAGGCCCTCCTTTTATTACCTTCAATTGTCAAATGATCCATATATGGTGTCATTATATTTTCATCGAACTTATGATTAATAACCCATCCCAGCGCACTAATTAATATATCTGGATGATGCAGGTCTTGATATAATAACCAACCCAGAGAACAAACCAAATCATTTACGTGACTAGAAAACAGTTTTGTTTTTAAAATCCCTATAAATAGTTCCATATGTATTTTCATACAATCTTTTTCCTCTTCATGGCATTCATTGCAAAGCGTTATTAATTCTTCCATAGAATAATCCCATACTTTTTTGCCATAAATATATCGCCTATGGTGAACCTGTAATTGTGATTCATCATCTCCGCATTTCTGGCATGCCCACCCATCTCGGTCTAATATTTTTAATCTCAATTTCTGCCATTTAGGATTTTTATATTGTTCGGCATAATCATTATTTTGTTTTGTCATGTGTCACCTTGCGGGCTACGTTCCACAACCTTGAAGTACACCGTGGACACTGTACAATTTCCGCAGGCAGCTTCCTGGGTGTCCAGCTCTTGTCGCAACGCTTGCATTTACACTCTAATAGTTTCATATGTATAATCTCCTAAAATATTTAATAATTTACTTGCATAATACTATCATATTATATATAATTGTCAATCAGATTTACAAATTTATTTTTGAGGATTAAAAAATCATGAGGGGGTGAAAATTATGAATTGTGAATATGTCCAACAAACTTACAGAGTACCTGCGTGCATAAGCAGGCGTGTTACAGTGTACAGTAAACCCGGAATTATTGCAGAGGATAGAGGGAATTATATAGGAGTAAATTTCGACTGTGACAAGCCCGGGGTGATATATAATGCACATCCGACTAGCCATGTTGAATATGGAGATATGGGAATTATTAGGAAAATGACTAAAAGCCAAAAAAGGTATCAACGCTATCTAAATTTTAGCGAGTGCTTTAATAACTTTCGGGAATTTTTATCGTGGGATGCTAATCCAAAAAGAAGCTGGAATAGTTGAAGTAGCTAATAAATTAAAAAAAGCCAGGTAACCAGGATGGTAAGGTATCATCCCCTGAGAGTCACCTGGCTCACACAATATGTTGCTCTTATATTTTAACACAATTTTCAATTTCCGCAAATTAAAATTTATCCCTTGATTTTACTGGCCTTGCCAGCCATTTTTA
>CAYIHQ010000461.1:0-2624 GCA_964362905.1 uncultured Ignavibacteriaceae bacterium
ATTCTAGACCTCTAGCATAGATATCGTCTGTCTTTTTTCCTTCTATATTTATCACATGACCCACATAGGTTTTCTTTTCTATAAGAATCAGGGTTTTGTATTTTTTATCAAATTCAAGTTCTATGAAATTTTCATCTATATTGTATTTATTTTTTAGTTCTGATTTCAAGACCGTATGAAATTTTGATTTCATTTCTTCGATATTAAATTTATCAGGTGTATGAACGAAAACAGAATCAGTGTCCCCGTAAATAACCTGATAACCTTCATTTTCGAAGAATTGTTTAGCAAAAAGTATGCACCATTGACCAAATAAGGTAATACTTTCGGCTACATCTACTGAAAAATATCTTCCATATTCTAGACCCATAATCCCATAAGTAGAATTAGAAAGTTCCTTAACTATGATTTCATCAGACACAACCCTTTCCCATAAAGGTCCTTTATTTGTGCCTTCTTCTATCATTTTAAGTTTAAGTTTTTTATATTCGGATCGTTTCGTAATCAGTTCGGTGATTGCTAGATTGATAACCGACGGGTTTTTCTCAAAATAAGTAGGTCGTACTTCTCCGGTCTTTCTAGGTATCTGCTGCGTTCCCGGGTTAATAATACGGTTAAGATTACCTATGAACCTACCGTTTTGCGTATTAGCTTCGTTTCTGAGCGTATCATATCCTATATTTGATGTTCTCATCATTGAAGGATATAGGCCTTTAAAGTCGAAGACATGGACTCCGTTATAAACGCCTTTTATTGGGTCTAAGACTATAGCACCTGAGTATTTTGCTTTATCGACCTTACCTCCTTTTTCTGAAGAAGTATCGCTAGGATTCTCATTACCTCGTTCATTATCTCTATTTCTTTCTTTAATAGCTCTGACTGATGTTTTACAGAACTGACCATGCCGGTGAGCAGTCTTCATGATATGAGCATCTATAATAGTATATAGTCCAAATTGAGTGGCGGGGACGCCGCACCAATTTGCCTGTCGGATCATCATCTCTGAGACACCTAGTTTTTCATCTAATTCCTTTACTAAAATGCTATCTTCGATATTGTATCGCTTAAGTTTGTTTGGGTCTGATTTCCAGAGATCAATAACTTTTTCACTACGTCCTATTTTTCCTTTTTCTAGAAAGTGCTGAGCAATAAATTCCAGAGAAAAAGATCTGATATGGGAATCAAACCTGAAGATATGTCTGAATCTTTTTAGAAGATCAAATTTTCCTATCATCTTCCAATCACATCTTACATCAAGAAGTTTCATTCTTGTTTTCAGATAAGGCACATCAAAACCCGAGGAATTCCAGCCAAGAAGAAGATCGTAGTTCTCTATAAGTTTAGAAAATCTGCCTAAGAGTTCCCGTTCTGCTCCATCTGTGTGTTCGCTTATTTTAGAGAAATATTTTTTCCCATCAGAGTCTACTGCAGCATAGCTAAGTATTCTACTCTGTCCGATTTCAATTTTCTCTATCGTATCATCTGTCTCGATATCAAAATATAGTTTCCTATAGGTAGAAGCAATTTCTATTTCTTTGTCAATATACCATCTTTTATCATCCATTAGATCTCCTTCAAATGTTTCAATTCCATTTTCTTCAAGAAAAAGAATAAATTTTCCTCGTCTATCTTTTTCTAATTCAGGGTAGATTTTTAGATAGTCTGGAAATTTAGGATCTATCTCTATTCGGCTCACAGTATTCTTTACGGAATTTTTTAGTTTTTCTTCATCGGTTTTTTTGATAGCAAAATACCAAGAAACTGACATTTCTATCGTCTTGACAATACTACTGGAATCTTCATATTTAATGATGATTCCGTTTTTAGTATTACATGTGTGAAGAATTTTATTTTTTGATTTTGCCTGTTCCATAGTGAATATGACCAAAAATTATTACAATCTTAGTGACAGGAATCATTACATTTCTCTGAAAGAATCTAGCTATAGCTGTATAGAATATCAGATCATCATGAAGTTTATCGAGATCCGAGGATCGTTGATAAACATACATATCAAACTTCTTTCTTTCTGTGTAGACGAATTGAAATGACGTAAAACACTGAAATATTGACTGATAATCTTGATCATTAAATACCATCAGTCTCCGGGAATTTTTATCTTTCTTAGCTTCTGCTATGATATTTGGTAGTCCAGAATTTACTATTCTCCACCAATCGTCTGAATATTTGAGTAGTGGTTCATGGATAGTTAATTCATCAATAAGAGATTTTCTAATAACTGAGAAGTGTCCGGGTAAAGACTGAGTAATTCTTCCAAGTCGTTTATCTTCTTGAACGAATCCGTGTTCTCTGATTTTCCTTCGGAGACCATCCCGTAGAGTTTTGAATAGCTTTCCTTGTTTGACATCTAAACCTGTTCTAAACAGTAAGTTGTAGCTGAGGGAGTATTTCTGAATTGAGAGCTCTTGCTTTTTCGAGGATTCCTTCATTCGAATAATGGTTTTCGCGTATTTCAATATTAAGTTTTGAATACTCATTTTTGATAAAGTTATATTGGTCTTCTGAAACTTCCTGCATACCCCAGAAATACATCGGTTTAATTGGTGTTCCTGTGAAATGCATATCGACTTTTTTCACTGGATAGAGAAAATCCATATTATGAT
>CAYIHQ010000462.1:0-2622 GCA_964362905.1 uncultured Ignavibacteriaceae bacterium
TCGCGACATTACGGATTTGCGCACATTTCGGTGGCTGTGGCGCTCGACGAGGGCCTTGTGACACCGGTCCTGCGTCACTGCGAGCAGAAGGGGATCGAGCAGATCAACGCTGAGTTGCGCGATCTCGTCGAGCGTGCGCGGAATCGAAAGCTGAAGCCCGACGAATACTCGGGTGGCACCTTCACGATCAGCAACCTTGGCATGTTCGGCGTCGACGATTTTATTGCGATCGTAAACCCGCCCGAGGGATCGATCCTTGCGGTCGGAGCCATCGTCGAAAAACCGGTCGTCAAGGGCGGTCAGATCGCTGTCGGCCACGCGATGAAGCTGACGCTTTCGTCGGACCATCGCATCATCGACGGCGCGGTCGCCGCCCGATTCCTCCAGGACCTGCGACAGCTGCTCGAACACCCGGCGGTGCTGCTCTTCCGGGCTTGAACCTCATTCCGAGGCTCCTGGGATCAGTCGCCAGCACATCGGGTCCCGGGATCGCCAACGATGCCTTCCTCCCATACCTCATCCGGTTTCTCCGGACCGGTCCTCTCACTCATCGCGTTTGCGATCGCCCTCAATGTCACCATGGGGCAGGTCGTAACGGCTCTCAAGATCCCGCTGTACCTCGACATGGTGGGTACGATCCTTTGCGCAGCATTGGCCGGTTTTCGTCCAGCCGCCGTGGCGGCCGTATCCGGGAATGTCATCGCGGCAACGCTCGGGAGCCCTGCGATGCTGTTCTTCGCCCCGGTCGGGATCATCGTAGCAGGCATTTCAGCGACGGCGTTTCGTCTCCGGGCATTCTCGTCCCCCGTCACCGCCTCGATGGCGGGTCTGTTGCAGGGCGCGATCGCGGCGACCGTATCGGCTCCCATTTCCGCGTATGTCTTCGGCGGGGTCACGGTCGCCGGAACCGACCTGATCGTCGCTCTTTACCGTGGCTCCGGCTTCGGCCTTCTGCAGAGCACGTGGCTCCAGGGGCTGACGACGGATGTCCCCGACAAGATCATCAGCTACGTATTGGTGGCGGGCCTTCTGCAGGACCTTCCGGAGAGGGTTGTCCGCCGTTTCCGACCACACCACCGGCCAAAGATCCCATGATCCGGGACGTTCGACTTGCGACCGGAGCATTTGTCCTGGCCTGCTCACTCGCGTTGCCCCCCATTCCCCAAGCCCTGCTTCTCGCCGTTGTGTGGCTGCTGCCTTATGTAGCGCCAACCGTTTTCACACCGGCGTCCTATTCCCGACGAGCGGTCTGGACCAGGTTTCAGCCGTACTCAGTGGTCTTCGTCTTCTTGTCCGTGGTCATCCAAGGCGCCTTTGGTCCGGCTCCCCGGATGGAGGTGCCACTACCACCTCTTTCGCCGGACGGGATGGAGTTGGGGCTTGTGACTTCGCTACGGGCCATCTTGTTGCTCAACGGAGTGCTCGTGGTATTGCTCCCGCTCCCGGCCCTCGAACTCGCCGGCCTGCTCTCCCGGCTCCGCCTTCCCATCGGTCTCCCGATCGCCGTTCTTCTGTCCCTCCACTTGATCGAAGAACTCCCGAGATCGATCCGACAGGCACGTATCGCGCAACTGTCACGGGGCGTCGACTTCTCTGGCGGGTACCTCAAACGCATCGCGGCTTTGCGCTACCTCCTGACACCCCTGGTCTTGCGAACCCTCGAGGGATCTTTGGAGCGGGCCACCGCCCTCCAGTTGCGGGGTTTGACCGACCCCATCCGTTTGGACCATCCCCCAACTCTCTTTCCCCGCATCGCGGTCGCACTTTTTGCGATCGCGGCGCTCCTGCTCATCGTGTGGATACTCCAATGGACCGGTTTCTTGCCACCGATCATTTGAGCGTCCACTTTGCCGGAGGCCGAGCCCCGGCACTGGATCGCATTACGCTGGAGATGCCCTCCGGAGGAAGCCTCGCCGTGCTTGGGCCATCCGGCTCCGGCAAAACGACGCTCCTCTTGACCCTGGCCGGCCTGATGCATGCCCAAGAGCACGCCCGCGTGGATGGAACCATCGTCGTCGATGATCTCAAATCGTTCGGCTCCAAGACCTGGACGGCCTTCCCCTCGGTGTCGATGGTGCCACAGGATGCGCGGCATGTCTTCTCGGGATTCGTGCCGACCGTGCGTGAGGAGTGCCAACTGACGCTGCGTCAGGCACAGGTGCCATCGGAACTCTGGGAGGAAGCCGTTCGGACCATCGCAGAGGCATTGCACATCGTTCCTCTGCTCGACCGGGACCCCCGCACGCTCTCCGGCGGCGAGACTCAGTCGGTCGCGCTTGCGATCATGTCGGTCGCTCGACCCTCCCTGTTGCTCCTCGACGAGCCAGCCGCGTCCCTCGACCAGGACCGGCTTGATGCGCTCACGCGCTTCCTCCTGCGGAGGCCCGTTGGACTCGCGGTGATCGTTGCGGACACGTGCCTGCACCCCGCTGTCCTTGCGTGCAACCGTGTCGCCATCCTCCAATCGGGCCGCCTCGCATTCCACGGCACGCGAGAAGAGTTCTGGCTTCGATTGCCGGAGTTTCAGGACCTCGTCACGCTCGGTCCATGGCTGGAGGTGCGCCGGGCGCATGCGTCTCCGGATGCAGCATCGTTCCGGAGAGCCCTGGAGGAAGCGTGCTG
>CAYIHQ010000463.1:0-2618 GCA_964362905.1 uncultured Ignavibacteriaceae bacterium
GCAAAGTATCGGGAGAGATGCTGTGCGCCGCGTACGCGCGGACGTACGGCATGCAAACCATCTCGTTGCGCGCCCCCTGGATCTGGGTGCCGGAGCCGTCGGAGATCGGACACTACCGCATGCTCGTGCGGGAATACGATCGCTGGTCGAAGAACCTGTGGGCGTACATCCATGTCCTCGACGTCTGTCAGGGGATCCGCCGCGCGATCGAGGCCCCAATGTTCGGCCAGCACGAAGCATTCTTCATCGCCGCCAAGGATCAGTGGACCGACCTGCCGACGCGAGCGCTGGTGGAGCAATTCTATCCCGAGGTGCACCTGGACCCCGTTGCGCTTCCGGGCCGCCAGTCTTTGCTGTCCACCGCCAAGGCGGCCGAGCATCTCGGATTCCACGCGGCCTATTCCCGCACCGACATTCTTCGCACATGATCCCGCGGCCGGTCCTCATCGACACCGATACCGGCGTCGACGACGCGCTGGCTCTCGTCTTGGCGTTGCGTTCGCCTGAGATCAGGGTCGTGGGCATCACCACCGTCGCCGGCAACGTCGAGGTCCACCGATGCACGAGAAACGTGCACGAAGTGGTCCGCCGGCTTCGCATCGCCCCGTCCCCTCCCGTTGTCGCCGGGGCCTCGCGGCCGCTGCGTTTGCCCCTGGTCACTGCTCCCGAGGTCCACGGCGTCGGGGGATTGGGGACCTTGACCGGGAAGGCAGCGCCAGCGATACGAACCGATCCACTCGAGGCAGCCCGGTTCATCTCCGCCCAGGCCCGTGCGTACGGTCGTCGGTTGACGATTGTCGCTGTCGGCCCCTTGACGAACATCGCCCATGCGTTTCGCCTCTTCCCGGGTCCGATGCGTTCCGTCGGAAGGATCATCACGATGGGAGGCGCATTCACGGTGCCCGGCAACACGGGGCCCGTGGCGGAATTCAACTACTATGTAGATCCGCATGCCGTCCAGGAGGTCACCAGGCATGCACGACGTCTTCTGGTCGTGCCGCTCGATGTGACGGAACAACTGACGTTGATGTGGGATGAAATGATCCGCCGAACGCGCCGGTCGACGACCCGTTGGATGCGGGCTCTGGTCAGGGGAACCATGGATTACCATCTCGCGACCGAAGGATTCCGAGGCGCGTATCTGCATGATCCGATCGCGGTCGCGGAAGCCGTTGTGCCTGGGATCCTTGCCACGCGTTCCGTCACGATCGCAATTGCAACCGGCTCCGGAATCGTTCGCGGCATGACATCCGCATCGCCCGGACGGACACAGTCCAGGCAGCATGCGTTGGCGACGTGCATCGACGAAGTGGCGTTTCGAAATCTATTTCAGCGCGTGTGGACCTGACCCATGAGACTCCGGGCGACAGCGACAGCTTTCCTGCTCGGTTGCTGCGTGCCGGCGTCGGCGCAGGAAGTACCCATGGCCTGGTCGGCGACGGCCCTGGGTGATTCGGTTTCGCAGGCACGATTGCGGTTCGAGCGTCTGCTCAACACCTACACGTGGAATGCAGACGGCCACATCGAGACCGGTGCGGGACCCTGGATCGTCGAAGCCCGCCAGCATGTCCGTTCCCGCCTCATTCGTTCGCAGCTCTCCTTGCGTCAGGATGAGTATCAGGGAGGATTCGATCTCCAGCGGTTGCTTGTACCGCAATGGGCCGTCGTGGTGCGTGAGAGTTCCTCGGTCGTCGCGGGTCCCGCATCGATCGAACTGGGGGAGTTGGCGCAACATCGCATCCTCGGAGGCCTGCGTGCGGGAGATCCAGGGCGGGCCATGCTATTCGGGTTGGCGGGGTGGGAATGGAATCGGCAACAGGGTATGAGGGATGACGGGCCGTCCCTCTGGCTTGCCGCCGAAGTACCAGCGGCGACATGGGAGGAGATCACATGGAACGGCCGCGGTTCGTGGCGATCGACCAACCTGGGTGAACGAAAGCCGTCCGACGGTGAGGTGGAGATGGTGGTGCGCCGTCAGTTCGGCGAATCCTCCGAGTACACCCTCTCTGCCGCCTACCGGACGCAGCGCCGCGACCTTCCGACCATCAGCACGGGTACTATCATCGGCGGGCCGCCCGGGCCCCCGGGATTGTTCCGGCGCGACGAGGACGTGGTGGTGGTTCGCAATTCCGTGTGGCTTGCCCTTGCACCGGGCCTTCGGGGATCGCTCGACGCCGGATGGAGCCACCGTACGGTCGATCGCAGTTTCTCCAGCGTCACGGCTGCGAGCGTGCCGTTGCCGACGGAGATCCGCCTCCTGCAATTCGATGTCGCGGGCCGCCTTGTATGGGAACCCTCCCGAGGTTGGTTGCAGGTTGCCTCGATGGGGCTGATCCGAGGAGAGGAAGCCCATGACGTCCGTGAACGGGAAGGGGAGGACGCTCTGTCCGCGGACGAGCAACGGCGTCAGGCGCGTCGGAGGAGCAATCAATCCCAGCGAGTGGTTCTCTCCCTGCGGAGCGGAATCCCACTCGACGACGACACGGACATCTCGGTGTCGGTCTCATCGAATCTGTTGCGGTACGATACCCCGGATACGATGAACACCGATGACCGCGATGAACTGCTGCTGACCGGCGGACTGGAACTGGCGCGCAGGTGGAACCGGTGGTTCAGCA
>CAYIHQ010000464.1:0-2614 GCA_964362905.1 uncultured Ignavibacteriaceae bacterium
GATGCGCGCGTGAGGATGAACGGCAAGCGCTGGAACGTGGTGGTCTACGACTACGGCGTGAAACACAACATTCTGAGGCGATTGACCTCGTACGGATGTTCCCTGACCGTCGTCCCCGCCTCATTCCCGGCTGAGGACGTGCTCGCGCTCCAGCCCGACGGCGTTTTTCTCTCAAACGGCCCAGGCGACCCCGCCGCGGTCCGATACGGCATCGCCAACATCAAGAAGCTTGTCGGCAAGAAGCCCATCTTCGGCATCTGCCTCGGCCACCAGCTCCTCGCCCTCGCACTCGGCGGTACAACGTTCAAACTGAAGTTCGGCCACCGGGGCGCAAATCATCCGGTGAAGAACCTCCTCACGGACGAGATTGAGATCACCTCACAGAATCATGGCTTCGCGGTCGACGCCGAGTCGCTGGACCAGGCATCTCTCGAGATCACCCACGTGAACCTCAACGACGGCACCAACGAAGGATTCCGGCACCGGGAACTGCCTATCTTCTGCGTACAGTATCATCCCGAGGCCTCGCCGGGTCCCCACGATAGCGATTACCTGTTCGCTCAGTTCATCCATCTGATGGAACGCGAGCAAACGGTTCCGGCCTGACCATCCCTTCGCGGAGGCCCTCGTGCGCCGCCGTCCGATCTTCTATCTTCTCGTGCTGTCCGCCGCATTTGCGGCCGGATGCGACTCGACCACATCCCCTCCTTTTGAGGAATGGGCGTATCGCCACACGCGGCCGTTCTGGTCCCCCTCCGGCGACCGTGTCGCTTTCACAAGGACCGATCTTGGCTCCGTTGGCATCTGGTCGGTCGATACGTCCGGGGGCAATCTCCAACTTCTCCACGCGGGTGACGTGGGCGGCGGAACTTGGTCGCCCGACGGCCAATGGATCGCTTTCTACCAACTCGGACAGATCCTCGCGCGGAGTGTCAATTCTGAGAGCTTGCGCGTCCTCGTGAACGGGCCCAGGAGCATCCGGCCGGCATGGTCCCCCGACGGACGCACGCTGGCCTTCATTCGCGACGGCGTGGTCGCGCTCGACCTTGCTTCCGGCGTCGAAAGGACGGTGGCGATCGCCGGCTCGTATGTCCAGTGGTTCCCGGGAACTCGGTCGATCCTGATTGGCGTGGTTCAGGCGGAACCTTCATCCACTGCATTCCGGCTCGAACGCGCCGACGTGGATTCTCTGCTGACCCGGGACCTCTTCACGTTGCGGACGACGGATGACAGCGGATTCTTTGTGCCGACACCGGACGGAGCGACCGTGCTATTCGGCAGCAAACCGATCGACCGGCGCGCGAACGTCTGGTCGGTGACGCTGGGGAACCTCCAATTGCACCAGCTCACATTCGATGGAGGTGATTATCCCGCGGTGAGCCCAGACGGTCGGTGGGTCGTGTACACACGCACAGCCGCTGATGACGGCGGCCTGTGGCTGATGCGAACCGACGGCAGCGCGAAGCGGCGATTGACGCAACCATGACCTCGCAGTCTATCTTGCCGCGCTTCTGGGAATCTGGGTGACGCGGGGTGGGTTGTGGAGGATGAAGGGTGGGTGCGGCAGTTCTTCTACTCCGCCGGACGCTCCGTCCGGCCGTACTTCCTGAACAACTCCTTCACACGGTCGACGGGCAACGCCTCCACGGTGCGTCCCCGTACGCCGGTCACGGACTCCGCTTTCAGCAACGAATTCGCGATGGATTCTTCGACCGCCTCGACGGCGGCCTGAAAGAGGGCGCTCAGCGCTTCATCGTGCAACCGGGGGATCGTATCGACAGGTACTCCCGTCATGCGCACGCTCCGAGCCGTGGAGAACGCGACCACGTAGTCGCCGCTCCCGTGGCTCATCGCTGAGCCGGACCTTCCCAACGCCAACGGGGCACGCCGGGCAAGACGCTCCAACTGACGTGCATCGAGAGGCGCGTCGGTGGCGAGGACGATCATGCAGGATCCGTCACCGGATTCCACCTGGTCACGAAAGGCATAGCGGCCCAGTTCAAGCCCGACGGGCACGCCGGCGATCTCGAGTACGCCACCGTAGTTCGTCTGGACCAGAGCTCCGACCGTGAAGCCACCCAGCGACAGGGGCAGCACGCGAGACGACGTACCGATCCCTCCCTTCCACCCAAAACAGACCGTGCCTGTTCCGGCCCCTACGGAGCCTTCTTCTACGGGACCGGAGGAAGCCGTCCGAAGAGCTGACCAGACATGCTCCTCCCTCACGGCCATGGCCCGGATATCGTTCAGCGCTCCGTCGTTCGTCTCGCCGACGACGACATTGATGCTGCGGACATCCTCATTTCCGGGCAGCTGCAGCATCCAGCGAGCGGTGGCCCGGGCCACGTCCCACACGGACAGCGTATTCGTCAGGGCGATCGGCGATTCGATCTGTCCCAATTCCTGTACTTGCGTGACCCCAATCAATTTTCCGAATCCGTTCCCCACGACGATCGCGGCGGGCACTTTCTCGCGGAAAAGGTTGCCCGCATGCGGCAGGATGGCCGTGACACCGGTCCGTATCTCGGATCCCTCCCGGATCGTCGTCTGTCCGACCGCGACTCCGGCGACATCGGTAATGGCATTCAAGGGTCCCGGAGGGAAGATGCCAATC
>CAYIHQ010000465.1:0-2606 GCA_964362905.1 uncultured Ignavibacteriaceae bacterium
AATAGAGATAGTCAACTATTTTTTCTACATCTTCATGTATTACGTAATTTTCACTACCATTCACTGTGTGATTTTTAATAAAATCTCTAATGTTTGTTTCTTTCATTGTTTAAAATTTAAGTATTGTGTATTTATCTTCTTTAATATTAGTTGTAGTATCAATATAAGATTGCAGAAAACCAAGTTCTTTCATTTTTGTTGATAAAAAGGCATGATTGGAAATATCAAGTACATAGCTAACTTCAGTTTCTTTTGCTTGTATTTTAAACTTCTCTATCAACTCCTTCATTGTTGTTAATTCTTTCATTGGACAAAGGTAAGTAAAAAAACCTATGGTTGTTAGGTTTTTGAAAAATAAATATTAAATGTGAAATATTGAAGCCAGGAGTGTCTGCAGGTATATAGCTTAAATATAAACAATGTTGAAAATTTGATTAATTTTAATATTGCAAATTGTGATACGCAATAATAGATGGAGAATATAGTAAGGTATTAGAATTAGAACAGAATTGACAATAAAACGCTATTAGCTTCTATTAGAGCAACGATCTCTTGTTGAGTGGACTGTTGGTCCACTTTGGGGTTTGAGTTGATTGGTGGGCTTATAAAGGGGTAAATTTTTATTTTTAAAAAAAATTAAGGGTTTATACACACGTAAAGCACCTCCCAAAAACCACCCGTATTAAGTGTTGAGCATCTAACTACCCCTACCATACAATTTGGATAGGATTTCCAGTTGGTATGCTACACAAAATGAAAAAATTAATTGATTATTTAAAAGAGCTGGGTTACACATCTTGCTCAAAGGTTGTTGGACCCAATGGTGCTTTCATCAGTGCTTCTAAAGCAGACGGCACAAAGAATACATTTCCTGTTGGAAAGCGTTCACAGAATGGTACATTGGACACTTACAATGTACTTATCACACAAGAAGGTGTTGCCATTGCTACTGTTAATGAATACAAGACAGTAGAGTCAGTGGAATTCACAAAGAGTACAGTACTCGAAGCTGTGAAAATGTAAGAACTTTGGGGGTGAAATTCCCCCTTATTTTCAATTCAATATAAACTCTTAAACTTTATTATTGTGAAGAAATTTGAGATAATCTTTAGTGATGAACCAGTTGAAACCATTATAATTAATGGACATGTGGTTCTATGTGATATTAAGTAATAACATTCAGTTAAAACCACTATATAACAACAATGTAGATGATGTTTGTGGGACATCAAGTTCTTATTGTTACTGAATGTTTAGTTATTGCAATTAAACAGAATAGTATACTACAATACCTTAGTTGGGAAGTAGTAGGGGAAACGCATTTTACTGATGTAGTAAGACCCAAGCCAATTCTGTTTATTTATGTTATTGATATTAAACGGTGAATTACAAGTCATTCTTGTGTTAAGGTTCTTAAATAGATATAGTTAAATACTTGAAACTGAGCCGTTTATTAATGTGTCATTGTTTCTTCCCAAGGGAAACCAGTTGTAAGTTCTATTGAAATAGATAGAATCTGACTATAATCAGGGAGTACAATTGAACACAGAGGGATTTATTGTTTTAGCAAAATGGAAGAATACAGTAATATATAGTATAACTATTATTTATATATTAGATTATAGCAATTGAACTGAAAATATCCATTTGTTTTTATGGATTTCAGTCATTGTTATAATAAAATGTTAAGCTGTAATTATTTTGATTAAACGGTTTAAAGGTTATCCTATCATATAGCAGGACTTCCAGTTTTACCTTGGGAGAGTATTTATCTCTCAACTATCTGTCACTTAACCTTTCCTCACTGGGGGACAGCTTTTAATCTATTTCACTACTTCACATTACAAAGCCAACAGGGTCTATATCAATTTTCCATTACTGGTTTCAACTATAGGTATTGGCTACCTGTAATAACTGTAACTATTAGTAAGACGTAAAAATAACCAAAGGGTTGCTTCTGATTGAATATTTATTTTCTTATATATTAAATATACGGAAAATAACCTACCCTTTTACATTTGAGGGCATATTTATTTTTCTCATAACTTAGATGTCTATCACTTTATTCTTCAATCAGCATAACTTAGGAGTCTATTATTGCTCTATAGTATGATTTTAGTATGATATTTACTATGTTGGTGTGTATTTAGAGTCATAACTTAGAAGTCTAAGTGAGTTTATTGTATTATTAATGTTAAAATAGAAACTGACAAATCCGCAAAGCAGTTTCCTGATAATACTCTGGGCGAGTGGTATTAGAAGTCATCCTAATTAAAGGGTGCCAGTGAGTTAGCAGAGTGTACATTTTGCTAACTTGCTGATATATAATTGAGGATTTTGAAGTTATTGTAGGATAAACCTATGATTACTTCACTATTCTTCTCTGTTGGTTGAGCAGTGGGTAGGTTTGTCATTAAGTAGTATTCAATAATGCTATTATAACTGTTTATTTTACTGCCATTTTGTCACCTTTTTAGATAAATCAGACATTTTGTCAGTAGTTAAAGTAATACTTCAAGCATTTTACGTTAATTTTGATGTTAATATTAAGGTATTATCCTCCACAACCTTTAGTCACTGACATAAAGTCATACAAATAGAACACT
>CAYIHQ010000466.1:0-2604 GCA_964362905.1 uncultured Ignavibacteriaceae bacterium
TTTCTGATCCCCTGCAAACATGGAGACGATCATGAACGACCCAGTGAAGATCGGGATCATCATCTGTCACCGCTATCACACGTGTGCAGGCGGGAAGTGCTTCAGATCCTTGCGAAACCGCGACGGTGCTTTCAGCATCTATCGGGGCAAGACGGTCGACCTCGTGGGCTATACCACCTGTGACGGATGCCCCGGCGGCAATGTGGAATACGCTTCGGCGGAGATGAAAAAGAACGGAGCCGAGGTCGTCCATTTCGCGACCGGATTTATCGTCGGCTACCCGCCATGTCCTCACCTGTTCGAGTTCCGGGATTTCATCCGGGAGAAATACGGGATGGAGGTGGTGCTCGGCACGCACCCGATCCCGCAGACGTATTACGAGACCCACAAGAGGCTTGGCACGTGGGAGTCGCCCGAGTGGCAGGAGGCCATCGGGCCGACGCTCGCCGACGAGCAGACACGAATCGCTTATACCTGACGTTCACCGCTCACATGTGTTGACAGACATTGTGGAGTATGACCATGAAGATCGCCGTCGCAACTGAGGAAGGCAGCACCATCTCTGCGCACTTCGGGAGGAGCCCGTATTTCGCGGTGTTCGAGATCCTCGACCGCACGATCACAGATCGATCTCTGAGGCCGAACACCTTCACCCGACACGCTCGCGGCGAGACCCACCAACACGGCGACCACCAGCACGGCCACGGCGATCCCCATGCCCACGAGTCGGTGGCCGCAGGTCTCGGCGACTGTTCCGTGGTGATCAGCCACGGCATGGGCCGAAAGGCCTGGGAGGACCTGCGGGCACGTGGGATTGAAATGATCGTTACCGATGAGACGGACGTGGAGAAAGCGGTGAGCATGTACCTCGCGGGCCAGCTCATCGATCAGGTGCACAAACTCCACTGAAAAACCTCCCGCAGACACAAAGTTAGTCGATGAATATGATCATTGAGACGTTCAATCAGACGTTGATGATCACCGGTTTCGTCTTCGTGATGATGCTGGTGATCGAGTACGTCAACGTCCTCACGAGCGGCGCTTGGCAGCAACAGCTGACACGGACGCGCTGGCGCCAGTATCTCTTCGCTGCGTTCCTCGGTGTGACGCCGGGATGCCTTGGGGCGTTCATCGTGGTCGCCATGTATTCGCATCGGATGCTGTCGCTTGGGGCCGTGGTCGCGGCAATGCTGGCCACCAGCGGAGATGAGACCTTCGTGATGCTGGCGATGATACCGAAGGAAGCCCTCATCTTGACGGGTATCCTGTTCATCCTCGGCGTCGCCGCAGGATTCCTGACAGACGCGGTGGCCGGTCGGCTCGGCCTGCTGAAGTCGGAGCCGTGCGGAGAGCTCGCAGTGCACGTGGAAGAAGCATGTCAGTGCTTTCCTCGGGGGAGGATCCTCGCCCAATGGAAGTCCTTCTCGCCCTTCCGGACGATCCTCACGTTGGTCCTGACGCTGTTCGTCCTCTCGACGACCATCGGTCAAATCGGTCCGCCGGAATGGAACTGGGTTCGCATCTCGATTCTCCTGGTCAGCGGATTGGCACTCTTCATCGTCGCGACCGTTCCCGACCACTTCCTGGAAGAGCATTTGTGGAATCACGTGGCCAGAAAGCACGTTCCGAGGATCTTTCTCTGGACGCTGGGAACGCTCCTTGTCATGCAGTTCCTCGTTGAACAACTGCACCTGGAAGGCCTCATTCAGGATAATCTGTGGGCTGTCCTCGGCGTGGCGTCGCTCATCGGGTTGATCCCGGAATCGGGACCGCACCTGATGTTTGTCGTCCTGTTTGCCAAAGGGACCATCCCGTTCAGCATTCTCCTGGCCAGTTCCATCGTCCAGGACGGCCACGGCATGCTGCCCATGCTCGCGCACTCGAGGCGGGCGTTCGTCGTCGTTAAACTCATCAACCTTGCTCTTGGACTCGCTGTTGGCGGCGTGTTGATGATGCTCGGTCGATGAAATGGCTCCCGTCGGGTGACGGATGCCCGGGATGTCGGGATGGGATAGAAGAACGGTCGTTGGTACACCCGTCACGCGACAATTCGAAAACAAACAGACATGAGGAGGCTTCCGTGCGATCAATGACGTGGGTTTTGATGTGCCTCTTCGCCATGGCGCAGGCATATTCCCAGGAGGACATCCCGGGAAGTCCATCGGGCCAAAGCTCTCCGTTCAGCCAGGCGAAATTCGTTCCCGACATTTCGTTGATCGTCGACGGTTCCTATCTCGACCGCAACGTGTCGGATGATCAAGCGGAGAGCGCCTTCCTCCCGGGCTTCGGGCATCATCATGCGCACGACGCCCCCCACGAGGGGTTCAACTTGAACTATGCCGAAATGAGTTTGTATTCCGTCGTCGACCCCTATTTCGACCTTTTCGCCGTACTGCATATTTCGGCCGAACATGTGCATCTGGAGGAAGCCTACTGGGCCACCCGGAAGCTGCCGGCGGGATTTCAACTCAAGGCCGGGAAGTTCCTGTCGGGATTTGGCAGGACGAACGAGCTCCACACCCACTACTGGGATTTCGCCGATCGTCCTCTGGTCCACAAAGCTCTGTTCGGCGACGAAGGCCTGAACGAGGTCGGTGCCCGACT
>CAYIHQ010000467.1:0-2597 GCA_964362905.1 uncultured Ignavibacteriaceae bacterium
ACGGTGTCGGTCACTGTGCCCTGAATCAGGGCTTGTCGCGCGGGCACAGCGGGGAAGAACCTCACCTTCAGGCTCTTCTTCTGTCTGAGTGTATGGGCAGTCTGCGCCTCGGACCCGGCACGGTCTCAGACACGGGAACCTGGTTGGCGAGCGTCGGCCTTTGTCCTCGCAGAATACTCCGACCTTTTTCGTCAATCGACGGAGAAGACGCGCAGCATTGTCTTTGGGCGTCGTTCATCCGCAGGGGTCGGGATCTCCGACGGAGGTGACTCCCTCTTTCTTCTGATCGGCCGGAGAGACTTCTACAGTTCCTACTCGTCGACGAACCCGGATTTCTCGCTGGGATTGCACCCGAGCACGACTACCGTACAGGCCGGATGGGCGCGAGTGTACGGTCCATGGGAATGGTCTGCATCCATGATCCTGCCGACACGGGATCCATTTGTTGCTCCGCATGGATCTCTCTCGCTTCGTTTTGCGCACCTGGCCCCACTGCTCACTCTCAGCGCCAGTGCGTCGTCAGCTCCAGGAGAAAGGACCTTCTCCGCCTTTCTCGAGGACTATCATATTCGGACCGACGAAGCTGAACGCGGTTGGAAAGGTGAGTTGCAAGTTGACCTGCATCCATCATTCGTCTGGGGAATGGCTCTTCGGGGTGTCATGTCGCGCAACGACGCAGATAACCTCGAAACAGGCTACGGGACACGATCATTGCTCGAAGAGCGCCATGCCGTACTTACGACAACTTGGTTGCCCGATCCAACGCATCGAATCGCTTTGGAGGGGGCATATAGGGAATTCCGACTTGATGGCGGCACGTCGCTCGATGGACAATCCTTTGGGACCCTTGGTCGTGGACGGCTGTATTCTAGTCATGTGGCTCTTCGCGCCGCAGTGAACGTATTCCACCGACCTACCGACATCGAGGCTGGAGCGTTCCGAGTCTATGGATCCATTGCAGGCGCGTTGGAGTCATGGCCATTTACATCGCTTGCTTCGACAGTATTCCAGAATCGACTCAACTTTCGGAGTGAGGCCGCAGTGGCGGGCTACTGGCTGCGGGGGTCCACAGATGTCACTTCGGGCTCGTGGTATCTGAGGCCGGCGGCTTCCATCGTTCGCCTGCGCACAAACGCAGCGACCGATCATTGGGAACCGGAGTTTCTTGTGTTTGGCGTGAGGAACTTCCGGAGCGACCCACTCAACATGGTGTCGATGTGGCTGACGGGCATCTCCCTCACGGCAGAAGTGCCCTTTGGACCGGTTGTGATCACCCTGGAGGCAGAGCAGTTCATTCCTCTTCACATCGACTACGGTGCATCCAGTGGGGAAGTCACGGGTGGAGAGCCAGCGTATCGGACGCGAAGTGATGGTGGACGTCGCGTGGCGGTCGTTCTGCGGTGGATCCAGCAGTGATGTCATGCAGGTTCACAGCCAGCCATGAGGAAGCTCGGTGAAATCAACTCCCTCCGGGTGATCGGAGACAGCCTCATGAAGAACGCAATTGCGGCTGTCTGTCCCTTTAGGGATATCGGGCGGACATCACTCTACGCGATGGAAGGGCCATTGTGGGAAACGACGTCATTGTGGGGACGGACAGCACCTACTATCTCGCCCCGATCTCCGATTCGAGACCCCTGGTACCCCCCTGCACGCTCCTCTCCCGATTCTCTGAATTCTTGAGTACGTTGGAGTCCATCGTGCATTTCAGGGAATCCTTCATGAAACCGTACGTCGCGTTTGCGATCCTTGCCGGGGTCGCCTGGGGCTTGGGCGGGTATTTCGAAAAAGCGGGCCTGCGCGCCATGGGCATTCCTCCCATCGCCGGCATCACGCTCCGTACACTCGTGGCACTCGTGCTCCTCGGCCTCTTGTCCCTTCCGTCCTGGAAGGCAATTGCGAATCCCTCCGACGCGAAAGCGTGGCTGATGATCATCATTGGCGGCGGTATCATCGCCGGAAGTCTGGGAATGTGGAGCTTCTATTCGTCGTTGAGCCTCTCTGAAAACCTTGGCACCACGCTGGCACTGGCCTTCGCGTTCTCACCGTTGACGGGCACGGTGGTCGGCCTGATCAGAGGTGACCAGCATCTCGACGTTCGTCTGGCACTCGGACTCATCGCCATTGTCGCCGGCCTCGTCCTCGTGCAACTCAGTCATTCGCCCGCGAAGTCATAGGGAGTCTTCTTCGCTTCGTGCTTTGCGCTTCGGGCTCGTTTCGTATTTGTCATTTAGCATTTCGAAATTTACTGACATGCTCCGATCCCTCCGCGTCTGGATCTTCAGCGTCGCGCTCTTCGCCATCTGGTTTCCGTTGATGGCCGTTCGCCGCCTGTTTGACCGCGACCCGGTGCACTACCACACGGGCTTGTTGTTCCGCAAGCTGGGAAGGGCCCTCACGTGGGTGAACCCCGGGTGGCGCCTCCATGTGTCCGGCGAGGGCGTCGAAGATCTGCGCCATCCGTACGTGGTCGTGAGCAACCACCAGTCACTGGCCGATATTCCTCTGATCAGCAATCTGCCTTGGGAGATGAAGTGGATCGGAAAGGACGTCCTGTTCCGCATCCCGGTCGTCGGCTGGATGATGCAACTCGCGGG
>CAYIHQ010000468.1:0-2596 GCA_964362905.1 uncultured Ignavibacteriaceae bacterium
GAGCTCAGAGTCCGGCGACGGATTTGGCTGGCCTGGCCCAGCGTTGGTCTTCTGAAACACGGAAATGGCATGGGGAGGGCCCGCAGTTTCCGCCCACGATACAAGAGCTCCGCCTGAAATGCTTTGTGCAACATCTCCTTGGGCTACACTGCTACTTTTTGCGGCTGTCGATAGAATGCTTTGAGAATACCATGTGCCATTTATCTTACTCGCGGCAACCACTTTTTGATATGGCCCATTCCAGGCATCGACTGGTTCTTCCTGCCATACCAAGGAGACATCTGGACTTTCATAACCAAGATTCGGAGGCGTTTGATAGACATTGACTGTGGGTGTCCTTCCTTTTTGATTCGACGAAGACCAGTTGAACACCGTAATGACAAAATTCGGTTGTCCATTACTTGACGAAATTGGATGTCGAACGAAAATAGGTCGATAGCTCGAAAACACAACATCCTGAGCCTGCCACGCAATAGCCGGTCGACGCTCCCATTCGTAGCTCATTCCTTCTCGAACCGCAACGCTAGGATTTGAAATATTGCTCAATGGCCGACCGTTGAAACCGCTGATCGAGACCGCCACTCTGGTGCTAATTTCGATCGGATTGGTGAATGTAATTGCTTTCCGATAAATGGCATTATTTTCCTGGTAGACAAGATTGCCGTAAGCAAGTGATGGATTGAGAGACGAGGCGGATGTTTCACTGACTTTTCCCACCGCGTATCCGTATTGAATGTGATACAAACCTGGATCGCTGCTTGTATACCCGTTTGCCTGCACTACAACGACCACTTTTGGCGATATCGTTTCCTTACTTACTGCAATCACCGGTTTTATTTCAGATGTGGCGAGGAAGCCCTCACTTCGCAAGAGTAACCAACTGCCGGTAAGTTTCTTTTTGATGGCAATTGCTCGAGTGGAGCCAAAGGGGGCCTCATAAACGACATAAACGTTGCCAGCACCATCCACATCAATAGCTGGATTGGTGTTCTGGTTTCCTTCCGAAAACGAAGAAACCATTACTTCTGCATCCCAGTTAGTGCCGCCATTCGACGATCCTACATACCAAATTTGGCCCCCGCTCTGGTAAACTAGATGATGATAGCTACCCCATTTGACTAACTTGCGTTGATTGTTAGGACCAGTGGTAGATGACATCGACGCGGCGAGATGCGCCTTGAAGTTCGCTGAAACGACCGCCCCTGAAGTTGCGAAGACCACTGCCTTTTGATCGTAGCCACTTGGGTTAGAACCGACTTGTTGTAGGTTTGCGCCCGTTGCTGACCAATTCTGGAAGTATGCAGTGCGTTCACCGATCGTCTGTTTGGTCAGTGCTCCAGCCAAATAGTACATTCCCGATGGTACTGTCTGGTTCAAGAAAACACCCCGGTAGACATCTCCGCCAAAGGATGTAGACAAGTCGATTGTGAAAGGAGAACTCCGCCTTTTTGAGACAGGATTGGAGCCTCTGTTGATTGGGGAAGAGTACTGATCGGTGGAATCAATCAGCCAAGGATCTGCAAACTGAACTGTACCCCCGGGGGTCCTCCATCGATAAGCTGCGCTTGGATGGTTACCTGTTCGGCTGGTAGGAACTTCGCGAAAACACTGATTCCATTGTCGGAACTGCTCACGGGTATGTCTGCATGGTTCAGTAGATACTTCGCTGACCCTTTTGCCCAAGTGTTATACTTTTGGTTTGTGCTGGGTTTGAACGATTGCGTGGCGCGCAACGGGAAGGTCGTTGATACGTCTGGAGGCGGGATTGTTATGTCGGGATAGGAAATCCACATTGTCCCTTCTCGCATCGCCCATTCACCGAACGAGGAGTTGTCCTTGTCCATTTGGGCAATCCGAAGTCCTTGAACCAGGCGGTATTCGCGACGAACCACTTCACTCCACTTGTTATCCGTCTGGTTCCAACTCTGAACTTTGTACTTAAGCGGAAAAGCCTGCGGACTGTTGATAACGAGAGATTGTGGGCTTTGGATGAGCCAACTTCCCGATTCCTCGGGATCAGGAGGTTCACTCCCGTCGATTCTGTAGCTTTCCCGACACAACAACCCAGGCGGGTACGTCGAAGTCAACCTGAATGGCACAACATACTTTCCGCTTCCCGGGTATACGCTGGGGGGTTGAGGGCGAGGACCAATCAAGTACTTTCCCTCCACGATTTTGCTGCTTATACATCCGTCTTTAGTGGCGATGGCAAGTACTCTTGTATCGGTTGTGCACTGGATCGCAGTGGCAAATTGCTGCCGCGTCGATGAAATCGTCGGATCAGTACCATCAAGTGTGAAATAGATGAGCGCTCCAGCTGTCGCACAGTTCAATGTGACGTTTTTGCTCGTCAAGTATGGTCCTGGTGCGGGAGTGTACGTGGGTGACGCGACGACAACTGCTGCCCCAGTACCGTCTTGGTTTCCTGAAACGATGAATTCGGCACTCTCACCGTATACGAGGCCTGGATGATAGCTGTCTTCCAATTGGATTTTGTATCGGCCATTTGAGAGGGCGTCGATGATGGTAAGCGAAGTTGAATTAGTTCTCGCTGAAAAAGTAGGTTTGCCGTGGATTCTGGTGGATGTGGTTGCCT
>CAYIHQ010000469.1:0-2590 GCA_964362905.1 uncultured Ignavibacteriaceae bacterium
CGGATTTCAGGGGACGGCGCGCCAGGGGGGCGAACGCATCGGCGCATGCACGAAGCACTTCCTCGGCGACGGCGGCACCACCGGCGGACACGACCAGGGGAACACACAACTCGACGAATTCACGATGCGTGCGATCCATCTCCCCGGATACGAATCGGCGGTCATGGCCGGAGTGGGGACGATCATGGCCTCTTATAGCAGCTGGAACGGCCAGAAGATGCACGGGAGCAACTACTGGCTGACAACGGTCTTGAAAGGAGAGATGGGATTCAGGGGATTCATCGTCTCGGACTGGCAGGGAGTTGACCAACTGCCGGGCGGATATGAGACCGCAGTCGAAACCGCCATCAATGCGGGCATCGACATGGTCATGGTTCCCATCAACATCGAGACCTTCATCTCGACGCTCCGGTCGCTCGTGCAGCAAGGGCGCGTTCCCATCGCCCGTATCGATGACGCGGTGACGAGGATCGTGCGCGTGAAGTCTCAGATGGGACTTTTCGACCGCCCCTTCACAGACAGGGCACTCACGCCCTCCATCGGCTCGCCGGAGCATCGAGAGGTCGCTCGTCGCGCGGTGCGACAATCCATCGTCATGCTCAAGAATGCCAACGGCACGCTTCCGTTCTCGAAGTCGTTCACTCGGATCCACGTCGCCGGCAAGAATGCGGATGACATCGGCAATCAGTGCGGTGGTTGGTCGATCACATGGCAGGGAGGGAGCGGCCCCATCACCACCGGGACGACCATCCTTGCGGCGATCCGGGGGGCGGTATCACCCACCACTGCGGTCACGTACTCCCGCGACGGAACCGACGCCGCAGGCGCAGACGTCGGCATCGTCGTCATCGGCGAAACGCCGTACGCCGAAATGTGGGGTGATCGGACGGATCTGGGCCTCACGGGTGAAGACATGACAGCGTTCACACGGGTCAAGGCGACCGGAATTCCGACCGTCGTGATCCTCCTCTCAGGCCGGCCCATGATCGTGACCGATATTCTAAACATATCCGATGCGTTCCTCGCTGCATGGTTACCGGGCACAGAAGGGGTGGGCGTTGCGGATGTGGTATTTGGAGACTACAATCCTACGGGAATACTCTCGCATTCCTGGCCCCGGACAATGAGTCAAGTGCCAACAAACGTGGGAGACCCCTACTACGATCCTCTCTTTCCATTGGGATTCGGACTTCGGTACGACCGCTGATATGCTGCGCTTCAGTCACATCCTCTTCATCTGCATCGCAATCCCATCGATCGTCCTCACCCAGGGAAGCCGACGGCTTTCACGGGACACCGTGGCGTGGGTGGTTGGCGTGCCGATCACATCTGCCGACCTGCGGGCGCGGATCGAGCTGATGCCATGGCCCGAGCCGATCCGTCCGTCGACTGCGGATTCGATCAAGTCGCACGCCCTTTGGGCGCTGATCGCCGAACGACTTCTCGCAACCGAGGCATTGATCCATGGTGTCGGTTCGACCGACCATATCGGCCGTCTCCGAAGGGGCCTGTTCAGGGCGCTCCTGAAAGATGAATTGTATCATCGCGAAGTGGCGGGTCGGGACCGGCCGAACCCGGCGCAGATCTCCGAGGGGCTTCGGCGGTACCGCGAGAATAGGTCAGTCCTGGCGTTGCTCGTGACCGACGGGCCAGTGGCGCGAGCACTGGTCACCACCTTGCGCGCATCACGAGACCGCGATTCGATCTTGGTCACGCTCGGCCCGGACCGCATCCTGGACCGCGACACGCTCGACGTTTCGTTCGGTAACCGCGACACAGTGCTGGAGAACGCTGCGTATGGCATTGACCGATCGGCGGTCTCGCAGCCGATCCTTGTTGCGACGCAACATTGGATGGTCTTTGTCTTGGTGGGACGATCGCCGAATCCTACTGCTGCAAAGCAGGATGCTGAGGAACAGGCACACAGCGTCAGCCGGATCCTGCAACAACGATTGGACGCGTTGGCGGCCGAGCGCTTCTATCGTGCAGCCCTCGGTGTCAAGCGGGCTCAGGCCGATTCCACGATCTTCAACGTCTTCGCCGAGGCCGTGACGGCTGTCTGGTCGACGGATGCGATGCGCTTCCACCGGTCGGAGGGATATCAGATCACGTCGGAGATGGTGGACGTTCTTCACGAAAAGTTGGCAGGTGTGAGAGAGCGGCCGCTCGTCACCCTCGAAGACGGCGCGCTGTCGCTGGAAGATGTCGTGGAGATGTTCCGCTACGAGACATTCGTTTCGCCCGAACTCTCCGGAGAGTTGTTCCAGTCGCGGCTGAACGAGGCAGTGCGAATGATCGTCGGCGGGGAGTACCTTGCGCGGGCCGCAAGGGAACGTCACCTGGAGAACGCGATCGGTCTTCGCAATGACATGCGCACCTGGACCGACCATTGGGCGGCCGGCGAGTTCCTCCGGCGTATGCGCGACACCGTGCTCTTAGATCGTCGCTCGCTTGTCGAGTACCTCGTGGAACATCGCGAGGAGTATCGTGGCCGCGCGGCCGTGTGGATCGAGGAGGTGTTGTCAATCACGGCGGTGGACGCGGCGACGGTGCTCGCCAAGGCCATCCGCGAAGCCAACGGCGCCATCTT
>CAYIHQ010000470.1:0-2586 GCA_964362905.1 uncultured Ignavibacteriaceae bacterium
GCGACCGCATTGTCACGCCTCTTCGGCCCGTCGGTACTAGAGGGTCAGAAAAGGTATTCGAATCAGGATCTGAGAGAAAGCTTAGAAACGCTCTTTCGGGGTGCCAAGAGAGAAGTCGGCGACTCCCTTAGAGTGCTTGACATTTGGAGTCTCGATGTGAAGGAGGCAGGAGATGTCCTTGAGATGACTTGTGTTCTAGCCATTAATGGAGTTGCAACTGATACGGCTCGCATCGAGTTCCAAAAGTTGCCAGAGACAGGTGTGAGGATAGGGAGGTCTTTCGGATTGATTGCTTGCCTCCAGCGACTTCTCACCAAGAACAAACTGGTGATATCTAGAGGAACTATCCAGCCGGCAATCACTTCACCGTTGAAGACCATGGGTACGATGTCCTTTACCCCCGTAGTTATGTCGCAGCACTTAATCGTTCCGTATCGGCTTTCAGGATATCCGGTCAAGTGGGAGGCCACTCAGAGTGACGCAAAGACATATCTTGGGGGGCGAACGTTATTCTCGGATATCACTGAAATGGAATACGTCCCCATTACTGCTTCTGGAGGGTCCATAACAAGTTCGGTCGGATTTGCTCTAGACAAGTCAAGAGAGAGAATAGTTTTCGGCAACAAGCCTGGTTATGTGGTCAAAACATATGGAGACTATCAAGGAGATTATAGGCTGGTCCAGCCAAGTGGCCTCAAAGCATGCAAACTGCCAGATGGCACAATAGGCGTGTTTGTTGCAAATACGGGCCAAGGAGAAATCGCACAGTTCTCCTACGATCCTGGGTCGAACCAAATTGTTTTTGTTCGGACAATTGACCCGGGTCTGCAAATCCCGGTTTGCGTTGATGTCATGGACAGATTCACTCCAACGACGCAGACATACACAATATTGGTCGCAGATCAGGGCACCAACAGTATTCGGGTCATCGACCAGAACGGTGCGTTGATTCAGGATCTGAACAGCTATTCATATCTAGGCCAGAGCTATCCATTGAAGCAAGTGAGGGAGTTGATGCATGGTAATGGATGGTACGAGTGGGGATACATCGGTCTTATAGACGGGATTCAGAATTCGTTCGTAGTCCTCAGTTATGGTTACGGGTCGATTTCACAAGCAGCTGTTAGTTCCACATCTTTTCAAGGAAGCTCGCTGTCCTCGCTCGGTGCATTGACCTATGGAGAGTTCATCGTAACAGACAGAGTTCAAAACAGACTGCACAAGTTTACCGAATGGGGCGAGTATCGAGCTTCATTCTCGACGTTTAGTAGTTCCGTGGCATCAAATCCCACCTTTTTTGCTCCAGTGAACGGAGTCAACCTGGTAAACCGACCGATTGCCATATCAAGTACTCGGAACACTAACGGAATCACTGATTTAGTGACTTACACCTCGAATACATGGAACGACTTCAGCGGGTTACGAGGATACCTTAACGGAGCCGACGTCGTCAACTTCGTCGTCACCTATCCTCCTGGAGGGATTCAATTTGACTACGATGTCACGAATTACACCTCGGGATTTTCTGCAAGGATCTACAATCAGAACAATGTGATCGTGCGAGATTTCGAGCAATTCCAGTATGTATCCGACGAACATCGAACAGACGCCACAACCTGGGCCCAGCTGGGAACAGGATCGTTTACCATGAAGATCTCTGTCCAGCCCGGAAACAACGCATACTATCCTTCAGAATACCAGCAGAATCCTCTGATTACGAGTTTCGCATTTACTCCGCCGTTGTCAGTTACGATGTCCGGACCTGTAGATATCTATTACCCAATGAAGGGATCGATCAACACCTACACTTGGACGGCAAGTCCTTCTGGAGGGAGCGGTTCTTTTATATACCTTTGGCAGAAGTATCAGTACGGTTATTGGAGCAATGTGGGTTCCGCGGCTTCATATACCGAATACTTGTCCTACTCCGGTGAAGGGGGTGGCACTTCTGAATTCGACCTAAAGGTTACAGTGACTAGCGGAAGCAGCACGGCGAGTACGCAGAAACACGTGACTGCATATTACCCCGGCGGAGGTGGGGATCCGAAAGCAGTTGACGATCCTATCGAATCGATCAATGCGATGCCAGAAGCGTTTGTAGTAGAATATGGATATCCGAATCCATTCAACCCTACAACTTCATTAAGATTTGGAATCCCGACCTCTGGTGTTGTGGCCGTTCGCATCTACGATATTCTGGGAAGAATTGTGCACAACAGAGAATGGTCGCGATTCAACGGCGGATTTCACACGATACAGTGGCAGGGAAGGAGTGACGAAGGAGACGTACTTCCTAGTGGTATCTATTTTGCTGAAATCGTCGCGCAACTGGACGATGGGACATCTGATCGCGGAGTCATCAAGCTCCTGTTATCAAAGTGAGTTTAAACTGAAGTGCCCGACCCTCACACGATCGGGCACCTCTACTATAGGGCCATCTCGAAAATTCTGTCTGCCTCGATGTTCGGGCCCCCGAACCATCGTTCAGGCATTTACCCCTCCGGCATATCCACCCTAATCCTATTCACCGCATCATGCAGCTGGCTGGTGGGGGCATGGGGGAGCTTCTGCTTTACATCATTTCAC
>CAYIHQ010000471.1:0-2586 GCA_964362905.1 uncultured Ignavibacteriaceae bacterium
TCGGTCCTTCGTAGATGACGTAGACGTAGCACTCGCGCACGAGTTCGACGTACATTTTCAATTCATCCCCGCTCCGGAGCATCGTGTCGCGGGAGATGGGGACGAACGTCTTGGCCGGTCCCGTCAGGGCTCCGAAGCCCCACTTGAAGGAGACGTTTTCGGCATTCTGGGCGCTGGCGACGGCAACGGCGGCGCACAGCAGGGCGGCGGCAACGGTGCGTTTCATGGCTGCTCCATTAATGAGGGATGAGGGCGACCGTCATTTCCTTGTCGTAGGCCGTCTGGCTCCGGGTCGGATTTTGCGCTCCCCGGGTCTTCCGTTTGACCTGCTCCTCGGTGTACTGCATCGCCTCGTTGATGGTAATGGTATAGTCGTTGTTGTAGTCGGCCTTCCCGCGCAGTCCTTCCAACAGATACTGCGTAAAGACGCCGTGGCCAAATTCCGGGAATTCTTGCGACACCTCGCCTGCGGCGCTGGCCGTGAACACCACGGTCCCCTCCTTCGAGCGCGACAGGTCGGCGAGATATTGGTTCACGAGATTCTGTTCCGTGGCGCCCACGCCCCGTGTGGCGAAGTTCACGCTGATACCGCCGGAGTGGCACGCGTCCGAGAAAACGATGATCCGCTTCGCGTTGATGTAACGTCCGAGCACGTCCTGGATCTGCCACATCGGGAAGGCGGAGGTGCCGAGCTTCGTCGGGTCGCTGTCGTGCGTGAGCAAGTACAGATTCTGCGGCCGTGCGGGTTCAGGCGCGCCGTGGCCCGCAAAGTAAATGACGACCAGGTCCATATCGATGGCATTGCTCAGGAAGTCGATGAGCGCCTCGCGCACATTGGGAAGCGTCGCATCCTTGTTGAGCAACACCCGCATGTGCTCGTTGTCGTACCCGCCCCCTTCCGAAGTGCGCAGGAAGTTGGCGAAGGCCTCTGCATCCTTGTCGGCATATTTCAAGCTCGGGATTCCGAGATGACGATATTCCGACACTCCGATTACCACGGCCCATTGCTGCGGTCCGGAGGTGGCGGTGCGTTTCTTCAGCGCGGCGACGGGCGCCTGCACCACCGTCTGGGTGTACTTGCGCGAGACGCCAATCGTCCGGTTCATCCGCTCGCCCTTGACGCCCGTGAGGGTCAGCTGCACTTGATTGTAGCCGACGACCAGCGGGATCTCGTCGCTGATGACGTCGCCGGGTCGCTTGTTCTTCGGCCGCTGGCCGCGAATGACCTCGATCAGATTGACGCTGATTGAATACGTCGCGACCTCGAACCACGGCCGGAACTGCAGCACCGTCGAGACACCTTCGACCTCGGCATTCGTCAGTGGAGCCAGCACCTCGACGGCATCTGCCGGAGCGATGCGGTCAATGCGGACGACGGTGGAACTTGTCAGGCCTGTAGCGTCGACCGCCGTGATGGTGGCCTCGTTGACGCCCACACTGTCGAGCCGGATCGTTGTCGTAAAGACCCCGGCGACGGCACCGACCGGGATGGCGAAGGTGTCCGTGGGAGCGAGCGGCGCCAGTGCCAATGATGTCGAACCGATCGTGACGCTCGCAAGCTTCTTGTTGTCCCACGCGATGCCGCGAACTGCGAACTCGGTGGCGTACACGCGATGCGGCAGATTACCGGGGAGCGGAGCCGGCTTGAGGATGACGACGTGCGGCGGGTCCTGGTCGGCCGGCGTCTTGCGGATGCCCCAACGTTCCAGCGTGCTGGATGCGGTCGATGCAATGAACGTGTGCTCTGCGATGAACGAAACCTGTGTCCAGGGCGCGCCTTCGGCCTTGCGCGTATAGACAGGTGCGAGCGAGGATCCATCGACGATGCAGACAGTGGAATCGGCGGAAGCACTTACGATCCATGCATTCTTCGGGTCGAAGGCGACGGCGCTGACGGCGGACCGATGCGGCGCCAGTTTGGCGGCGAGCGAACCGGCCGGCATTGACCAGACGTACAACTGGCCGTCGATGGTGCCGACGACGAGTTTTGTGCCGTCCTCCGAGAACGCAGCACTCGTGATGCGGGCCGTGTTGTCCTTGATCTGAAGGGCCAGAGCAAGTCCGGTCAAGTTATAGATCAGAACTGTGCCGGAAGAGGTCAAGACGGCGAACTGACGTCCACCAGGAGCGGCAAGAATCCCTGAGGGCTCCAGGGGCGCGGTGTTCACGCTTCCGAGGGTCGAGCCACCGATGATGTCGGTGATCTTGATGCTGCGATCGGCGGCGACGGAGTAGACGAGATTCTCATCCTGCACGGCGATGGCGATGATCCCGGCGTTGTGCGTCCGGAAAGTCTTTCCCGCGGCTTTGGACAGAAGGGTCCATGTGGTCAACGATCCATCGGCGAGACCGGCGACGGCCGTCTGTCCAGACGCCGTCAGGTCGAGAGACGTTACGCGATACGGGCCCAGGGGAAGTTGGCCGGACTCGCGCAGCGATTCAATGGCGATGATGCGCAGGTTTCGGTCGGCCGAAAACAGGACTCCGGTCGCCAGCCGTAGATTGAGGGCGGCGCGGAGGATCGCTCCACCTCCGACAGGGGACGACAACTCCTTTTCGGGATAGACCTCCTGGGCTGCGAGGGTG
>CAYIHQ010000472.1:0-2581 GCA_964362905.1 uncultured Ignavibacteriaceae bacterium
TGAGATGGGGGACTTCAATGCGGTGCCAGGTCTCACCGATACCACTGGCGAGATTGGAACGAGGCCCAACCTCGTCGCACCGGGTCAGCGGATGCTTTCCAGTATGACGCCCACTATTTTGCTGAAGGACGGCCGTCCGTGGGCGTTGATCGGCTCACCCGGGGGGCGTACGATCATCAACACCGTGCTTCAAGTGGTTCTGAACCTGGTGGATTTTCGGATGAACATCGCAGAGGCCGTGACGGCGAAGAGGGTTCACCATCAGTGGCAACCGGATGTGTTGAGGATGGAGCGCTTTGCCGTGTCGCGCGATACGGAGCGCCTTCTGGAAGCGAAGGGACACCGTCTCCGAGTCGGCGGCTCGCAGGGACGTGTGATGGCGATCCTCATCGATCCCACGACCGGGATCCGATGGGGGGCCGCCGACCCGCGCGACCCTGACGGAGGCGTCGCAGGATACTAAGCATGAGGGTGCTCCTTGCGCTTCTCCCCGGGGAAGCGTATACTGGTTCTGTTCCTGTTCTTTGACTGTTTGAGATCTGGTATCCCGCCGACGTTGATGGCGGGATGAAAAGGGAATTCCGTGTGTCCGCGATGCGAGCGGACCGTTCGGAAGCTGCCCCGCAACTGTGATCCCGACCCTTGAATGAGGGCCAGCGGCGCCGCGCATACGTCCACTGCATTCTTGAGAATGTGGGAAGGAGCGCGACGTCCGGGTAAGCCAGGAGACCTGCCAGGTCTGCGTAGTACCGAACCTTCGCGGGAAGGGACCGGCTCTCTTGGCGTTGTCGCATGGACAGTGCCGTTGGCCCCACCTCTCCCGGAGGTTGGGGCTTTTTTCATGTCTATCCACGTGCGCAACCGGACCATATCGCTCCTCCTTGCATTGTCCCTCCTCATTGCGGCGATGCATCTCTCCGCCCAGGAAGCCGTGACCGACTCGGGCAGGATCTATGCGCAACCCGCGGTTGTGGTGGAGGGTTCGCGTCTCATTCAGAGTTCTGCCACCACGCTCGGCGCGGTGACGCGCCTGGAGGGTTGGTCCTTGCGTCGCCTGGATGGTCGCACGATCGATGCGGTCCTCGGGGAAGAAGGAGGTCTTTTCATCCGCGACATCGGCGGGGCGGGCGGTGTCAAAACGGTCAGCATCCGCGGTGCGGCGGCGAATCAAACCGTCATTCTGTTCAACGGCATGCGCCTAAACAGCCCGCAGAACGGACTCGTCGACCTCGGCCTGTATCCAGTCGAGTTGTTTGACGCGGTCGATGTCGTCCGGGGCGGACAATCGGCGCTCTACGGCCCGGATGCAATGGCGGGAACGATCATGCTGAGCTCCCGCTCGCGAGGGGATGCGGGCGTGCGGATCGGGATGCGCGTTGGTTCATTCGGAGATCGGGGGGGATCGCTTCTGTGGAACAACAAGGCAACGAATACCGAATCGAGCATACGAGGAGGGTTCGAGCAGTCGGACGGATCGTTCTCGTTTCCCTGGACCGATCGATCCGGCATCGTCCAACGAACCCGTGACGGTGCATCGACACGCCGGGTGTTTGGCTCCGCGTCAATACTGGCACGCGTCTCTTCAGCGGCGCATGTGGAGGCGACGCTTCTCGGCGTCCGGGCCGACCGTGGGTCTCCCGGGCCTGTCACCTCCACCGGGTCTTCGTCTGCACGGCTGCGGGATGATCTGGCCCATGTGATCGTACGGGCGGCAGGGAGCCGGGGGACTTCGGAGAGCTGGGAGGCGGGAGTCTCGGGTTCATTCCAAGATGAGGAGTTCGAGGACATAAGTGGCCCGCAGCTTCCGATCGACCGGTATGCCAATCGCGTGGCGTCGAGTTGGCTTCAGTGGCAGAGTGTTCTCCATCAAGCGGTCTCCGTCGGGATCGGCGTGGAAGCGACGGCTGCCAGGTTGGACGGAAGATCCATCCCATCCCGAACGCGACGGCAAGGTGGGGCGGTCCTGACGGGCTTGCGCTGGACCGTCTGGAATCTGGGGCTCAAGGTCCTGCCGATGGTACGATGGGATGTCTTCAGCGATCTTCAACCCCAAGCGAGTCCGCGGGTAGCATTTGAAATGCCCGTCCGGAACGATGGTTCGATACTTTTCCGTGCAAGCATGGGGTCCGGCTTTCGCATGCCGAATTTCAACGAATTGTATTGGCGGCCGGGCGGGAATCCGTCGCTCCGCCCCGAGCGGGCTCTGACAGCCGATGGCGGCGTTGACATTCGCTATCCGTGGTTCGGAGAGCATCGCATCGCCGCAGGCCTGTTTGTTGCCGACACCCACGATCGCATCACCGGATGGCCTCCGGTAAATATTTCCCGGACCGTATCGCAAGGAGCGGAATTCGCGTGGTCATGGATCTCCGCTGGACATCGGCTGTGGGGAACGGGAACATTCGCATCCGTCGAGAGCCGTGAGCCAGACTTCCGCGGCCGCCAGGTGCCATTCCTCCCGCGACTCGTCGGCGCTGCCGGTGTGGATCTCCTGCTGGGTTCGGTCACTGTCAGCCCCGGGATCCGGTATGTGTCGCGGCGATATACCACCACGGACAACTCGGCAGCGTTGAGCGTTGCA
>CAYIHQ010000473.1:0-2579 GCA_964362905.1 uncultured Ignavibacteriaceae bacterium
AGGTCGTGTCCGTCACATGGATGTCGCGCTTCCTCAGGTCCGCCGGATCGAAGGTCACATCCTTTCCGTCGATGGTCTCGCGGATGACCCCTTCGAATGTGATCGAGGGGGGAAGGGAATACGGGAACTGGTCGGCGAGCAGATTGGGCTCAGTAACGGGCTGAAGTTCGTACGTCCTCATGGATGGGCCTCCGATGAACGAATTGGTGATGCCGAGAGACTACCGGAAATCAAGAACAAAATCAAAGCGTTGATGATGGCGGGTTTACGGATGTTCCCGATCCTTCTTCCGGCGCATCAGGGAGAGGCCTCCAAACCCCGAGATGATTGCCATGTAGAATCCGAGATCGTACCACCATCCTGTATTGCTCACTTCGTACACGCGGATCGTGGAATTGAAGAAGCCCATCACCACTGAGACTGGTGCGATCCAGCCGTGCCACACGCCCGTGAAAAATCCAGCCCGATCATCTCCCGGACGGCCGCCGTCGACCGGGAAGCAACCGTACATGAGCAGAACACAACCCAACAGAATCAGAAGGATCCCAAGAGCCACTGGTCGCATAGTTCTCTCCGATCGATGAGGGCGAAGCGTGCAAGAGAGCATCCGCATCTTACAAAAGATCTATCCAGAAGGCGAGTGGAATGTTGAACGCAGAAACGACGATTTGCATCGATGGTTCTCTTGCCCTTAATTGGTGGGGGAGTGAAGGACGGAGATCTGGTATCCAGAAGTTTTTTGCTCCTTTCCAGCCGACCATCGATTCTCAGGTTTGAGAGCCATGAACCAACCGGTTATCGCGGCCGATCAGGCGCTGCCGTTTGTCACAGCCATGTATTCGGGCATCGGCGAACTGCGCCTGTTCGACCACCAGACGCTTTCGCCGTCCGTTCTGCGTGAGGCCGACGCTTTGCTGGTTCGTTCCGGAACCACCGTCGATGCTGCGCTCTTGCGTGGAAGCAAGGTTCGATTCGTCGGCACGGCTACCGTCGGACATGATCATGTGGACATTGCCTGCCTCGAACGAATGGGAATCGCCTTTGCGAGCGCACCGGGGAGCAATGCGAACTCCGTGTCAGAGTATGTGATCGCGGCATTGCTCGAAGTAGCCGATCGGAAGCAAGTACGGCTGGCCGGCAGGACCGTGGGTGTCGTGGGAGTCGGAAACGTGGGAAGACAAGTGGTCAAGAAGGCGGAAACGCTGGGCATGAGGGCCTTGTGCAACGACCCACCGCTTCAACGGGCTACCAGGGATCGAACATTCGTCCCCTTGGACGACATCGAGGACGCCGATATCGTGTCCCTCCATGTGCCCTTGACCCGTTCGGGCCCGGATCCCACGTTCCATCTCTTCGATCGCGTTCGGCTCAGTCGTCTGAAACCAGGATGCATCCTCGTCAACACCGCGCGGGGAGCGGTTGTCGAAGGCGAGGCGCTGAAAGATGCTCTTCGTACCGGACGTATTGGAGCTGCTGTTGTGGATGTCTGGGAAGGGGAGCCGAACATCGATCCGGAACTCCTTGACCTCGTGGCGATCGGAACTCCGCACATCGCCGGTCATTCGATAGACGGAAAAGTTGCCGCCGCAACAATGATCTATCAGGCTCTCGCCCGGCATTTCAGCCTGCCCATCAAGTGGACCGCACAAGGTTCGATTCCCCCGCCTGCGGTTGCCGAGATCTCGTCCGACGGCGGGAACGGCGAGTCTTCAATCCGCGACATCGTTCGGGCAGCCTACGACCTCCGCAATGATGACGAGCTTCTTCGGTCCATTCGCACCGAGCCAGGTCTTGACCGTGCTCGATACTTTGCAAACCTTCGGGAGACGTATCCCGATCGGCGCGAATTCCCGGCTTTCACCGTCGCTCTTTCGTCCGCCCCGCCACGTGTCCGACGCGCCTTGGCGGGCCTTGGATTCAACGTCCGTTCATGATACGATTCGACCCCAACGCGGTCATGGATCGCGGACTTCGAAGGGGTGCCTCGTTGGCGCATATACTCCAAAATTGATGCATATTCTGGGCGTCACCCAGAACGCGCGAGGTTCCCATGCAGATTGGCATCGTCGGTCTCCCGTTCTCCGGGAAATCCACCCTCTTTCAGACCATCACCCGTACGCACCTGGACCAGGCGGCCCTCGCCAAGGCAGAGGCACACCACGCCATGGTCCGAGTGCCCGACCGTCGGCTCGACCGCCTGAACGCCCTGTTCAGTCCACGCAGCAGCGTCTACGCTGCCCTCGAGTTTGTGGATGTCGTGGGGTTGAAAAAAGGAGAGACGGGGTCGACCCAATTCACGACGAACTTTCTGGCCAGCGTGAAGAACAACGACGCCCTCGTGCAGGTCGTCCGCACCTTCGCGGAAGCTGCTGTGCCCCACCCGGAGGGTTCCGTCGACCCGTTGCGGGATGTGGCGACATTCGAAACGGAGTTTCTCCTGGCCGACATGGCGATATTGGAATCGCGCGTCGACCGCGTCAAGAAACAAATCGGCAAACACCACGATGATGTGCTCAAACGCGAGCTCCCCGTTCTGGAAAAATGCCGTCAAGTCTTGGAGCGGGAGCGACCGTTGCGCG
>CAYIHQ010000474.1:0-2574 GCA_964362905.1 uncultured Ignavibacteriaceae bacterium
ACGGGGGCTGGCAGGGCCGTGTAAATAACCTCGGTCGCTGAACGGTTCTGCCGCTCTGTGGGAGACGTCCGCGATTCCTGCGCCGACATTGCGGCCGCGAGTCCAATGAGCAAGAGGAGAGTTCGCATTTCACGCTGTCTTCGCATGGGAGTTCCTCAGGAAAGCTTGAATGATCGCAGCGATGCGCTCCGCCGCTCTCCCATCCCACAGCTCCGGGTTCCGGCCTCGCTTGAAGGTCCCGGCCAGGATGGATTCCACATGAAGAACGGCGTTCGCAATGGCGGAACCACACAGGACGTTGGATCCCTCTGTGACAGTCACGGGCCGCTCTGTGTTTTCGCGCAACGTCAGGCACGGAATGCCCAGATACGTCGTCTCCTCCTGAATGCCCCCGGAATCCGTCAAGACAAAGCGCGCGTCCTGCATCAGTCGGAGAAAATCCAGATACCCCAGGGGGTCGATCAGTTGCAGTCCCGGAATGCCCGACGCCCGCTCCAACAAACCGAACTCGCCAAGCATCTTCCGCGTGCGCGGATGGACTGGAAATACGGTCGCCACGCTCCCGGCGAACCGTTCAAAGAATCCGAGCACCTCCACCATGCTCTCCTTCTTGTCCACGTTGCTCGGACGATGAAGCGTCACGACCATGTAGGCGCCGGACTTCAGTCCCAGATCCTTCACCATCGTGGACGCGGAGGCCGCCGCGCGGAAGTGCACCAAAGAGTCAATCATCGTGTTCCCCACCAGATGTACCTTGGCGGCAGGGACGCCCTCGGCGCGCAGATGCTCGATCCCGCTCGGCTCCGAGACAAAGAGAAGGTCGGCGATCGCATCCGTGACAAGCCGGTTGATTTCCTCCGGCATCGATCGGTCGAAACTCCGAAGACCTGCCTCTACGTGTGCCACCGGCACATGCAGTTTTGCCGCCACCAATGAACACGCGAGCGTGGAATTGACATCGCCTACGACGACGACGAGGTCGGGCGAGGTCTCCTGCACCACGCGCTCAAACTCGACCATGACCTTCGCCGTCTGCTGGGCGTGCGAACCTGAGCCAACGCCAAGGTAGATGTCGGGTTGCGGAAGCCGCAGGTCTTCAAAAAAGACCTTCGACATCTTTTCGTCGTAGTGTTGCCCGGTGTGGACGATGAGATGCCGGATCGTATCCGGAGTCGCGGCAAACGCCCGGTGGAGGGGAGCCACCTTCATGAAATTCGGACGTGCTCCGACGACACTCAGGACGGTCTTCAACGGAATTCTATTGGAATGGTGGATGAACGCCGCCCGATGGATCGGGGGGCCTGCAAAGATCGCCGTCGCGAAGGACGGGGTTCAGGCGGTAGCAAGCGGAGGGAGGGGCCTTTGGTGGCGTGTGACTTTGAAATGCTACGGAAAACGGGGGCGAGAATCAATCGGCAGCATCACATCCGTTCTGGCGCCGAAACGCCCAAAATCGCCAATCCGTTCGCCAGCACTGCCCCCGCACATGCGCACAGCGCCAATCGGGCCGTTGCCATCGCCGCATCAGGAACCACGACGCGGTGGTCGTGATAGAATTTGTGAAATGCTGTTGCCAGGTCTGCCAGATAGGATGGGATCCGGTGTGGCTCCAGGGAAGCCGCTGCTCCGGCCACCATCTCAGGGAATTCCAGCAGCAACTTGGTCAGCGCCACCTCGGCAGGACCTTCAAGGACATCGAACGAGATCGATGAGGGGTCGGACGGAAGTTGCACTCCCCCTTCCCCTGCCGCAAATCGAAGGATGCTCGCGATCCGCGCGTGCGCATACTGGACATAGTAGACAGGATTCTTGTCCGACTGCTCTTTGGCGAGGTTCAGGTCGAATTCGAGATGCGTTCCGTTCGCCCGCATGAGGAAGAAGAACCGGACCGCATCGGACCCTACCTCGTCGAGCAGCTCGTCGAGCGTGACGAAGTTCGCCAGCCGCTTCGACATCTTCACCTGCTCACCGTCGCGCATCAAGGTCACGAACTGATGGATGACGACGCGGACCTTCTCGGGATCATATCCCAGCGCCTTCACGCCGGCCAGCACATCGGGGATCGTCGCGATGTGATCCGCGCCGAACACGTCCACGATCAACTCGAAGCCTCGACGGAACTTTTCCCGGTGGTACGCGATATCCGGCAAACGATACGTCGGCTCGCCGGTGCTTTTCACGATCACCCGGTCCTGTTCCAGTCCCAGGGCGGTGGTCTTGAACCAGACGGCCCCCTCCGAATCATACGCGAGACCCTTGGAGCGGAATTCCTGGATCACCTCTTCGATCTTTCCCGAAGTATAGAGCGAATCCTCATTGTAGAATTCGTCGTGCCGCACACCCATGCGAACCAGCACAGCTTTGATGCCATCGAACATTGCCTTCTCGGCCGTTGTCTGGCACTCCTTGAGCGCATCATCTTCCGACATCGCCAACAGAGAATCCCTGTGTTGCGCCCGGAGGGATTCTGACACGTCCTTGATATAGTCCCCCTGGTACCCATCGTCAGGAAATGTTGCCGTGGTGTCAAACAGCTGTCGGTAACGCGCAAGCGTCGAGATGGCCAGCATCTTC
>CAYIHQ010000475.1:0-2574 GCA_964362905.1 uncultured Ignavibacteriaceae bacterium
CGTGCCACATTTGCGGCAGACATCAAGCGTGCGGCCGTTAACCACAAAACTGAGCAGGCCAGCGCTAGACGTGCTCGACCAAGCTTGCGCCTCGTGCTGGCACGGCTTCAGCGCCGCCATCACATCAGCAGGTGTGAATGTGACAAATTCCTGACCGAGCGTGAAAGTGTATGATGTGAATCCAGCCAAGTCAAATGTGAGTGGTGTTATGGAGTCTGCTATTCTAAATGTTAAGGAGGTCTGCCCTTGACTCTTCATTTCGCCAAGCGACGCGGCCGTCATAAGCGCCGTTGCGCCCAGTGCGGATCGTCTTGTCATATCGTCTCCTTCGCCCGCAACTGCGCGTAGCAACCGACCACGGCCACGAACGCATTCGGCGATGACCGCAGAGCGCGCCTCACGATCTGACGGCATTCCCGATCGGCCCGCTCCGTGACGCTGCAGGTGTTCACCACCACCACATCCGCACCCGCCCCCAGGGGCACCAGCCGATATCCCACACGCTCGAACTGCCGTCCGATGGTGGCAGTCTCCGCATAGTTCAACTTGCATCCGAGCGTATGGAGCGCGATGGTGCGCGCCGGTCCCTGTGACATGGCCAAACGGTTTTCGTAGGCGTTGGTTCAATAAAAAAAGAGTTGCCCGATCGCGTCGAACAACTCTTTCCTGCAATCACCAGCAGCGTGTCAGTTCGACGAGGCGTCAGAAACCGGCGGCGCTGTCAGCACGTCCTTCATGGTCATGGGAGTCAACTTATGGCTGTTGACGTAGTCGTCCACCAGCTGTTGCTCTTTGCCACGCAGATATTCGAGCGCGGAAAGAACGATCTTCTTCCCTTCCTTGTCGAATTCGATGACCCGAAGTTGCAGGCTCTCGCCCGGCGCGAACGATTCCGCAATGTTCTTCACCGGGGTCTGCGACAGCTGGGAGAGCGGCACAAAGCCGTCCACGCCGAGCGGCATCTCAACGATCACGCCCTTTTCGATGATTCGGACGATCTTCGCTTCGACATCCGTACCGGTCTTGTAAGCATTCTCGAATCCGTCCCACGGATTATCCTGGAGCTGCTTGTGTCCCAGCGAAATGCGCCGCTGATCCACATCGATGCCGAGGATGGTGACATCAAGCTTGTCGCCCTTCTTCACGATCTCGCCCGGGTGGCGGATCTTCTTCGTCCAGGACAGGTCGGAAATGTGCACCAGCCCGTCCACGCCCTCCTCCAGTTCCACGAAGACGCCGAAGTTGGTCAGGTTCCTCACGGTGCCGGTGTGGCGCGAGCCGATCGGATACTTCTGCATGAGGGTCGTCCATGGGTCGGGCTCGAGCTGCTTCATGCCCAGGGAGATCTTCTTCCCGTCCTTGTCCAGCGAAAGGATGATGGCATCCACCATCTGTCCCATCGAGACGACCTGCGACGGATGCTTGATGTGTTGTGTCCAGCTCATTTCGGAGATGTGGATCAACCCTTCGATCCCCTTTTCAATCTCGACGAATGCGCCGTAGTCGGTGAGCGACACCACCTTGCCGGTGATCTTCGTGCCGACCGGGTACTTCGTATCGATGTTCTCCCACGGGTGGGGGAGCAACTGCTTCATGCCCAACGAAATCCGCTTCCTCTCGGCATCGTAGTCCAGCACGACCACGTTGACCGTCTGGTCGAGTTTGACGACTTCCGACGGGTGCCCGACTCGGCCCCACGACAGATCGGTGATGTGGACGAGGCCGTCCACGCCCCCGAGGTCGACGAACACGCCGAAGTCCGTGATGGCCTTCGCGTGGCCTTCGAGGATCTGGCCCTTTTCCAGCTTCTCGAGGATCGCCTTGCGCTGCGTCAACAATTCCTCTTCGACAAGGACCTTGTGGCTCACGACGACGTTTTCGGATGGGTGATTGACCTTCACCACCCGGAAGTCCATCTCTTCGCCGATGAACCGGTCGAAGTCGCGGACGGGCCGAACGTCGATCTGCGAACCCGGCAAGAACGCATCCAGACCGAACAGGTCGACCACGAGGCCGCCTTTCGTCCGCCGCACGCACCGTCCACGGACAATTTCGCCCGTGGTGCTTGCGCGCACAACACGTTCCCAGATACGCATGAAGTCCGCACGTTTTCGCGACAGGACCAATTGACCATCCCGATTCTCGACGCTCTCGAGGAAGACTTCCACCTCGTCGCCGACCCTCAGGTCTTTCACATTCGCGAACTCCGCTACCGCGATGGTTCCTTCCGACTTGAATCCGATATCCACCGTGACATGGTCGTCGCTGATGTGCACGATACGTCCTTTGACGATCTCCTGTGCGGAGATCTGTCCCATCGTGCCTTCATACATCTTTTGCAGTTGCTGGTATTCGCTTTCAGAATAACCACCTTCTTCCAGGTCGTACCCGCCGCGTTGAGCCGCAGCCATGCTACCTCCTCGTTGCGCCCGTTGCCGGGGCACCGCCCCGCGTCCTTCGTTCCGCGCCAGTCATCGACACGCGGTCCGTCAGCCGCCGAACGGTTACTTCATTTCGAGTGATGAGTGAGTGGGATTTGGGATGACTGTACGTTCTGTTTTTGCGGAGTGAACC
>CAYIHQ010000476.1:0-2574 GCA_964362905.1 uncultured Ignavibacteriaceae bacterium
TATTCTGTCGACGGCACTGCGGCGGGCGGGGGCGACTTAGGCTGGGCGCGGCGCGGCGACTATGTGCGTGAGTTCGAGGAGGCGGTCTTCGGCCTCCAGCCCGGACAGATGTCGGGCGTCATCAAAACGCAATACGGCTATCATATCATTCAGCTGATGGAGCGTCGCGGGGACCAGGTGCGGGCTCGCCACATCCTCGTGCGGATCGAACGAGGACCGGAGAGCGATTCATCGGCTGTGCGGTTGTTGTGGACGCTGCGTGACTCGGCTCTGGCGGGAACACCCTTCGCCGACCTGGCCCGGCGTCACTCACAGGACGAAGAGACCAAGTCGCAGGGGGGCAATCTCGGCACGTTGACGGCGGACCAGTTCGTTCCGGAATTCTCCACGACCGTCATACCGTTGAAGGCAGGCGAGCTCAGCCCTCCGTCGCGCGCGAGCCTCGGCTCGACCTACGGCTGGCATATCGTCTGGCTCCGCAACCGCATTCCGGCGCATGCGATGACCCTGGAGACGGACTTCGATCGCGTGTCCCAACTGGCCTTGTATCTGAAACGGAACCGTCAGAATGCGGACTGGGTCGAGGAATTGAAGAAGACGATCTATCTCGACATTCGACTCTGAACACACACCGGAACCACACCGTGGCCAAGACCTTACGCACCATCTCCGGATCCGACGTCGAAGCTGTCCACGCGCTGACGGACGCGTACGCGCGCCTGCGCTCCGAGATCGGCAAGATCATCGTCGGCCAGGATGCCACGGTCGAACACCTGATCATCTCCCTGCTCGCCCGCGGCCACTGTCTGCTCGTTGGAGTTCCCGGATTGGCCAAGACGTTGCTCATTAAGACGCTTTCGCAGGCCTTGGACCTTCGATTCAGCCGCATCCAATTCACGCCCGACCTGATGCCCGGCGACATCACGGGCACCGAGGTGATCGAAGAGAGCACGACGAAGGGGACGAAATCGTTCCGATTCGTGAAGGGACCGGTCTTCGCGAACATCATCCTCGCCGACGAGATCAACCGGACGCCTCCCAAGACTCAGGCGGCGTTGTTGGAGGCGATGCAGGAGCACCACGTGACCGCGGGCGGCCGGACGTATACGCTCGACGAACCGTTCTTCGTGCTCGCGACGCAGAACCCCATCGAGCAGGAGGGAACGTATCCCCTCCCGGAAGCGCAACTCGACCGGTTCATGTTCAATCTCTGGCTCGAGTATCCCTCCGCCGATGAAGAGGTGCGCATCGTCCAGGCAACGACGAGCCAGTATGCGGCCGATGTCAAGCCGATCCTGGACGCGGACGATGTCATCGGGTTTCAGCAGTTGGTGCGCCGCGTACCCGTCGCGGAGAATGTCGTCCGGTATGCCGTCACGCTCGCTCATCGCTCCCGGCCGACGGCGCCCGACGCTCCGGACTTCATCAAAAAATGGGTTCGCTGGGGTGCAGGACCGCGCGCGTCGCAGTTCCTCATCCTCGGCGCCAAGACCCGGGCTATTCTCCAGGGACGCCCGTCACCCGACATTCAGGACGTGAAGGCGGTGGCAGCTCCGGTGCTCCGACACCGGCTGGTAACGAGTTTCACGGCTGAAGCCGAAAACGTTGCTCCCTTGCAGATCGTGCAGCGACTGCTGGACATCACCAGTTGATCCCGTGAACCGTGCCATGCGTCGCACGTCCGTGATAGTATTTCTCTCACTGTCCATCCTGCTCGGAGCGGATGCACAGCTCTCCGGCCGGCAATGGGTCTTCTTTAATGACAAGGCCGCCTCAGTCCCGGCCGACGCACACTCGCTCATCATCAGTGACCGCGCTCTGCAACGTCGGGCAAAGGTGCTTTCGCCCGACCGCCTGCTCGACGAGCTCGACCTCCCCGTCGCACCCGCATACCTTCAGGCCCTTTCCGCCACCGGAGTGAGGGTGCGCACCGTCTCCCGATGGCTCAACGCTGCGTCGGTGGAGAAGCCGTCAGTCTCCGCAGAATCGGCCGTCCGTGCACTTCCGTTCGTGGGCAGCCTTCGGCCGGTGCTGGCAACACGCCGACAGCCGCTGAAGCCCTCAGAACCTCCGGTTCCCTCCTTCCGAAAGTCAGGGACTCGATCGGCTCTCTCCTACGGCACGTCGCAGACGCAGAACGCGAACATCCATGCACTTGCGCTTCATGATGCGGGGGTGATCGGCGCCGGTGTTTTCGTGGGGATGCTCGACGACGGTTTCAACTATCACCGTGATCATCCGGCATTGCGTTCCATTCGCGTCGTTGCCGAATACGACTTTATCCAACGAGATTCGAATACCTCCGTCCAAGGCGGCGAGAAGGTTTCGCAGGGCTACCATGGATCGGCAACGCTGGGGACGCTGGCGGGGTACCTCCCCGGCTCGTTGGTCGGTCCGGCGTATGGTGCCTCGCTTGCGCTCGGAAAGACCGAGATCGACAGCATCGAGGTGATCCAGGAAGAGGACAACTACGTTCAGGGACTGGAATGGCTGGAGGCGCTTGGCGTTGACATCATTTCGACGTCGGTGGGCTACATCGATTGGTACACCTACGCACAGCTCGACGGCGCCACA
>CAYIHQ010000477.1:0-2569 GCA_964362905.1 uncultured Ignavibacteriaceae bacterium
ATGGGGGACCACCGTGTCTCGCAGGGCATGCATTCCTCCTCTGCTCCACAGCAACGAGGCGGCCGTCCCCGAAAGAGTGGGCTCGGTGGTATGAGAGAGCGGATCTTGCGCGGGCGGATCATACGTCGACTGGAGCCGCACCTGTATCGTGTCCGTCGCAGGCGTCAGAACGGAAAAGAGCACGAGCCGGTCCTCGAACGTGCCGCGCGGATCGAACCCGTTCTCGCACGCGAGCAGAACCACCACGGGGGCGATCAGGAGAAGGCGCAAGCGCACGAACAGGAAACTGAAAAACCCATTGGACGGCCAAAGCGTGAACCGCCAAGGACACAAAGCTGTCTTGAGAACACTACGCGAAAACACAGTAACGCCCTGGTGTGCATGGTAAGAAGTTGATCTCATTTGTCTTGGCGTCATGGCGGTGAACGTCTTTCCACAACCCGCTAATACTCCACCGTGAGATTCACCGAGGGGAAGAACGGCAGCATCGTCACCACCTGCCCCGTGGTGCGGTCGACATAGAAGACGTTCTGGCGGTTGTACACATTCGCCACTTGAAGCCCCACGCCGCCCCGCACCCGGCCGAGCACAAAGTGATAGACCGCTCCAACATCGAGCCGGTGATAGATCGGCAACCTCGTGGAATTCTTTGGGCCCAGCCGCAGATACGGGTCGCCCGGCTCCCGTACGACGGGAGACTGGAACAATTGTCCGAATTTCAGGCGGTCATAGTACCCGATGGACGGCGTGAAGGGGAATCCCGATCCGAACTCCCAGCGTGCCGTGAGTTCGACATGTTCCCAGGGACGAGACACGCCGAGGAGATTAACCGTATGGCGTCGGTCATACCGGGGCGGGTACGTGACGCTCCCATTCGTCACGGTCGTCCAGCCCAACGTATGCGAAGCGAAGACGTCCCAGTGAGCTTCGCCGTACCGCAGAAGCGTTTCGATGCCGTAGGCGCGCCCCGTTCCCCGCACGTAATCCGGGTCTTCCGCGTCGATCTTGTCGCGGTTGTACGCCACGAGGGAACCGTAGTATTTGTGGTACCCCTGGATGTTCACGGACAACTCCGGCATCAGACTGCCGTCGACGCCGGCCACGAGGTGGTCTGCCCACTGTGAGCGGATCTCCTGCGGCACCTCGATCCACGCGGCGAAGATGGACACGACGTCGTCCTCGTTGTTCACGGTGATCAAGTGCTGGCTGAATCGTCCATAGGAGAGCTTCACCTTCCACTGCGGGGCGATCAACAGACTCGCGTTGATCCTCGGCTCGACCGCCTCGAGACCCGCGCTTCGTTGAAACATCGATCCCACATCCACGTGGATCCCGCCGTCCAGCTGGAGCGGGCCCAGGGTCGCCTGGTACCGCAGCCAGGTCCAGAAATCCACGAACGAGCTGTTGAGCGACCGCGGCGCACCGACGTTGTTCACGAGCTCATAGTCCGTCGTCGGAAAGGAAAAGTCAAACCCGACGAAGAAGAGATCGCGGGAATCGGTGTACTTGGTCGCCTGCGTCCGCACTCCCACTTCGCGCACTTTCGTCCGGGCCGGCGTCGTTGCCGATTCCTTGGACCGTCGCGTCGCTTCAAAGAGATTCTCATAGGCCACGACATCCACGAAGAGCCGGTCGTTGATCAGGCCGCCTCCCGTGAAACCGATCGCATGATTCCTCCAGGCATAGTCCGGGTCCGTGGGCCGTCGGGACCGCAGGTCGTCGCCGCTGAAGAATCCGGTAAATCCGAACCGTGAATGCTCGTCCAGGTCCTCACCGGTGATCTTCACGAAGGCGTCGTAAAACGACAGCGGGAGGTCCTTTCCAAGGATGCGGTCGAGGGCGTTGCGGAATGTCGAGATCCGTCCACTCGCCAGGAAGCGGGTGGCCTCGTGGATGGGACCCTCCACCTGCAGCTTCGAAGAGGCGAGACTGACGTCCGCCTTCGCCGCATACTCCTTCCGGTTGCCGTCCCGCGAGAGCATGTTGACGACCGACGACAAGCGTCCCCCAAAGCCCGGCGGAAACGCGCCCGTGTACACCTCGGTGGTCTTGATGATATCCGGGTCAAACATGCTGAAAATGCCGAAGGCATGGAACGGATTGTAGATCTTCATGCCGTCGAGCATGATGAGATTCTGATCTCCTGCCCCGCCCCGGACATAGAAATGTGTGTTGACGTCGCTTGTCGATACCACGCCGGGCAAGACCTGGATGGCCCGGAAGATATCGGGCTGCAGGACCGTCGGGATCGATCGTATGTCGGCGACGTCCATTACGTGCACGCTGCTGTTGATCTCCGAAAGCTCGCGGCGTGACCGTTCGGTGATGATGACCTCGGAGAACTCTACGGGCTGCGGCGCCAGTTCGAAGCTCAGGGCCGCCGAACTCCCTTCGCGAACTGTGACACGCCTGGTTTGCCGGACATATCCGATCGAACTCGCCGATACCTCGTATGCGCCGGGAGGGATATTGGTGAGGAGGTAGAAGCCGTTCAGGTTGGAGGCGCCGCCGCGGTTCAGGGAAACGACTTGAATGCTCGCATAGGGGATGCGTTCACCGCTGGCGCTAT
>CAYIHQ010000478.1:0-2563 GCA_964362905.1 uncultured Ignavibacteriaceae bacterium
GGGTAGGCGAGGGTCTCGGCCCCCGCCTTCGCCGTGAAAACCACGCTGGCGAGGTACTCGAGATTCACCTGGTGTACAATGCCCGTGTCCGGAGGAACGACGCGGAAATTTGTGAACGCCGACTGACCCCATCGGAGGAACGTGTAGCGCTCCTTGTTGCGGTCGAATTCCAGCTCTGCGTTCAATAGGAACGCGGCATCGGACCCGTATTCGTCCACCTGCACGGAATGGTCGATGACGAGGTCGACGGGCTGGAGAGGGTTGATCTTCTTCGGGTCGCCGCCGGCCTTGATCATGGCGTCGCGCATCACGGCGAGGTCCACGACGCAGGGAACGCCCGTAAAATCCTGCAGCAGGACTCGGGCTGGCATGAACGCGATCTCTGCATCCGGCGCCGCTTTCGGGTTCCAGTGGAGGATGGACAGGACGTCCTGCTTGCGGACCACATGGCCGTCTTCGCGGCGAAGCAGGTTCTCAAGAAGCACGCGCAGGGAGAACGGAAGCCGCTGCAGGGAGAGGCCGGTCGATGCTTCGAGCCGGGAGAGGGAATAAATGATGTACTGATGGCCGCCCACGGTCAGAGTGGAACGGGCCCCGAAGGAATTCTGACTGGTCATCGCACGATGGTCCGGTTGGGATGGATGCGTGTCTCAGAAAAGATAAAGAAAAAGACGGAACGGTGGAAAGAAATCCACAGACGACGTCGCAGACGGGACAATAAATTCGTATCTTTCTACAACCAGTTTCTGAAGAACGTACCCTTGGAAAAGAACTTCACGCAAAGGCGCAAAGGCCGCAACCCTCACAAAGGTGGATATTTCGCTCCATTCTTTGCTCTCTTTGCGTGTTTTGCGGCTACGGTGGTTTCTTGGTTTGGCTCTACTGTGTTCACCAGCTTCAGTGTGACCCCATGAGCGGCTCCCCCGACCAAGGTCGCACCGTCCTGATCGTGGATGACGAGGACGTCATCAGAGACCTGATCGCCGACGTGGTGGCGGACCGCGGCTACCGCGTCCTGACCGCAGCCAGCGGCAAAGATGCCGTCGAGATCGTTCGCGCGGAGAGCGGCGCCGTTGACCTGGTGATCCTGGATATGCTGATGCCGGAAATGGACGGCCGCCGGACGTTCGAACAGATGCGGGAGATCGTTCCCGATATCCGCGTTCTCATCGCCACCGGCTTTGGCCGGGAGGACATCGCCCAGTCACTGCTCCAACTCGGAGTGTGCGGGGTCGTCAGCAAACCCTTTCACATCGACGACCTCATGAAACTGATCGATTCCAACGTCGGATCCTGATCCGTGCGAGACGTTTCCCGGAAGACCACCACCCTCCGCACCGCCCGAGCCCGAGCCATTCTTCGCGTTTCCCCGTCCACGATCGATCGAATACGAGACGGCTCGCTCCCGAAAGGGGACCCGCTCCCCGTGGCCCGCGTAGCCGGCATCCAAGCCGCCAAACAGACGAGCACCATCATTCCGTTCTGCCACCCAGTGGCGATCGAACACGCCGACTGTACCTTTGAGCTGACCAAGAACTCCGTCGAGATCACGGCTGTCGTGACCGCTGTTCACAAGACGGGAGTGGAGATGGAGGCGTTGACCGCGGCAACGGTCGCAGCCCTTACAGTCTATGACATGACGAAGATGGTGGACGACGGGGCAGAGATTCAGTCCGTGCGGTTGTTGGAGAAGAAAGGGGGGAAGACTCACAATAGGGGCGTTCTCCAACGTCCTATTCGCGCAGGGATCCTCGTCCTCTCTGACAGCGTTGCCGCAGGCATGCGGACCGACGAATCAGGCAAACGACTGGCCGACCGGCTCAAGGAGCAGGGGATTGACATCCTGGAGGTCATGGCCATTGCCGACGACCGGGCCGCCATTGAAACGACGCTCCGCACCTGGTCGGACGACAATCGCTTCGACCTCATCTGCACGACGGGGGGGACAGGCCTCGGCCCGCGGGACGTCACTCCGGAGGCGACACTCGCCGTCATCGACCGTGCAGTTCCGGGCGTCACTGAGGCGCTCCGGTCCTATGGCCAGGACCGCGTGCCGACGGCGATGTTATCGAGGTCCGTGGCAGGCATCCGGGGACGGACGATGATCGTCAATTTCCCGGGGTCGATGCGCGGCGTCGACGAAGGGATGGACGCGCTCTTGCCAGGATTACTCCATGCATTCGCCATGATGGACGGCGGCGGTCATTGAATGAGGTCCGAAATTTGGGTATATTGCATTCCCGAAAGGGCGGATCACACCCCGCCCCGTCATGTGACGGGGCTTTTTCATACCCGGCAGGAAAGAATGAAGATTTGCCGCCGCGAAGCCTGCACGCCGTCGCTGTGCTTTCGAGGCAGGCGGGCGGCCACTTTCACGAAGTGACCACGTTGTGGCGTGGCAAAGAACGCAAAACCCAGTTCTTCTTGCTCCTTGCTTCCATCTCCTGACTCCTTACTCTTGACTCCTTACTCCTGATTCCTTACTCCTGAATCCTTACTCCTGTCACCTTCTTTCCTTGCCCAAACGTACTGACAACAAGTCCATTCTGATAATCGGCTCCGC
>CAYIHQ010000479.1:0-2546 GCA_964362905.1 uncultured Ignavibacteriaceae bacterium
GATCTACGCATTCTATCCGGGACAGGAATCGGGTCGGGCCCTTGCCGACGTTCTGCTCGGCGACTACGATCCGGCGGGCCGGTTGCCCGTGACGATGCCGACCTCGGACGCGCAACTTCCTGCGTGGAACGACGATTTTACCGACGACGAGGGGGGCGGCTACCGCTGGTTCGACCGTCAGGGTCTCAGTCCGCAGTTCGCGTTCGGGTTTGGGCTGAGCTACACACGATTCAGCTACAGCGGTCTTTCGGTGACCCCCTCGAGCGTGGATCCCGGTGTTCCGGTGACCGTGCGCTTCACCCTGACAAACACCGGGGACCGTGATGGCGAAGAGGTCGTGCAGCTCTACCTCAGTGACGATGCCTCAACCCACGCAATGCCGGTCAAGGAGCTCAAGGCATTCAGGCGTGTTGCCGTACCTGCGGGCGGGAATATTGTTGTGGACCTGAGCCTGACGGCAGACGAGCTCTATTATTACGATGAAAGCTTGGGCGAATACTCGGTGGAGCCGGGCGCATTCACCATCCGCGTGGGCGGTTCGTCCGATGACCTGCCGCTCACCGGACATTTTGATGTGGTGGACGGAATGCGCAGACCCGACCTTCTCATCACGGCGATCCGAACCGTGCCGCCGTTTCCTCTCCCCGGGCAGACGGTCCAATTTCTTGCCACGGTCAAGAACCAAGGAACTATCGAAGTCGCAGCTGGAACTCCGTGGCGGATTGCCTTCACCGTCGATGGACTGGAGATGGCACGTTACGACAGTACCACTCCTTCCATCCGACCGGGAGGCATGGCTCTGGTGTGCGCCACATCGGGACCGCAGGGGAATTCCGCCTGGAACGCGGGCCCGGCCGGCGTCTATGTCCTGGCCGCCGCCATCGACCCAACAGGGGCCGTCGATGAATGCGACGAAGCGAACAACACGCTCGACAGATCCTTGACCGTGTACACTCCCCCGCCGGTGAATCTCGCTCTCCATGCACAGGCTACAGCCACGTCAGTTGAACGCACAGGGTACGAAGCGGCGCGGGCCGTGGATGGGAGCATGGGTACCCGTTGGTCGTCCGCGTTTTCGGACCCCCAGATGCTCCAGATCGACCTCGACGCCGTCCACCAGATCGACGACATCGTCCTGTACTGGGAGTCGGCGTACGCTTCGTCGTACATCGTGCAGATGACCGACGGAGTCTCCGGTTGGACCGTCGTCCGCAACGAGCTCAACGGCGACGGTGGAGTGGACAAGATCCTCGCCGGCGGTCCCGGAAGAACGATCAGGATCATCGGTGTCCATCGCGGCACCGAGTGGGGCTACTCGTTGTACGAGGTGGAAGTACACGGCCCAACGTCCACGATCGTTCCCTACGATTCCCCCATGGTGTCGGCAACCTCATTCGTGCTTGCCGACAACTTCCCCAATCCGTTCAATCCGACGACGACGCTCTCCTTCACCGTGGATCGGGAAGCTGCCGCGTCCTTGCAGGTGTCGGACGCGCTCGGGAGGACGGTTGGGGTGCTCTTCCAGGAGGTTGCATTGCCGGGAAGAACGTATCGGGTCCGATTCGATGGAGCGAACTTGCCTGCAGGTGTGTATTTCGCTCGTTTGTCAACCGTGGGACGGATGTGCGTGCGGAAGATGCTGCTGGTCAAGTAACGGATCGCGATCGTCCCGGCCCTGTCACGTTGTCTGAACAAGGAACGCCCATGTCAATCCTTCGCATCGTCATTGCCCTGATTCTGCTTTCGGCCCCCCTCTGCTCTCAGCAGAATACGGCAACGCAGGAAAAGCGTATTGCCACCACCATCTCACGCATGACCCTCGAGGAGAAGGTCGCCCTCCTGGGCGGGACGGGCTTCGACACGCGTCCATTGCCGCAGTACGGGATCCCATCGCTGCGGATGACAGATGGGCCAGTCGGGGTGCGCACAGGACGGGCGACGGCATTCCCTGCCTCGATCGCAATGGCTGCCAGCTGGGATACTGCACTGATTCGGCGTCTCGGTGGAGCGCTGGGGCGAGAGACGAAGGCAAAGGACAAGAATGTCCTGCTCGGACCGTGCGTCAACATCCATCGAGTGCCTCACGGCGGGCGCAACTTCGAGAGCTTCGGAGAAGACCCGTTCCTCGCCGCGCGGATGGCCGTGTCGTACATCCGTGGCGTGCAATCGGAAGGCATTGCGGCTACCGTGAAACACTTCGCTGTGAACAACCAGGAACACGAACGGGATTTCGTCGACGCACGCGTCAGCGAACGCGCGCTTCGGGAGATATACCTGCCGACATTCGAAGCCTCAGTGCGGGAAGCGGACGTCCTCACGGTCATGAACGCCTACAACCGACTGAACGGCCCGTACTGCACGGAGAACGTCCACCTCAACATCGACATCCTCAGAGAGGAGTGGGGATTCACGGGGCTCCTGATGTCTGACTGGGGCGCGACGCACAGTGTGGCACCGGCAGCCAACGGAGGACTGGACCTAGAGATGCCGTTTGGCGCTCACTTTGGAGACAGCCTCCTCGCAGCCGTGCGAAAAGGGTCCGTTCG
>CAYIHQ010000480.1:0-2543 GCA_964362905.1 uncultured Ignavibacteriaceae bacterium
GACCTGGAGTTGAAGGCGAACCGACTCACGACCGGTATCGTGTGCGCGTTCTAAGGAAGGCGCAAGTGGAAACGGGGAAGATAAGGGATGAAGAGGGGAGTAGGTAGAGGGGAAAAGGTAAGCACGCAGGGACGTCGGCACGCAACAGGATCCGATGCATACGTACTTACGGACGCTCGTTCATACCGACTGCGACCTGATTCATAGGAGATTTCAACAAATCCTGATGACTGACGCAACAGCCGTCGTTCCCGCATGCTGTTGGCGGGAACCGCGCTTTTCCGTTTACGCGGCCCCCGACAGAAGCATTCGGGGGCGACGACGTTGGTTCTTGAGACTGTTCCAGAACAACTGGATGTTCCGAGAATTCTTCGACAACCCCTCTCAGGAAAAACAGGAGATGTCAGCCGGCCTCGAAAACGATGTCAAGAATCTGTCCGGAACCTTGAGTATCTTAAGGATGAGAAAGCCGCAAAAACGACAACAAAGACGAGGTTTGCAGCAGTGAACATTACCACCCTCTGTGAGATCTGCGAACACGCCGATGCAGAAGCATGGGCCGATATGCTGGCGGCCGCGCCAGCTGATTTTGCCCGCCAGTTTGAGGTGCGACACGCACGATTTGGCGCCTCGGTGGTGGGTGTGACCGGAACATTCGATGTTCTGACCATGAACCGCGTCGTCGGCGTGACGTCGCCGGAGGGTATCTCCGTCAGTGATCTGGATACGATCGTAGGGATGTACGAAGAGGCGCAGAGCCGTCGGTACGCCATTCAGGTCTGCCCCATGGCCCAATCGGAGCAATTCGTTTCCGCGCTCAAGGACCACGACTTCGTTCTTTTCAATCACTGGACGAAGATGTCCCGTCCCGTGCATCGAGCTATTCCGGAGCCGGAGCATCCGTTGCTGGTGGAGCGGATCGGTCCCGAACGAGCGGAAGAATTCGCTGCCATCTCTGTCCAGGCGTTTGGCTGGCCGCTTCCGACAAAGCGCTGGGTCGCTGCCACGGTTGGACGGCCGGGTTGGCATCACTATATGGCATTCGAAGACGGCAGTGCGGTCGGGACCGGAGCCCTGCATGTGCATGACGGCATCGGTTGGATGGGTTTTGCCGCCACCGACCCGCAACACAGGAAGCGAGGTGCGCAAAGCTCCCTCATCGCCAAGCGACTTCAGGACGCCCTCGACCTAGGTTGCAAGATGTTGGTGGTCGAAACCGCGCAGGACAGTCTCGAAAAGCCGAACCCGTCGTTTCACAATCTGATTCGCTTCGGGTTCGAGGTCGCCTATGAGCGGCCGAATTACGTGCGTGTCCACAACGACAAGGGTCGATAAGGTGTTTCTCGGACACTACGCCACCGGCCTGGCCGCCAAGAAGATCTCCCCCGAGACCCCGTTGCCGCTGCTGCTTCTGGCGGCACAGTTCATCGATCATCTCTGGCCGCTGTTCGTCCTGGCGGGGATCGAACGCGTGGCGATCGTTCCGGGCATCACCGCATTCACTCCTCTCGATTTCAGCTACTATCCCTGGACCCACAGTCTCCTCGGTGCCGTCGCGTGGGGATTCCTGTTTGGTGCGGCAGTGTTCCTGTTCCGGAAAGACCGGCGCGAGGCGATGGTCCTGGGAGCGCTGGTTCCCGGCCATTGGCTGTTGGATCTCATCTCCCACCGTCCCGACCTGCCGGTTCTTCCAGGTGTCGACATGGTGGTCGGACTTGGGCTCTGGGATTCGGTCGCCGGTACGATCGTCGTAGAACTCAGTATCTTCGCCGCAGGGATCGCGCTGTATCTGCGGGCTGCTCCCCTCACATCGCGTCGCTCACAGATCGTTTTCTGGTCGCTGATCGCGTTCTTGTGTGTCAGCTATGCGGCCAACGTATTCGGTCCTCCGCCACCGAGCGTCGAGATGATCGGCGTTGCCGGAAACGCTCTCTGGCTGGTGATCCTTTGGGCGTGGTGGGTGGAGAGAAGCAGGAGACAGGAGGTAGGAGACAGGAGTCAGTAGACAGTCGTCAGACGGTGAGCCCGTCGTCGATCGTCGGTCGACAGTCGTCGGTATGTCGGCAAAAGGTGCCGTGCGAGATTCCAAGCTCTCCCTTTGGCCACTTGGTCGTTTTTCCATTTGTTTGGAAGTTTGGCAAGTTTACCTCTCTGGTTTCCATCCGTTCTTTTCCGTACTCTGCCTCGATTCTTCCCTCTGAAGTGAGCACTCCATGAAACGGTTCCACCCTAAACGGTCCGCCGTACAGGATCTGCGCCCCGCTCCCGTTCACCGGCCCCTAAAGGCCGACCAACTCCGTTGGCAATGTGACCCGGCCTCGCTGCGTGCCAAAGCTGCGTCACATGCTCCGGCTCCCGCCCGCCGCGAGATCATCGGCCAGGAACGTGCGCTTCGCGCGCTCCGCGTCGGCCTTGAAATGGCGCATCCCGGCTACAACATCTTCGTCACGGGACTCAGCGGAACGGGCCGCACGACCACGATCAAGCGAATGTTGCAGGAGTTCGAGGGGAAGAAGGCCCACCTGCGCGACCACTGCTACGTG
>CAYIHQ010000481.1:0-891 GCA_964362905.1 uncultured Ignavibacteriaceae bacterium
TTGAGAAGCTGTTTGACGTAGATGACGCGTGCCTTGAAGGCAATCGCCGGACGAAGGTCCATCACCCCCGACGTTCGGAACTCCGGCTCGGAGTATATCCCGAACAGCGCCATCCCCGGTCGGACCATGTCGAGGAATGCGTCGCTGTCGCCAAAGAGCCCAAAACTCGACGCTGCATGCTTCTTCCCCAAGTGGAGCCCTCCTTCCTCCAGTGCAGAGCACAATTCCTGAAATCGCCGAAGCTGTTCGCGGTCGAATTCCGGATCCTCCGAAAACGTCATCATCGTTCCCGCCAAACGCACGGTGGTCCGTGTGGCGAGGTCGCGAATGAGTGGTGCCGCCTGCCGGAAGGGAACGCCGACCCGGCCGATGCCTGTGTCGACGCAGACATGGATATCGATGGGCCGACCCAGCTTCCGGGCACAGCGGTCCAGAGTGTCTCCGATCGCGGTGTAGACCATCGGTGTGATGGTGCGCTCGGCGAGGTCCTCGAGTTCAGCGTCGTTGAACGGACCCATGAGCAGGATCGGTTTACTCACGCCGCCGTCGCGAAGCGCCACGGCTTCCTGAAGTTTTACGACCGCGAATCCGTGCACCGCATCGAGAGGTTCCAGAATGTGTGCAGCGTTGAGGAGGCCGGCCCCGTAGCCGTTGTTCTTGATGACAGCGAGGATGGGCCGTCCACCTGCACGCCGGCTGATCTCGGCGACGTTGTGGCGCATCTGCCCAGCATTCACTTCGACGCGGGGATCGAAGGAGGATCCTGCCGATGAGCCGACCCGATCCTGCACAACCCCCAGCCCCATTGCGGGGAGAACCAAGCCCGACCTCAGAAATGTACGGCGGGCGATCTGCATGAAAGTCGCGCTCCTTTATTATTCCGATTGAACA
>CAYIHQ010000481.1:901-2540 GCA_964362905.1 uncultured Ignavibacteriaceae bacterium
TCCCTGAGTTTTGAGCGAGTTGGGCGTTAGACCAACGAGCTCAACTCGCCCTGCCTGCCGGTTCACCCGCCGTCTTGCTTGGCGGGCAGGCAGGCGCGCGTGGCGCGACGCATATCATGTCGCCCTGCCTCTAATCTCCTTCTGCAACCTGCTGGCCGGCAGACCAGGCTGCTCAGTACGGCATGGGCTCTCGCGGTGCCATATCTTCATTGTCTTGCGAATTCAATGAGTGATCGATAATCGTTTTCATCGGCTTCGCGAAGAGCTTCCAGATACGCCGACCTTGCGGCACCTTGTGCCGTCAAATTGATACTCCCCCATGAAAAGGGGAGTCCACCAAATCCATGGCTTACGAGAATATCTGCAATGAGGCGGGAATGCCTTCCGTTGCCGTTTGAGAATGGATGAATCGTAACAATCCGGTGGCTGAATCTCACGGCGATCTCATCCTCGGCAAAAACGTTGTGATCGATCCAGTATCGGCAATCATCCAAGAGCTTCTTTACTTCGGTGCGAATGTGATTCTTGTCTACTCCAAGGTTCTTATTCGATGTTCGGAATTGTCCTGCCCACTTCCAAATATCCCCAAACATCCTTCCGTGCAGTTCTTTCACAAGTTCCTCGGTGAGGATATGCTGGAGGCCGAGCTTTCTCCTCATCGTCCATTCGATTGCCCCCTCGACACCGAGCTGTTCAAATTCATCGAGCTCTCCACGGGTGGTAATTGTGGTAATCAGAAGACCCTCCTTCTCATCTTCATCCAGCGGTGTTTGACCATCCGTGGTGTCGAGGTCTAATCCCATAGATGCTTCGGCATCTCTTGTTTCAGTATGTCCGCCCTGTCTTTCATTGCCTGCCGCAACCTCTCTTCTGTGTTTTCCTGTTCCTCAAGCTTCATCGTATGGGAGGTTCTCATGACAACATCGCGAGCAACTTGTTGAGCCCGCTTGTCGATCATGTTTTCGACGGAACGTTCCTTCGGCAAGAATCCGTACACAAACTGAAGATCGAGCGCCTCGCCAACTTCAATCAACTTTTTGAGAGTGATGGTCTTGTTCTGCTCTCGTTGCTCGATTTCTTTCACGCTAACCGATGTCTTGTTGAGCCGTTTGGCAAGCTGCACCAAGGACATGTTGAGTGTCGTTCTAACCGCGTTTATCCATCCTTGTGAAGGCACCTCAACCTCCTTCAGCACGTGTAGTTTCGCCAACTTCCTGTCGAGTTGTTCCACCATGAGCTTTCTATTGAGTTGATTCATTAGGGTATACCCTTGTTTGTGTTATCATAATATACGGCTATACCCTTATTTATGCAATTAAATTATTAGGGAATATCCTTACTATTAGTCAGAGTGGTGCATGTTCTTGGGGGCGGGAGCACAATGATTCGTACTGCAGGAGGACTAAGCTTGGAGCGGATTACGGAAGGACGTGGCAGGCAGGCCTGTCTGCCGACAGGCAGGCGCGCGGGGAACAAAGGATGGGGACAATCTGTACCCACCCTTAACGCGGTTCATCCCCACACACGCGGAGAACACCAAAGGGGGGGTGGCAAATTGCCCCCCTCCCACGGTTCATCCCCACACGCGCGGGGCGCAACCAAGCCGTGACAATTTGTCACGCTTTGAGGCGCCAGTCTA
>CAYIHQ010000482.1:0-2539 GCA_964362905.1 uncultured Ignavibacteriaceae bacterium
CCTTTGCCGGAAGTTACTGGCTTTTCTCCCTGTCTATCAAATGGGGTAAGGTCCACTCGGTGGATAACTTAGCCCCGCGTGCGCCAGCGAATCTCGCAGGAGTTGTTGTCAATAATACAGTTTTCCTCCACTGGAGTCCCAATTCGGAAATTGACCTTGCGGGCTACAAAGTCTATCGCAGCGCCGTGCCCAATTTTGATTCTGATACCATGACAGCCTATGCGACGACATCCGATACGATGTACACCGATGCCAACGTGCTGCAGGGCAATTCCTATTACGCCCTGCGTGCAGTGGATATCCATGACAACCGCAGTTCCAAGAGCAACGAGGTAGCCATTATGTTGGTTGGTGTGGAGGAGAAGGGAAGAATCCCAACGGAGTTTGCATTGTATCAAAATTATCCGAATCCGTTTAACCCCAGCACAACCATAAAGTACGAGATCCCAACTGCAGCACACGTAAGTCTGAAGGTCTATGATGTGCTTGGGCAGGTGGTAGCAGCATTGGTTGACGAAGAGCAGGGTGCCGGGTATAAATCAATGGTGTTCGATGCTACCCATCTGCCGAGCGGAATCTATCTGTGTCGAGTGACTGCCGGGACATTCTTGGATGTGAAGAAGCTTGTGCTGGTGAAATGAGATCACAAGGGCACTTCGGCTAACATTGGTCTATCGGAGTTCGCAATGCAGCGTCTTTCTTACAAAGGACGTTATACGCGAGCACAGGCGTTTCATAACCCACAACGTGCCGGCGCGACCCGCCAAGAAACCGACGCGCACTTGGTTCCGGCTGTCCCATCCTCTACACTTTATGAGGAGATCCGCATGCGCTTGTCCACACTCTGCACCATTCTCACCCTTGTCGTGTTCGTGTCGGCGTCGCTGACCGGGCAGACGAGAGACTCATCAGGGTCGTTGACGAAAGAAATGCTTGGCCAACTCACCGGAGTCGGCGACAAATGGGTAAAGCTGCTGGAGGCGACGCCAGAGGACAAGCTGGACTGGCGTCCCGAAAATGAGAGACGCGGTATGGAGTAGGCATTGGACAACGAGATTACAGAGTGTATCCGACGGGCCCTGGCAGAGGATGTCGGCACGGGAGACGCGACCACGCTCGCAACAACCCCGGAAAACCTGGTTCTCCGGGGCACGTTCCTGGCTAAGAGCGACGGTGTGATCGCCGGCTTGGAGGTCGCCGGACAGGTTTTTCGTGAACTCGATCCGTCAGTGCGATTCGAGACCGACGTCATCGACGGCCAAACGCTTCGCTCCGAAAGCACATTTGCCTTCGTCACGGGCCCGGGGCGGGCGATCCTTACGGGCGAACGAACGGCGCTGAATTTCCTGCAACGGATGTCCGGTATTGCCACAACGACCCGTTCCTTCGTCGACGCCGTCGAAGGGACGCGGGCGGTCATCTTCGACACACGCAAGACGGCTCCAGGACTCCGGTATTTCGACAAGTTGGCCGTCCGGCTGGGGGGCGGCACGAATCACCGAACTGGATTGTTCGATATGGTCCTGATCAAGGACAACCATATCGATGCGGCAGGCGTCATTACCGCTGCCGTAGAGCGCGTACGGGCCGGGTCTTCCGCTAAGTTGCCCGTCGAGGTGGAATGCCGTACGTTGAATGATGTGCGCGAGGCGTTCGGGTTGTCCGTAGATCGCATGATGCTGGACAACATGGATCTGGCAACCATTCGCGAGGCAGTGCGCATCGTCGCCGGGCGAGTTCCATTGGAGGTCTCGGGCAACGTGACGCTCGAAACCGTCCGGTCCATCGCCGAAACGGGTGTGGACCTGATCTCCGTCGGAGCCCTGACACACTCGGTGAGGGCAATGGATATCAGTTTGAAGATCATAAAAGACGAATAGAAAATATCAAATAGTAGATATGAAATAGAGAGGCGCATTCAACAACTAAGTGCAACACCTAGCGAAGACTTCTGCTGGTGAGCGGTATTGTAAGCATTTGCGAGGACGATTGTTCAGCCGACGCTCCAGACACTTGATGTCACGGGCTGGAACCTCGTCGAACTTGGTCTTCTTCGGGTACGTCCTCCGGACTAACCCGATTGTGTTCTCAACCGTCGGTCGCTCCCAACTGCGATAGGGAGCGCAGAAGTACGAGTGAGTGCCCAGATGCTGATTGACCCGACGATGGTCGACGTTCTCTGACCCGTTGTCGTAGGTGATCGTTCTTCGGGCCTTCTGCGGATGCCGACCCAAGGAGCGGATGATCGAACTACTCACCGCCCTGGATGTTCTGCGTCGGAGCTTCGATAGATGCACCAAACGACTCTTGCGTTCGACGATGGCGCCCAGGCCGGCGACGCCTCGCCGGGTCATCACGGTGTCGGCTTCCCAGTGACCGAACTGACGTCGGTTCTGCACATGCCGAGGTCGCTCCGTGATCGAGATCCGCTCTGGTATATGGGCTCGGCGATGCGTATGCCGGTGACCTCGTCGACGGCGTTTGTGAGACCGGATCAGGAACGGGACCAAGTCCTCTCGCTCGCGTTCATCACGGTCAT
>CAYIHQ010000483.1:0-2535 GCA_964362905.1 uncultured Ignavibacteriaceae bacterium
GAGGAAAAAGATGCCTTCGCCCCGCTCAAGGAAGCGGCAGCTGGCCAGGGACTTGATCAGACGGACGTTGATCGAAGGGTTGAAGGCAAAGTCGAAGGTCTCGATTGTTTTTTCGGGACCGAGAGAAGCTTGATGGAGCAAGCGCTGGACGCGCCGGGTCGTGCGGGTGTCGAGTTCGTCGGTGAGCGTCATGGAGAGGAAATCGTCATAGGAGAGGTCGTTGCGTTCTGCTTCGGTAAGACGATCCTCGAGGTGTTGACGGATGCCGGAGAGCTTCAGGACGCGGAGTTGATGGATGATCTGGTCGTTCATGAGAGTTGTTCCTCGTGATGGATGAACTCGGTGATGGGACGGACGAAGGTCAGAGACTCTTCGGACAGCGGCACAGAGTTCTCCTGATGATCCGTAGCGTGGAGTTTGGTCAGAAGCTGCCGCAAGACCGATGGAGTCGCTTTCAGACGATGATCGAGGATGAAGGCAGCAGCTTGATCGACCCTCGATGCGTCAGATCCTTCTGCCAGCGCAACCAGTCCCTGCGCGTTGCGAAGGTTCAGGAAGGCATGGACTTCCAGCAACCCGCGGATGAGGCGGTGAAAGTGTGGGCTGACGGCCTCTGAGCGCTCAAGGAGCGATCGGTGCAGCCCCGTATCGAGCGCCGCACGGACGTTCTCTGGGAAGTTTGTGAAGTCTGTGTGGCGATAACCGGGACGAACGACGTGCTGCTGGACGAGTTGTTCGTTGAAGAACATCTGCACGAGGCGTTCGGTGCCACGAACCCAGACTTTACGGCCTACATAAGCATGGGGGACGGAGTAGGCCTTGCCCTTGAACTGGATGTAGTGGTCCGGATGGACGGTGGCCTGCTTCCACGTGGCCACGACGAAGGGTTCTTCGGGAAGCTGCTTAAGAGCCGGGCGTTCTCGCACACAGAAGGCCTCGTAGGGTTGTTCGCCTGTGGTACCGTGCTTGCGGCGGCCGTATTGCTCACAGGCCCAGAGCTTTAACAGGGCATTGAGTTCACCCAGAGATGCTGTCGGGTGTAGCACGAAGAGCTTGCGCACGGCCTGACGGACGGTTTGGACGTCCCGTTCGACAGTCCCCTTGTCCTTGGGCCGAGCCACGCGGCAGGGATCCAGAAAACAACCGTAGTGCTCGGCCATCTCACGGTAGGAGCGGTTGAAGGAGGGGTCGTAGAGGTCCGGACGGATGATGCCGGTCTTGAGGTTGTCCAGGACGATGCGCTCGGGGACACCGCCGAAGTACTCGAACATGCGGACGTTGGAGGAAACGAAGCTGGTCTGATCCTGCGAGAAGGTGAGTTCGACGAACTTATGGCGGCTGTGCTTCAAGGTGCCGATGAAGACATGGACGGTTCGCTTTCTGCCGGCAGCCGGGTCAAACCAGGTGCCGATGCGGGCATAGTCGATCTGAACTTCGCTACCGGGAGGAACCTCTCGGCGGCAGGTGGAATCTTCGGGCTTGAACTGGAGGCGATGCCGACGGGCGAAGCGCTTGAACGAGCTGTAGCTGACCTTGCCTGTAAGGCCATAGTGTTCCAGGATGACCTCAAAGGCGGTCTTGGGCTGCAGAGCCATATCGCTCCTGTTGACGAGGGCGATGATCTCCTCCAGGTGGGGTTCCAAGAGGGCTTGAGCCTTCTGAGGGCGTCCCAGGGAGGGCTCAGATTGGCCGATCAGCGCGAGAACCTCTTCCTTGGGCGCAAGAGGCTTCTCCAAGGACAGGCCCTTTGCCCGGGCTAAACGAACGAACCCGCGAACGGTCTTGCGGTCATAGCCCAGACTGTGGGCGATGCTGCGGATAGATTGACGGTCGTGCCAACGGCGAACGACTTCCCAGATATCCATGATGCTGATCTCGTGAAAGGCCACGATTGATCCTCCAGTGTGTGGTGAGACAGACTGGGCAGACAAGATGGCCTTGATTATCGGATCTGCAACAGGTGGGAAAAGGTTATGGCCCCGGGGTGGGGAATACTTATGGACTTGGGTGGGGAATCCTTTTGGCCCTACCCTGGGGAATACTTATGACCCCGGGGTGGGGAAACATTATGACCCTGACTGGGGAATCCTTTTGGCCCTCGACAGGCTTGCTCGGGAGTTGTGTTGACCGTGTCCAAAAGGATGTGCAACTGAGTCCAACCATCAGCCGATAATTCACAAGCAGTCAGCTAGAAGTCATACTCGACAGTCACGGTAGGTACGATTGGTAGCAAGCGAAAATAGGGATCATCGGAGAATCCGTTGGTTGCCCCCAGAGCGTTCCTCCTGCTGTAAGCATTGAACACGTCGAGTCTCCATCTCAATCGGCGGCCGAGGAAGGAGAAGTCCCTGCTCACTCCAACATCCAGACGATGATACACGGGCAGAGTGGCCGCATTCCGTCGACTGATGACGTAGTGAATGGAGTTAGAGGTGAGGATACTTGGGTCAAGCCTGCCTAGTTCATAGTATCCGAGTATGATTGTGTAGGCCTGACCGGATGCATAGTTCCACCCCAGCGACAACTGCCAACCAG
>CAYIHQ010000484.1:0-2517 GCA_964362905.1 uncultured Ignavibacteriaceae bacterium
TCGTCAGTGGACTCGAAAGACACGCCATCCAGTTCCTTCAACAGGAACCTGAGCGCGTTGGTCCTTCACGCCGATCGTCTCACCCGTGTTGATGTCGGTCAAGGAATGGCTTTCGTACGCATTCGGGAGTGTGAGATCAACAGTTTGGACTGACTCGCTCTTGTTCAGGACGATCAGGAGCCGTTCATTAAGATCTGCGCGGAGATAGGCATACACGGAGCCGTCCGCTGTGAGCGTCAGGAAGTCTCCATACCGCAAAGCGGAATGGGTGTTGCGCATCCCTACGATCGTTCGTGTTCGGCCAAGCATCTGCTGTTCGAAACCGTTCAACTGATCGCCGAAGCGCATCATGCGCCGATTATCGGGATCGTCGGCGCCGGTCATGCCGAATTCCGAACCGTAGTACACAACGGGCAGCCCGGGAATCGTGAACATGTACGCCAGATAGAGCTCTGCTTTCTTGTAACTCGAAGGATGATCGACCGTGGGCGGACGATTCCATGCCATTTCCCTAGTATCGACTCCCTGGCTATTCACCTTGCCGTCCGCATACGCCATGAACCGGACCTTGTCATGGCTGTCCATGATGTTGCCCATCAGGTTGTAGATGCCGAAGGAGGAGAAGGAGCGCTTCATGTGGAAGTCAAGCGACGCAAACGATCTGTCGGGTTCGAGAAAGACGGGGATGGCGAAGTACGACAGATTGAAGTTGAACTGCGCACTCAACTGTCCGTTGATCACGTAGGAGGCGATGAGGCCGTAGTCGCCGAATGTTTCGCCTATCTGATAGACCTTCGTGCGTTGCGGGACCTCGATCTCCGCTTTAAGCTTCCTCGTCAGTTCACGCCAGAACGCATTGGGGACATGTTTGACCGCATCATGTCGAAACCCGTCGGCCCCTGTTTCCTTCAGCCACCAAATGGCGTTCCGAGAAACGACCTCCAGAGCCTCCTGCGATCTCGTGAAATCGAAGGATGGCATGTACGGCTCGAACCATGTCGTCAATCGGAATTCATCCCAGAGACGGAGATTCTTCCTTCCATCCGGCAGGTCCAGGGTGCCGAACCATTCAGGATGTTCCTTGTAGAACGGATGATCGATGTGGACATGATGCGCCACGAAATCGAGGAGGACGCGAATGCCGCGGCGGTGAGCTTGGGCGACAAGTTCCTTCAACTCTTCCATCGTCCCGAAGTGTTCTTCGACCCTCGTGTCGCTGATCGGCCAGTAGCCATGGTAGCCGCTGTACCACCGATGCGGAGGCGGATACTCACGAAACGCGATATTCGGGTTGTCATAGACGGGGGAGATCCAAAGGATGTTCACCCCAAGGGAGTCAAAGTATCCTTCCTCGATTCTGTTGATGATGCCCCGGATGTCGCCTCCCTGGTAGTTCGCTTGAACGAAGATCGAATCATGCTCAATCGGTTTGTCGTTTGTGCGATCTCCGTTGCTGAACCGGTCGATCATGATCGAATAGATGACGCCGTCCTCCCAGGTGATGACCTTGGTCCCGACGCCTACGGGGCCTCCATTGCGCAGGATGACCTGTTGGAGATTGGTCTGCTTGCCATGCTGGGAAACCATGACACGGATCGTCTTCTCCCCTTTCAACTCAGTCTTTGTGAACCGGAGACTGACAACCTCCCCCTGGATCGCGATCTTACGAGCGTTGATCCGTTGATTGTCTATCAGGGCAACGATGTTGTCTTTGGTCAACGGCGAGGTCTGGTGGGAACTTTCGTAGATGAAGGAAAGGACTTTTTCATTGCCGGCTGCTTTGATTCCGCCGATGTGGAGGAAAAGCCTTGCCGTATCAGGATCGACGACGCGCAGGACCGAGTTGAAGTCATCGAAGCCCGTCGGGCTCTTCTCGGGGTTCGCCGGATCGAGAACCTCTTTCCCGTCGACAACGAACTTGTAGATGTAGCTCCCAGGCTCAAGCGGCAGAGCCAGCTCGTAGGTGCCGGTCCCTTTCTCATCAACCAGTTCATCACCCGCCATGTTCCAGTTGTTGAAACTCCCCGTCACTGCGACCCGAGACACTTTCGACTGCGGCGAGTACGTGAAGACATGCCGCTGCTGCGCAGACACATCGTTCTCGACGATGACCGGCCATGCGTACGACCTGCCTTGGTGAACGAACTCCACGAGCGCCGCTCCGACGAAACCGTTCTTCGGGCGGAGAACGACGCTCCTGTTGCTCTGATCGTAAGCGACGGCGATGCGCTCATTATCAATGAATCGCAGAGCGTAGTTTTTGGCATAGAACAGATCGCTCGCGAGGAGCGTGTCGGGTCTGGTCGCAAGGACTTTAACGGGTTGAATGATGTCCTGCAATTCCTGCGCGCGCCCCATCCCTGCCTGACCCGCTACGATGGTCATCAACACAAGGATACGTCTCGCGCTGACTTCAGCTCTCATACTCATGGTTCCGGGCTTTTGTCCATCTTCTCGAATGCCGTTCTCGCCGTTAAACGCATCAGAACTGGTCTCAAGAATTCAGACCGTCGCCCC
>CAYIHQ010000485.1:0-2514 GCA_964362905.1 uncultured Ignavibacteriaceae bacterium
CTCATCCCAGAATCGCCGGTCGAAGGCCTGGGCCGCCTTTGCACCGTAGGCCTCCGCCGTGTGGGCGAAGACCGTGTCGCCGAAGATCCGTGCCAGGGCCGGCATCGCTGACGCTGCTCGCACCCAGACCGCGCCGGTGTAGATATCCGATTGAATGTCCGTCAGCGGCCCGTACTCGAGCGCTCCCAGGCCTGCCTTCTTGTTGTCCATGAGGCCGTCGCCGTCGTCGTCGGTGGCCAACGACCAGTCGTAGGCCTTCCGAATGACCGTCCAATGGTCGCGCACAAACGCCGAGTCCGCCGTGTGGCGGAAGTAGTCCCACACGGCGCAGACATAGAAGGGGGAAGTGTCGCCGTGGATGTAGCCGTAGGGATAGTCCTTCCACCAGTCCACGTAGGCTGCGGCCTGCGTGAGCTCATGGGCCATCTTTCCGTCGTCCCGTTGCCACCGGTGGGTGAAGAGCAATGCATCCCGCACGGCGCTCGTCGCACCCGCCGAATTGAGCGAAAACGAATTGATGAACGCGTCGCCGCCGAAGAACCACCCGAAGCCCGGTCGCCCGCTCGTACCCGAAAGCCCCAATCCCGCGACCATGCCTAATCCGAGGTCCGGATTGTCGACAAAGAGATTGTCGTACGCCACCTTGGCCCATTCGTAGGCGAGGTTGATGTCCGGGTTCGGCGTGGTGACCCGGACGGTCGATGAGCGCAACGCGCGGTAGTGTTGCACGGCGGCGCGATAGTGCGCTTCCGGCTCCGCGAGCATTCGCTGGTAGATCGCCCGTATCGAGTCCCGCGGTCCGTGTCCGCCCGCGATCACGATGGGGATGAATCGTCCGCGCACATCGCCCGGTGTGTCAACGACGATGCGGAATTGGTTCGGCCGGTCGGAGAGCATATGGGCAGGCGTATACGACATGCCGACCGCGGCAGGGCTCCCAATGAATGCGTTGTTCTTTCGGGTCGGTTCGCTGATCTGATACGCCTTCAGGTCGTCCAACCACCGTGCGGATTGGCCGCCGATCCCGGCGGGCCACATCGGCTGGAGCACGGGAATGAACGAGCACACGATCGACATCGGCTCGGTGGTCCTCAGGTCCAGGAGGACGTACGCGCCCGGTTGATCCACGGGTGTCAGGAAGTGCGCCCGCAGGGTGAAGGATTGATACGTGTAGGTGAGCGTGGTCAACTCCGGCGTGACCTCGATGGTCCGGACGATGTCGCGAGCCAAAACGGGCTCGGTCGAGGTGCCAAGAAAGAACGAGAGCTCGACGTTGCGAACAAGTGTCAGCGGATACGCCCAGGCCTCAAAAGTTCCGCCCTCGGTCCCCAGGACGGCGAACTTCCTCCCGACCTTGTCGAAGTATGTTCCCGGCCGGGCCGGCCGGGTGAGCATCAGATCGTTGGGCTCGATGCGAAAGGTCGGTATCGCCGTCTGGGCGCGCATCATCGAGCTGATCAGAACAACCGCAATTGAGAGTCTCATGTTGGTCGTAGCGAAGAACGTGTTCGACATTGATCATTTGTCCTCGGCCATTGACGGCCGGGCAAGCGGTGAAATCCACAATCGACAATCCGCAATTCGAAATCTCTCATCCCCCTCATCCCTTCATCCCCGTCATCGTGATCCCTCGCACGAAGTGTTTCTGCGCTGCGAGAAAGACAATGACGACCGGAAGCATGACCACCACGGCGGCAGCCATCTGGTGAGGCCAGTCGGTCGCATACATGCTATTGAATCCTGCGATGCCGACCTCCACTGTGCGCATGTCTGTCCGGTTCGTGACGAGCAGGGGCCACAGGAAGTCCTTCCATGACCCCATGAAAGCAAAGATCGCTAACGTCGCCAGCGCGGGGCGCGAAAGAGGGAGGATGACGCGGAAGAGTACGGCTAAATCTCCGGCGCCGTCCATGCGGGCGTCGTCTTCGAGGTCGCGGGGAATGGTGAGAAAGAACTGCCGCAGAAGGAAGATCCCCCACGCGGACGAGATCGCAGGAGCGAACAAGGCCTGATAACTGTTCATCCATCCGAACGCGCTGATAATGAGGAAGGAGGGAATGATGGTCACGATCGCCGGCACCATCATCGTCGAGAGGTAGACGGCGAACAGCCGGTCCCGCCACGGGAAACGGAGCCGCGCAAAGGCGAATGCCGCCATGGAACAGAACAGAAGCTGTCCGGCGGTCGCCACCACGGAGACGACGAGAGAATTGAAGAAGAATCGCCCGAACGGCTGCATCGTCAGGGCTTCCGCGAAGTTGGACCACCTCCAGTCCGCGGGGAGGAAGCGCGGCGGGAACTGATAGACCTCCAGCTCCGTCATGAGCGCCGTGCTCATCATCCACAGGAACGGGAGCACCATCGTGAGCCCCAAAGCCACGAGGACGACAATTCCTCCTGTTCGCGTGATCCAGTTCATCAGTTATCCAAGTTCGCGGTTGGAAGGAAGACGTGACACAGACCTGCCTTTTATGTAAACAGTCAAGCCTCGTGCGCGGAGATAGTTCTATGGGG
>CAYIHQ010000486.1:0-2513 GCA_964362905.1 uncultured Ignavibacteriaceae bacterium
TTTGTCGCATCTCCGGTCGATGCGCGCGCCAATGTCTCAAGCATCGCGGGCGCGCTGGGGCAGGCGTCGGACCTTCGCGTCAAGAATATCGTGTCCACCAAACCTGAAAAGCACACGCTCTTCCAGGTGGATTCCGCTGGAGGAACGTCGGTGACGATGTACGAGGGAGGCGATGTCCGAGCGGCGTTCATCGTCGGGAAACCGGCCGAGGGCTACACCGACACCTATGTCCGCGCAATCGGATCGGACGAGGTGGCGCTGGTCACCGGTTCGTTTGGATGGACCTTCAATCGCGCAGTACGAGACTGGCGGGATCGAGCAATCCTCACGATCGCGCGCGCCGACCTCCGCGAGGTGCAGTATCGGTACGGAGACACGACATTCGTCCTCGCAATCCATGATAGCGTGTGGGTAATCGACGGCCGGACTGCGAACGGGCAGGCAGTGGAGAGCGTGTTGACTGCGCTCTCGTCGTTGCAGTGCGATGATTTTGCCGACGCTCCCGTCGGTGGAAAGGTTGTCGCGATTGTGACGGTCGCGGGACAGCAACTTCGCTTCTCGCGCGAGACCGGAGGCACTCGATATCTGGTGCAGACGTCGACGGCCCCTCAATGGTACGCCCTTGAGTCATGGCGCGCCGACCAGTTGCTCAAAAGAAAGAAGGACTTGCTGTGACGCTTTGCTCCGAAGAAAGGCCCTTCCGCGCGGAAGGGCTTTTTTGTTCAGTTTTGTCCGTCTTCGGAGGAGTGCTTGGTTGCACGAGGGTTCAAATAGTATTACTTTGAACATTCATAATCAATTGATTTTCCTAGGACTTACGGGGTTTTGAGGATGATTCTGCGGCGATTTTTCATTCCAATTGCTGCCCTAGCAACCCTCTGGGTTGCGGGTTGCGGTTCCGCCAATCCGACCGTTGCCACGATTGGCGACGAGGTTCTTACTCAGAAAGACTTCGAAGAATCATACGCCAAGAACAACGGCGGATGGGAAACCGGCGCGAAGGCAAGCCTGGAAGAGCGACAGCGCTTTCTCGACCTGCTCGTCAAGTTCCGGCTCAAGGTCAAGGAAGCGAAGCGACGAAAGCTCGACCAAGATTCGACCGTGCGAAGCGAGCTGGAGGGCTATGAGCAATCCCTTGCGCAGTCCTATATGGTCGACAAGGAGATCGTGGAACCCGCGCTCCGGGCGTTGTACGAGCGCAAGAAGGACCTTGTGCGCGCGAGCCACATTCTGATCCGCCTGCCGGAGCATGCAACTTCGGATGACACGCTCAAAGCGTGGAACCGTTCGAAAGACCTCATCGCGCAATCCGCGACCAAAAACTTTGACACGCTGGCGGTCGCCCACTCGGAAGATCAGAGTGTTTCCTTCAATCGGGGCGACCTTGGTTTCTTCGGACCTGGCCGCATGGTGGCGCCGTTTGAAGACGCCTGTTACCCTCTCTCGCCCGGACAGGTCACCCCGTCGCCGGTCCGCACGCAATTCGGGTATCACGTCATCAAGGTAACCGCCCGGCAGCCCAACCGGGGCGCGGTGCAACTGAGTCACATCCTCCTGCGGTCGCAAGCGCCAACCGACACAGCATGGATCCGGGACACGACCCAAACGATTCTCAGCCGTCTTGCTGCCGGCACACCGTTCGAAACCCTCGTGGCCGAGTACTCCATGGACCCCGGCAGCATGAGCCGTGGCGGGGACATCGGCGCGTATGAGCGCGACCGATTACCGGCCGACCTCGCAGAACTTCTGTATGCCACGCCGAAGGGCTCCGTGGCACGACCATATTTCGCCCCGTATGGAGCTCATGTGTTTCGCGTCAATGGTTTCGACGGCCTGCCGTCCTTTGCGGATGCTGAGCGAGACCTGAAGCAACAGTACCAGCAATTGCGGTATGCCAACGACTTCGAGAATTTCGTTCACGGGCTCAAGAAGCGATACGACCTGACGCTTGCCGTCCCCGTCGTGCTGCGGTTGCAGGCGGCGTTGGACACCACGAAGACCCCGGCGGACACCTTGTGGAGCGACCTGGAGGATGCGGAATTGGCCAGGGAGGTCCTCTTCACGGTCGCGGGCCGGACGATCACGGTGGATACCGTGGTAGGCCGCATCGGCAGCGCAGCGGAGTTTCGAACATTCCGTTTGACCCCACCCAACGTCGATCACATTATAGAACGCATCGGCGAAACGCTCGTGCTCCAAGAGCATGCGATGCGGGCTGTCGAACGGCACCCGGTTTTTGCAGAGCTCATGAAGGAATATCGGGACGGCATCCTGCTTTATCGCATTGAACAAGATGAGGTGTGGCAGAAGGTCGTTGTGAACGACACATTGCTTCGGGTGTATTATGAGAAGCACAAGGAACGCTACCGTTGGCCCGACCGGGTCAACTTCGCCGAGATCTATGTCACGACCGACAGCCTGGCCCAGGCAGCCCAACGCCGGCTGACGAAGGGGGAAGACTTTGTTGATGTGGCGGAAGATATGACCATGCGCGCGGGTTACCGCGAGAAGCG
>CAYIHQ010000487.1:0-2511 GCA_964362905.1 uncultured Ignavibacteriaceae bacterium
CTTGCCCTGACAGACTGCAGTCCGCAATCCGTTATCCAAGATGATTTAAGAAAGGCAGTAACCCAATGAAACGAATTGGAATTCTCACAGGCGGAGGCGATTGCCCGGGATTGAATGCGGTCATCCGGAGCATCGCCAAGCCGGCCATGTCCTATTTTGGGGCAACCGTCATCGGCGTCGAGGATGGATTCGAGGGCTTTGTCGAGGGACGAGCCCGCGAATTGAGTCCCAAAGACATCGGCGGCATCGTCAATCTCGGGGGTACGATCCTCGGCACATCGAACAAAGGGAATCCCTTTCAGTTTCCGGTCGAGACCCCCTCTGGGATCGAAATCTTCGACTATTCCGATCACGCTATCCGCAACTACAAAGACTGGCAGCTCGACGCGATGTTCGCCATCGGGGGCGACGGCACCATGCATATCGTCGACAAGTTCACCGACCTCGGACTCAACTTCGTCGGCGTCCCCAAGACGATTGACAACGACCTCTCAGCGACGGACGTGACCTTCGGGTATGACTCGGCGGTGAGCGTCGCCACGGAGGCCATCGACCGGCTCCACACGACGGCATCCGCGCATCATCGGGTCATGATCATTGAGGTGATGGGTCGATATGCGGGCTGGATCGCACTCGCCTCAGGTGTAGCGGGCGGGGCGGACGTCATTCTCATTCCGGAAATCCCGTTCCACTGGAACAAAGTGTACGAACACGTCCTGAAACGCGGCAAGCGTGGTAGCCGGTTCAGCATTGTCTGCGTTGCTGAGGGCGCGCGCCCGGCGGAGGAAGATCTTGTCGTGAAGGAAACAGACAAGAAGCGCACGGACCCGATCCGTTTGGGCGGGATCGGTGAATACGTGGCAAGAATGATCCAGGACAATACCGGCCTCGAAACGCGTGTTGCAGTCCTCGGGCACGTGCAGCGGGGGGGCAGTCCAACGCCGTACGACCGGATCCTGGCGACAAAATTTGGGTCCATGGCCCTCCAGATCGCGGCGGAGGGAAAGTTCGGCCACATGGTAAGTCTCCGAGGCACGGAGGTCGTGGCCGTGCCTGTCAAAGAGGCGATCCTCAAGCTTCGGACAGTCCCTCCCGATTCGCAACTGATCCTCGCAGCCCGCGCGGTGGGCACAGCATTTGGCGATTGACCGATGAGGGCGGCTGTCGTGACTCGGTTCGGCCCGCCGGACGTGCTCCAGATCCGCGACGTGCTTCCGCCGACCCTGAAACCGGGTCAGGTCCGGGTTCGCGTCCGGACGATCGGACTCAATTTCGCAGATATCATGGGACGGCTGGGAGTGTATCCCAGCATTCCCGACCCTCCATTTGTTTCTGGGATCGAGTTCGCAGGTCGCGTGACAGATGTGGCGCCGGGCGTCAGGACGATCCGACGTGGCGACCGCGTCATGGGCTTCACTCGCCAGGGTGCCTGCGCGGAGGAGGTGTGTGTCCCGGCTGGATATGTGCGTCGGATCCCGTCGCGCATGACGGACGAAGAGGCTGCTGCATTCACCGTGACGTACCTCAGCGCGTACCATGGGATGCGAACCCTCGGCCAAGTGCGTGCCGGAGAGGTGATGGTGCTCCACGCCGCGGCTGGGGGTGTGGGGACGGCGGCACTGCAGTTGGCACGACACTGGAAGGTGACCACCATCGCCACCGCGTCGACGGAAGAAAAACTGGAGATCGCCCGCCGCGAGGGGGCGGCCCATACCGTGAACGCCAGGACGGGACGTGTGACAGACCGCGTTCGGCAGATCACCGGTGGGAAGGGGGTAGACCTTGTGATGGATTCCGTAGGCGGTTCCCTGTTCCGTGAATCCTGGAAGCTTCTCGCCCCCATGGGTCGCTATGTGTTATTCGGGTTTGCGGCGGTGACTGGACGGCGATCGCTGGGACGATGGCGATTGGTGCGCGAGGTCGCAGCGACACCGTGGATCTTCCCGCCATCGCTTCCGTCGAAGAACGTCTCGCTCATGGGTTTCAATCTGTATTTCCTTGCAGACCAGACAGAGTATCTTCAGGCAGCCACTTCAGAATTGATCCGCCTGTGGCGCACAAAGGCGATCCGGCCAGTGGTGGGCCGTGTGTTTCCCTTCGACCAGATCGCCGAAGCGCATGAGTGGCTGCAAAGCCGCCGGAGCGTAGGCAAGGTGGTTATTTCGATGCCGGCGGGAGGGTAGATGTCGAGGTCGCCGAAGGCGGAGCCTCCCTTGGACGCTCCGCAGGTCCTTGCGGCGTACCGGATCGGCGCGTTTCCTATGGCAGACCCGGAGACGGGAGAGATCGCGTGGTATGCTCCCGACCCTCGCGCCGTCATCGAGTTGGAGCGATTTCACGTCCCCCGATCGCTTCGCGCGGTCGTCCATCGCGGACAGTTTGGGGTCCGTTGGAATACCGCCTTCGAGGCAGTGATGCGAGGATGCGCGTCCCGCCCGGAGACGTGGATTTCACCGTCGATCATCCGGGCCTACGAGTCGCTGCACCTTGCTGGAAGGGGGCATTGCGTCG
>CAYIHQ010000488.1:0-2510 GCA_964362905.1 uncultured Ignavibacteriaceae bacterium
AGGAACGTGAGCAGGCCGTTGGCGAAGGGTTCAAACTGCGCCGGGATCTGCGCCCGGTCTGCAAAGGTGGCGACCACAGAGGCATCGTGAACGTTGAGCGTGAACGGGATTCGGATTGGAGAACGCATGCGGGGTCAGGATGAATGGACTGCGGGGAAACAACGGTGCAAGATACGGGAAGGGCTCGGAACAAACAATGGACGGTGACGCGACGGTCTGACAATTGTGTGACGGGTCAATCTGCGCTGCCGTTGCGTTGGAGCCAGGTCTGTGCGTCGAGGGATGTGCGAAAGGTCCGGATCTCGAATGAAGAACCGGATCGCAGTGTCTCATACATGCGTGCGATGCCAAACATCACGTCGCCGGGAGCAACGATCGCCCAGCGGGTCCCCCGGAACAGTTCCTCGATATGGGTCACATGCTCAGAGATCTGTCGTATCGAATCGAACGACAGCGTCGTGCCCGTGACCCGAGAGGAATCGATGATGCCGCCTCGTCCGCAGATCTCCGGTCCAGCCATCGACAGATCGTCAAGGAGGCGCAAGGCATCCTCGAGTACGAGGGTGCCGCTCGCATCAATGAACACACGATTCTTCGCTAGATCGACTCGGACCGACAGCGGCATGAGCTCTCCTTGGATGGAAATGTGAGATGAGATCGTGAAACAAAAAAAGCCCCGTGCGATCCACACAGACCGCCCAGGGCCCCGAACGAAGACACTGCTCCCGTGGTTCCTCCCCAGGAACAGAGCATAGCGCAGCCCAAAACTACGTTCTCTCCCGCTCGTTGTCAAGTGTCCGAGATCCGCTGATGAAGCCGCGAGGTGCTCAGACTCGTTCTCGGTGGAGCAAGGCGGTGGGATGTTACCGCACCGTAATCTCGTCCACGAATAACCACGCTTCGTTTCCGGCTCCCGGACTGCCGGCGGGAATCGGCCCATATCTGCGGGCAATCACCTTCACATACCGTGCGGACGACCCCTGAACGTCCAGATCGACTGGTACCACTTTGGCCGTCGTCGCATGGTCGAAGGTGTCCCACGTCGCCGCCGTTCGGTACGTCGAACCATCGCCGGAGGTTTGCACCTCCACGGAACGGGGGAGCCAGATCCACTGACCCACACCGCTGTAGAATCGGAGCCGCACCGATGACAATGGACGCTCCCGCAGAAGGTCGATGGTGGCTTCGAGGTCGTTGCCGCTCCAGCCGAGCCATTCTCCGTCGCCGTACCGATCATCGCTGGCGACGATCCCGTTCACCAGGGCCTGCCGCCCGCCACCGGCATAACTTCCTTGGGGCGGTGTGGCGAGGCCGATCGGTTTACCCGCCGCGGCGTGCATAAAAATGCGAGTGCGATTCACGCGCGTGCTGCGTGCGCCATCCTTGAATCCGGCCGCGCGTACATCCAGGTCCGTCGTCACTTGGATCGGCTCGCCGGCGCGCAGCGACCGCACCGTCGGCTCCGTTCCATCGACCGTATAGCGGACGGTGGCGCGGGAGTCGCGCGTGCTCAGCGACACCGTCATGCCCTCGTCGGCAGGTCCGACCGCGGCGCGAACATCGAAGAGATGACTCGCGTAGTTCACACCGAGCCGGTCGAGGCGTGAGGCGTGCCGTGCAAGGCGGTCGGCGAAGTCGTCGAAGTCTCGAAGCTCGGCTGGAGACCACAACACTTCTGCGAGAGCGATCGCGCGAGGGTAGACCATGTATTCGACGTGGCGGCCATCGGCCATGTACTCCGTCCACACATTCCCCTGTGCTCCGAGGATGTGATGCGCCTCTCCCGGCGACAGTTCGACCGGCGTCGGCTCGTATGAGTAGACCATTTCGAGCGGCAGGAAACCTCCGATGGCGAGGGGCTCCTCAGCGGACCGTGCCTGATAGTGGTCGAAATAGCAATTGGACCACGGTGTCATCACGACATCATGCCCCTGGCGGGCCGCTTCAATGCCGCCTTCGGTGCCGCGCCACGACATGACGGTGGCTTCCGGCGCCAGTCCGCCTTCCAGGATCTCGTCCCAGCCGATGAGCTTGTGTCCGTGCGCGGTGAGGAATCGCTCGATGCGGCGGATAAAGTAACTCTGCAATTCATGATCGTCCTTGAGGCCTTCGCGTGCCTTCGTCGTGGAGCACTGAGCGCACACGGACCACCGGGTCTTGGGGGCTTCGTCTCCGCCGATATGAATGTACGTTCCAGGGAACAGCTCCATCACTTCCGTGAGCACACCCTCCAGGAAGGTGAAGACGGAGTCCTTCGTGCAATAGATGTCGTCGAACACACCCCAGGTCATGGCCGGCTCGAACGGACCACCGGTGCAGGAAAGCTCGGGATAGGCCGAGAGCGCGGCAAGTGAGTGTCCCGGCATCTCGATCTCGGGAACGATCGTCACGAACCGCTCCTGCGCATATCGCACCACCTCCCGGATCTCGTCTTGCGTATAGAATCCGCCGTAGCGCGTGCTGTCGAACCGGTGCGGCATGTCGCGGTAGGGGCCGATGAGTGGTCCTGG
>CAYIHQ010000489.1:0-2506 GCA_964362905.1 uncultured Ignavibacteriaceae bacterium
CCGGAGCCGTGCTATTTTTTGTCCGTGGCTTCAAAGAGGGAATCCGGGAGGCCCGCATTGACGCGGTAGTCCCGGTAGGTGAAGGTCACGACTCCGCTCCGGAATGACCGCTGCATTTCTTCAAACTGGGGGGCAGGGTTGGGCGCCCCTTCCGGGACCTTGAAGAGCGGTTCCGACTTGTCCCCTACCGACCCGAACAGGGCTGCCACACTGGACGGGAGCCAGTATTTGCCGTCAACCAGACCGTTCTCGAATTCCAGGGAGATCGTTCTCCCCTCAAACGGCATCGACGCCATCTTCACGAGAGTCCAGGTGGATGGGTCCACCCAGATGAACAGCTGCCTGAGGCGTGCCTTCGGGTTCCTGGCAGCCAACTGCAACTTGAGCACCGACCGGCCGCCCAGGTCCTCCCTCCCGACCGTCGTGGCATCATACTCGGACCGAAAACGTTCGGGATTCGGCGACATGCCTTCGCGGGGGATGATCGAGAATGTCGGCGACGCGAAATGGACCTTGTCGGGGCGCTTGAAGTACATCGTCGCCGTCGTACGCGGCACGCGAATGCTCTCCATGTTCACATCGCCGATGACGGTCACCGAGAAGTCCTGAATGGGGGCGAACGCATGCTCCATGTTTTTCAGGACGTCGTCGGCCGCCGGCAGACGCGCAGGTTGAGCCATCGCGGTCGCGATGAGCACGCCCCACGCCAGGAGTGCGGGCACCCTCATGCCGTGCGTGCCTCCATGCGAGTGACGACGGCGTTGTAGATGGCCATCAGGATCGTTGCGCCCACGCCAATGCCGATCATCGACCACCAGATAAGTGAAGGGTCGCCCGAGGTACGGGCATTTTGGTACAACCATCCGCCGATCGGGTCGCCAACGAACCGGGCAATAGCGATGGGCAGAAAGGCATATCCCTGGAACAGACCCTGCTGACCGGGAGGTGCGATGCCGGAAATGTATTCATAATACCGGGGCGCCTGGATCATCTCGCCGATCGCAAAGGCCACGATGCCCGCGGCGATCGTGGGGATGCTGGGCGAGATGGCGATGACGACCCAGATCAGGGAGGACACGGCGAACCCGATGAGGATGGCGTTGCGGGTCTTCCAATGCCGGGTCATCCAATTGATCGGGATCTGCAACAGGATGATGGCGCCCGCCCCCGACCACGATTGGACGATCTCGTACGGCTCGTCGGCCCCGATGTAGTCGGTGATGTAGTAAGGGACGATGATGAATTCCTGCCAGAAGATGATCCAGTACAGCGAGTAGATGAGCAGGAAGATCATGAACTTGATGTTGCCCAGCACCACAAACAAGTTGGTGAGTTTTTTGCCGAGCGACTCGGTGACCTGCGTCCGGGCATCGTGCACTTCCTTGTACAGAAGCAGGTTGACCGCCAGCATTGCGAAGCAGCTGACGGATGAGACGAGGTAGACGAACTCATTGCCGAAGCTGTCACGAACGAAGTAGGCGATGGTCGGACCGATCATGGCGCCTGCGTTCACGAGCCAGTAGTAGATGGCGAACCCGAGCGACTTCGTCTTCTCGTTCGTTGTCACTGCAACCGTCCCAAGGACCGACGGCTTGATGAATGATCCCCCGAACGCCGTGAAGACCAGGAAGACCAGGAGGAGCCAATACATGTCCATGCCGCCATAGATCCCCGCGAACGCGTCCATCCCAACCGACCCGATCAGAAAATACCCGAGGCCGAGGATCGAAAAGGCCACGCTGAAGGCCTGCCGGAACCCCCACTTGTCGGCCAGCGTCCCACCCAGGATGGGGAGCAGATAGATGAGCCCGCCGAAGATGCCGGACAGCGTTCCGGCCTCCGTTTCGGTGAATCCGAGACGGTTCCGGAGGTAGACCATGAACACGATCTGCTGGCCATAATACGCCAGCCGTTCGAAGAGCTCCATCCCGTTGGCGACCCAAAATGTGGGATGGAAGCCTGAGCGCAGTTGGTCAAGGGTGGCACGGAAGGACACGGTCAAACCTCCAAAAAAGAGAGTGGGAGCGAAGATCAGGACAGGATGTCTTTGCGCGTGAAGACGAGCCAGGCGCCCGCCAGCGAGACGGCGGTGTAGAATCCCAGATTGAGCAACGACGCCGCGATCGCATGCCAGTTCACCGGGTCGGCAAACACCTTTTGCCACACCACCATGTGATAGGTGAACAGGTACTCGCGGACCCCCTCCAGCGACTCCACCGGAAGGACCGTGATGATCGTGAGGACGATGACGACGCCCATCGTGGCGACGATCGGTCCAATGGCATTCTCCACGAACGATGAAATGAAGAAGGCGATCGACGCGATCGTGAGCATGGGCGCAACGGCGAGAATATACGCCACAATGAACCGCCAGGCAACGTCCTCGGCCGGTAGGACAAGAATGCCTCGCTGGATCACGACCAGGTCGCCGGTACCAAGAAGTGCCGTCGCCAATCCGACGCTCACGACACCCAGGAAGGCCACGAACAGGACCACGTAGAGCACG
>CAYIHQ010000490.1:0-2498 GCA_964362905.1 uncultured Ignavibacteriaceae bacterium
CGTTCGACGAGGCCCCCTCGCTGATGATTGCATCAATGATGCTCCCATCATGATCGAAGATGATGGGATTGAGTCCATCGCTGTAGTTGCCTCCACCCACCGTACCGAGGTACGTGGTGAAGTTCGATCCGTTCACATCCACGCTGAGCGAATCCAACTTGAACGTAATCACCGCCGTGGCGACGTCCTCCCACTCCTGAAAGCTGGTAATGACGAGATTCCGGGCCACCAAGTTGGAGAAGGATCCCATCGCTCCTTTGTCGACGTGGTAGACAATCGGTAGTGTCGTGCGATACTTGACGGGTTGCCCGTTGAAGACGCTGAGCGGCCCTCCGGCGCGCACGACCGGAATGGCAGTCACCAGAAGTGCGCTTGCCATGAGCAAGATAAGAGTTTGGCGCTTCACGGCTTCACCTCCCGAACGAGCGTCCGGAGAGTGCGGGAGAATGCCTCCAGGTCAATGGAGCCGTCTCGGTCCTCAGAGAGCGGGGCGCGACCTGATGTCTTGAGCAACTGCGGCGACCGGACAGACTGCGTGACCCGTTTGCCGCTGTTCTTCGACGCAACGCGGAATACACCCTGCCCAAGCCCGACCGGGCTCTGGAAGCCCGTCTGCTTCGAGGGAGGCCACAACAGGAGGATCACCTCGCTACCTGCTTGCAGGCGCGGAATATCAGGCGTGGACATCATGATGCCGTCCGCTTCGCCCCCAAACTGTTTGTAGCGCACGGTGGTACCAGATGCGCCGTAGAAATTCTCACGCACCTCGACCGTGGTCCATGTGGCAGGCAGGCCCGTCCGTGGGTCGCGGCCCGTCTCGGTGGCGACTACGCGGCCATGCACGATCACCCCGGCTTGACGGACAAGTCCCTCCAGGCTCAATGGAATGGTGCGTTGCGCAAGTGCGCCGATTGGCAGGCACACGGCCAGCGTGCACACGGTGAGGAGGCGTTCGATGCGCATGGATCAGCGCCCTTTGCGTTGTGACGAATAGAGTTTGACCGCCCGGACAAATTCCCGGAAGAGCGGATGGGGATTGATCGGCCGCGATTTCAACTCCGGATGGAACTGCCCGGCCACGAACCACGGGTGGTCCTTGAGCTCGATGATCTCGACCAGGTCGTTGTTCATGAACATGCCGCTGAAGACCATGCCGGGTGGGGCGAGGATGTCGCGAAACTTGTTGTTCACTTCGAATCGATGGCGGTGCCGCTCTGTCACCAATTCCTTGCGATACGCTGCGTAGGCCTTTGTTCCCTTGGTGATCGTGCAGGGATACGAACCGAGACGCATGGTGCCGCCCAGGTTGCGGACCGATTTTTGTTCGAGCATCATGTCGATGACGTTGTGCCGCGTTTTCTTGAATTCCGTGCTGTTCGCGTCCTTCAGTCCGCAGACGTTGCGGGCGAACTCGATGACGGCGCACTGGAGCCCCAGACAGATGCCGAAGAAGGGGATCTTGTGCTCGCGTACATATTGGATGGACTTGATCTTTCCTTCGATGCCCCGAATGCCGAATCCCCAAGGAACCAGCAGTCCCGTCGCTCCCTTGAGGAACTTCTCCGGTCCCTGTTTTTCGACATCTTCCGCCTTCACCCAATTCAATTCCACTTCCACATCGTTGGCGGCACCCGCATGGACGAACGCCTCGGAGATGCTCTTATAGGCGTCCTTCAATTCCGTGTACTTGCCGCAGACGACGATCCGAACCTTGCCGCGGGGTTTCCGCACCTTCGCGACGAACTTCATCCACTGTTGCAGACGCGGACGTCCTGTCTTCAGGTTCAGCTTCGCCAGCACGGTGTCGGCGAGCCGTTCCTTCTCGAACACGACCGGCACTTCGTAGATCGAGGCGACATCGCGACCCTCGATGATCGCCTCCGTGTCGACGTTGCAGAACAGCGCGATCTTTTCCTTCAGCTCCCGGTTGAGAGGTTTCTCCGTCCGGCAGATCAGGACGTCCGGTTGCAGGCCGATCTCCAGGAGCGTTTTGACGCTGTGCTGCGTGGGCTTCGTTTTGATCTCACCCGCCGACTTGATGTACGGGATGAGCGTGACGTGGATGTTCACGGCATTGCGGGGCCCGACATCCCCCCGGAATTGCCGGATCGCTTCGAGGAACGGCAGTCCTTCGATGTCGCCCGCCGTTCCCCCGATCTCGACGATGACCACGTCGTACTTACCCGTGCGAGCCACGGCCCAGATGCGCCGCTTGATCTCGTCCGTGATGTGCGGAATGACCTGAACGGTCGCGCCCAGGTAATCGCCACGGCGTTCCCTGGAGATCACCTCATAATAGACCTGACCCGTCGTCGTGTTGTTCTGACGGGCCATATTCTCATCCAGGAACCGTTCATAGTGACCGAGGTCCAGGTCCGTTTCCGCCCCGTCCTCCGTTACATACACCTCGCCATGCTGGAACGGGTTCATCGTTCCCGGATCCACATTGATGTACGGGTCGAATTTCTGGATGGTCACCCTGCGGCCGCGGGCCTTCA
>CAYIHQ010000491.1:0-2497 GCA_964362905.1 uncultured Ignavibacteriaceae bacterium
GTGAGACTCACGGACGCCTTCATATTGATAAACTGCACCGACTGCGACGTGTTCGGCCCGCTGATGACGACGAATTGTCCGAACTCCGGCGGCTTCAGTCCGGATGGAAGCGTCGTGCCGGTGCCGCTGAATGTGAGGTGCAGCTGGAATTGCTCTCCGGCGCCGACGCGGTCGGGGTCGAGGCTGGCCACGAAGGTGGCATCCTGGGCAAAGAGTGGCGAGCACGAACAGGCACCCAAGAGGATCCAGGTGAGAGCTATGTGGGCGCGAAAGATCACGAGTGTGATTGCGAATTGCGAATTGTCAATTTCGAATTACCAGTCCTTTTCCACACGTACGCGTATTGCCGGGCGCTTCTGGAGCTTCTTCTGCAATTCCTTCTCGTTGTTTCTCAACGCCTCAAGCATGCGATTGGCTTCTTCCTTGGGCATCTGGTTCTTCTGCTGGACTTGCCGTGTGCGATCCTGCTGTTCCTGCTTCTGTTGTTGCTGATCCTGTTTCTGCTGCTGGTCCTGCTTCTGCTGATCTTGCTTCTGGTCCTGTTTCTGATCCTGTTGTTGCTCCTTGTCCTTCTTCTGTTGTTGCTGATCCTGTTTCTGCTGGTCTTGTTGCTGCTTCTTCCTTCGCGCTACTTCCAGGTTGTAGCGGGCATCATCGTCGTCCGGATCATTGCGGAGAGCGCGCTTGTAGGCCTCGATCGCCTCCTCCAATTTGTTCGCCCGGAACAGCGAATTCCCCATATTGTAGTATGTCGATCCCCGGTCGATTCCTGCGCCGAGATTCATCGCCGCATTGCCGAACGACCGCGCCGCCTCTTCGTGACGATCCTGGCGAAAATGCGCGTCGCCGAGATTAAAATGAGACGCGCCCGACGTGGGGTCTTTGGTCAAGGCCTGTTTATATGCCGCCTCGGCATCCGCGTATTTCCCCTTGTCGTACAACTTGTTCCCATCCTTCACGTGTCCGCGCACGGTCTGTGCGGATGCGGTGAACGATGTAGCCATGAGTAGCGCGGTCATCGCGGCCGGAACCGTTGCGCGGGGCAAGGCCTTCCGGAGGGCCGCCAGGACAGCACCGCGACGTTCGGACACCAGGATCTCCAGGAGCAGAAAAAGGACCGCGAACGCCAATGGAACCTGATACCGCGATTCGAATCCCGTCACCTGCTTCGTACCGAACTCGGTCTTCTCCAAGGATGAGATCTCCTTGAAGACATCGTCGATCTCGTTCCCGCCGCTCGTGGCTCGGATGAACTTGCCACCCGTCGCCGTCGCAACCTGACGGAGCATCAACTCATCGAGCTTGGAGACGACCACGTTGCCGTTGCCATCGCGTTTGTAGTCTGCATCGCCCACGGGGATCGGACCGCCTTCGAGTGTTCCCATGCCGAGCGTGTAGACCCGCACGCTCGCCGCCGTTGCCTTTTCGACCGCGCCGAGGACATCCCCTTCCGTGTTCTCGCCGTCGCTGACGATCACGATGGCTTTTTGGGTGGGAAGGTCCTTCGCGAAAGAGTCCAGCGCCTTCTCGATCGCGCTCCCGATCATCGTGCCCGGGGTCGGCACAGATTCCACGTCGACTGTCGAGATGAACAGGTCCGCCGCCGCGTAGTCGGCCGTCAGAGGAAACTGCACGAATGCATCACCCGCGAAAACGATGAGTCCAACTCGATCGCCGGCGAGCATTCGCAGGAGCGACGAGACGTCGCGTTTCGCTTTCTCCAGCCGGTTGGGACGCACGTCCTCAGCTTTCATGCTGAGCGAAACGTCCAACGCAACGAACAGGTCGATCCCTTCCCGCTTCACCTCCTCGAGGCGCGTGCCGATCTGCGGATTGGCCATCGCCAACACGAGACAGGCCACGCTCAGGAGGAGCAACGACTGCTTCACGGAGCGCTTCACGCCGCTCGCATCCGGAAGCAGCGCGGACCACAGGCCCGGAGCAACGAATCGCTTCAGCAATCTCCGGTTCCAGAGGCGCAGGCCCAAGAACGCCGCAGCGAGAACCGGAACCGCCAGCAGCATCCAGAGAAGGTGTGGGTGTTCAAAACGAAGCATCGAGAGAGTAGTCAGTATTCAGAGGTCAGTAGTCAGACAACAGATGACAGACTGAAGAACTGTCGTCGGTAGCCGGTAGACAGACTCATGGAAATTGGTGATTCGGGTTCCTCGATTGTTTCTTGCTTCTTGTTGCTTGTTTCTTCCTTCAGGGGATCTTCCGCAACAACGTTCCGCTGAGAAGTATCTCTAGGAGAAGCAGTGCCGCACCGAGCCAGAGCCAATTACCGAACAGGTCGCTCACTCGTTTGTACGCGGTCACTTCGATCTTCGTCCGCTCCAATTGATCAATCTCACGATAGATCGCCCGGAGGGCGCGGTTGTCCGTGGCGCGATAGTACGAACCACCGGTCATGGTGGCGATCGACCTCAGCGTTTTCTCGTCGAGGTCCACCGGCTGCAGCACCCTTCGGATCCCGAAAGGCGTTTGTTGCGGGAAT
>CAYIHQ010000492.1:0-2496 GCA_964362905.1 uncultured Ignavibacteriaceae bacterium
CATAACCTAAAGAGCGCGCATAAAAATCAGTTTTGACCTCCATGCTGAACTTTTCTTTTTTCGCGGTCTGTCCGGTGAGTTCAAGCAATTCGCCTGCAACAGAGACAACATCGTTTTTGCGTAGCCGAACCATACCGCAATGTGCGCATATATCAGCATTGCCAGGCCATAAAGCACCGCAAGCAGGACACTTTGCGCGCTCCTTTTCTTTGTCTGTTGGTTCAGGTTTGGATTTTTTAACACCGTCATCCAGTTTATCAACACCCCCGCCATAGAGAGCATCCCATTGATCTCTAAATCGTAAAAAGTTTCCCGAATTATGGACTAACAGCCCTTCACAAGTGAAGCTATTGCGCGATCCGCAATCGGCGATGTCCCAAACTTCTTCTTCCCTGATGATCTTTTTTGATAGCGAGAAATAATTTCTGACGTGCTCAAACCCAAACTTAATAATTTTCGTAATTGAGAATCCCCATATTTTACCTCTGGGTGTACCAATTTGAATTGATGCATCGCAGGAGACCATTTTGTGTCCCGACGATTGTTTTGGTTTAAATTCTTCTTTGCCCATCGGATATTCCCCGGCTCGTAATGTCCATTGTTGTCGATCCGATCTAATTCCATTTCCTTGTGCTTCGGCAAGCAACCCAAGTTCTCTTGAATCCAAACTGCGCAAGAAATCGCAGAATCGAACCTGAACTCTATTCCCCTTCCACCATAATTCTCGAACTGAACATTTTTCGGATTCCTGCATCGTTGTATCATTCCCGCCGCCCTTGAGTTGAGCCACTCCGGCACACGCTTGGGTTGATTGCATGGACGGCATCCTTTTGTTACTCCACCCTGCAAGTTTGTAAATGAAATAATTGACCGATAACCACAGGTAACGCATTCGCAAAGAACATGCATGAATCGCCGATGTCGAAGTCCCAACCACACTACATCCGGTGAAATAATCATCACACTGCCGTAACGCTGTCCCACCAGTTCCGGTTGTGATGATGGCCTTCTGTTTGTCGGCACAGTACCCAAGGGCGCACCAGCCTTCGTCTGCTGTGAGAACGAGGTGGTCAGCGGTTGCGGTAAGTCCGGCGTATGTAATGACAGGTCTTTTTCCACGGCTTATTACTCCTTTATGGGTTACGAACTCATGTCCGTCCCATATTCTATCGGATAATAAAATCATGTCAATAGAGACTAAACCACGGTGCGTTAAAACTCGCTGACCAGTGGCAATACAATGATCCAGCCAGCAGGCATGTTCTTTTTCGTGATGAGGCCGCATTACCCGGCCAAGCTGCTGAACGTGGCTTGCGAATGATTTTGTAAAAGGTCTGGCAGATATTCCAAAATGAACATCAGCTTGATCGAAGCCTTTTGTTAAAATATCGGTAGCGATTATCCCGTGAATATCGCTTCCATCTCTTGCGAATTCAGCCAGCACGTCAGACTTGTATTCGTCCTCATCTTTATAACTGATGCTAATAAAATTATATCCAGATTCGGTAAATTGCCTACTCAAATCTTCTCCATGAGCAACCCCGGCGCAGAATACAACGGTTTTTTTGGCTTCGCCATAAATTTCAGTTGTTTTCTTTGCCCATTCAGAAACAATATCGCCCGTGATTTTAATTCCGCGCTCTGTAGCTTCTTTTTGACTCCATTCCCCGGCGATTTTTTTTGCACCCTTCATGTCGATCTCTTTAGAGATAAACACCCGCAAAGGAGCAAGCATCCCAGAATCTACTAATTCGCGTGTTGTTGTAGCGTTTACCACGTTGGTATAAATTGCCCCAAGCCCTTCTGTAAAAGGAGATGCGGATAATCCGATAACTTTGATTGATGGATTGTTTTGTATGAATTCGTTTATAGATTTACGGGAGCAGTGCGCCTCATCTACTATCAGAAGTTTAAGCCCAGGAAATGACCCACGCGCTTCAAGCGTTTGTGCAGAGCAAATTTGAATTTTGCGATCTGGCCTGTAATTCCAATGGTCGGCCATCAAAACTCCGTGCTCGATTCCATATTTATTCAGACGCTGGCTTGTTTGGTCGCACAAAATTCTGCGATCCATAACCATCGCCGCACGATTACCTTTTTCGGCGGTGGCATTCAAAAGTGATATTGCCGTCTCTGTCTTTCCTGATCCTGTTGGTGCGTAAAGCATCTGGGCGCAATGCCCGGCAATAAATCCGTCCCTTAATTTATTGAGGCTCGATGACTGGTAGTCGCGCAAAAGGAGATTCATTTCGCGTTACCCGCGCTTTCATATTTATTTAATTTTCGAGCTTGTGACAGGCATTGGCGCTTGAGTGAGGCATTTTCGTTCATCAGCGTATCACGCGAAACAGTTACTGCGGCTAGGGTAACTTGCAGTGCTTTTACCTCAGCCTTTAGTTCCTTGATAAGCTCGGTAGCGGTATTTTTTTCTTCTGGTGTGGCATCCATATACCCAACGGCTACCATATCCTGTAGCGCACTGATTTGGTCGTGCGC
>CAYIHQ010000493.1:0-2491 GCA_964362905.1 uncultured Ignavibacteriaceae bacterium
TTACCACTACGCCCGCACTATCGAGATGCTGTTCGCCGTGGAGGAGGTGGAACGACTGCTGGAGCATCCGGAGATCCGCGGATTGCATGTCCGTGCGCGGGCCATGATCAACAGCGCTACCGGCGTCGGTGCCTGTGAGGCGCCGCGTGGGACGCTCTTCCACCACTACGAGGTCGACGAGAACGGCGTGCTGCAGCGCGTGAACATGCTCATTGCCACCGCCCAGAACAATGCGGCGATGAACCGTACCATCCGTCAGCTCGCAGCGCGGTATCTCGACGGAAAAAAGGTGACCGAGGGCGTGCTGAATCGGATCGAAGCCGGCATTCGTTGTTACGACCCGTGCCTCTCGTGCTCTACGCACGCGTCGGGACGAATGGCGATGCATGTGGTTCTCGAGGATGCGGACGGAACAATGCTGGATGAAAGGACGCGGTGAGTTCCACGACGCTCATCATCGGGATCGGCAATGAGCTCCGCGGCGACGATGCCGCGGGACCGGTCGCCGCACGCCTTCTCCGGACTCGTGTCCCCGAGGCCGATGTGCTCGAGGTCCATCAACTCACGGCGGACCTTGCCACGTCGCTGTCGACCTACGACACCGTAGTCTTCATCGATGCCGACGAGCGAACGGACCGAGCCACTCTGACGCCGGTTCTCACGCGCGCCCGGACGGGAGCCGTTCACGCCCACCATATGACGCCGCAGGATCTTCTCCTCCTTGCAGAGGCATTGGGGGACCGCGTCCCGTTGCGTTCGATCCAGGCGGCCATCCCCGCGCGGTCGTTCGACCACGGTACCGACCTCTCGTCGACATCGCAGAAGGGCGTGGCCGAGTGTGTGGACGCCGTGTGCGCACTGCTTCGCGTGGAGGTCGCCGCCGCGTGACGACCACGCGCGTGTTCATCGCCCTCCGGGGCGCTGTGCAAGGTGTCGGGTTTCGGCCGTTCGTGTATCGACTCGCGCGGGAGTTGCGTCTGAACGGGCATGTGCTGAATGACGCAGCTGGCGTTCGAATCGAGGTCGAAGGGACGACCGATGCGGTCGACGCGTTCCGCCGCCGCCTCCTGTCCGACTTGCCGCCCCGCGCCGCCATTCACACCCTCGAAATGACGTTCCTCGATCCCGCAGGTCTCGGCCCGTTCCGCATCCTCGAAAGCGCTTCGAGCGGCGCCCCGTCCGCCGTCGTCATGCCTGACCTGGCGATGTGTGCTGATTGTCGGGGGGAACTCTTCGACCCGTCCAACCGGCGCCATCTGTATCCCTTTACCAACTGCACCAATTGCGGGCCGCGGTTTTCGATCATTCTAAGTCTGCCGTATGACCGGCCGCGCACATCCATGCGATCGTTTCATATGTGCGCGAACTGCCAGAGGGAGTACGACGATCCGTCGGACCGGCGATTCCACGCACAACCGAACGCCTGCCCGGCCTGTGGACCTTCGGTGAAACTCTGGGACGAGAGAGGGTGCGTTCTCGGCGAACGAAAAGCCGCACTGGAGCAGGCGGCCAATGCGGTTCGCGATGGCAGGATCGTGGCGATGAAGGGGATGGGTGGATTTCAATTGCTGGTGGACGCTCGGAACGAGGATGCCGTGCAGCGCTTACGCAGACGCAAGCACCGCGAAGAAAAACCGTTAGCCCTCATGATGCCCGACTTGGAGTGTGCGCGCGGATTCTGCCGGATAGGCCCGGGGGAAGAACGGACCCTGACATCCTCGGAGAGCCCGATCGTGCTCCTGGACCGGAATGGCGCCGCGGGCATCGCTCCGTCGGTAGCGCCGGGGAATCCCGCATTGGGCATCATGCTCCCGTATACTCCGCTTCACGCGATCCTGATGCATCTGCTGAAGGTCCCGGTCGTTGCGACGAGCGGCAACCGCAGCGATGAACCAATGTGCATCGACGAGCGGGATGCGTTGGAGCGCCTCGGAGGAATCGCTGATCTGTTCCTCGTGCACGACCGCCCCATCGTACGGCACGTCGACGATTCAGTCGTCCGTTGGATGGCTGGCCGGGAGTTGGTCATTCGCCGGGCGCGCGGGTTCGCGCCGTTGCCTGTCCTGCTGCCGTCTCCTGTGCGGCATCCGATGCTGTGCCTGGGGGCGCACCAGAAAAGCGTCGTGGCCCGGGTGGTCGGTGATCAGGCGATCCTCAGCCAGCACATCGGCGACCTCGACACGTACGAGGCCCGGGCGGCCTTTCAGCGGGTTGCGGATGACCTGACAGACCTCTATCCTTCCTCCGAGCCGTCCTCCGTTGTGTGCGACCTCCACCCGGAGTATGCGTCGACGATCGAAGCGCGACGTCGGTCGACAACGCCCATCCTGGTGCAGCATCACCACGCTCATGCGGCGGCTTGTCGGGCAGAGAATCGCCTCGAGGGCCCGGCGCTTGCCGTCACTTGGGACGGAACCGGCTTGGGAACCGATGGCACGATCTGGGGAGGGGAATTCTTCGTGGGGGAGGGGGTGGATATGCGTCGCATCGC
>CAYIHQ010000494.1:0-2486 GCA_964362905.1 uncultured Ignavibacteriaceae bacterium
CGAAGAGCGGCACCGTCACTCAGGATGTCGCCACCGCCGTGAAAGAGATCAAAGCCGGCAAGATCGAGTTTCGTGTCGACAAGGCGGGCATTGTCCATGCCACCGTCGGCAAGGCAACATTCGAGCAGGAAAAACTCGTCGAGAACATTCAATCGTTCCTGAGCACGATCGTGCGGCTGAAACCCTCGACGGCGAAGGGCGTGTACGTGAAGAGCATTGCGCTCTCGACGACCATGGGACCCGGCGTTCATATCGACAGGGCGGCAGCCGGCGTCCACTAGAGTGGGGTTTCTCGCAGCGAGTCGCAGCGCCGCCGCGCGAAACAGTTTTGTCCACTGCTCAGACACAAGTTTACGCACTCATCACCGCTTTTGACCCGGGTGCCTGCACCGCCGGAAATCCTTGACGGGGTGGCGGCCAGGACCGCTTCCTCCGGGTCGAGCAGACACACAGAGGAATCCATGAAACGCAGCGAGAAAGATGCGATCATCGACGAGATGGTGCAGCGGGTCTCAGCGGCCCAGGCGATGTACTTCGCCGACTTCACCGGATTGAGCGTGGCGGATGTAACGGAACTCCGTCGCGAATTCCGGAAGGCCGGGGTTGGGTACACCGTGGGCAAGAATACGCTGATCCGCAAAGCGCTGGAGCGTGTCTCCGGATACGACAAGGTGGTTGCTCACCTCGCCGGACCGACGGGGGTAGCGTTCTGTGGAGATGACATCTCCGCTCCCGCGAGGATCATCAAGAAGTTCAAAGAAAAGACGGGGAAGCTTTCGCTGAAGGCCGCTATTCTCGAGCGCCAGGTGTTCCAAGGTTCGGCGATCGACCAGCTGGCCCAGATCCCGACCCGCAAGGAACTCATGGCGGGCGTGGTCGGCAGCATTCAGGCGCCGCTCCAGGGCGTCGTCGGCGTTGTAAACGCCCTCGCACGCGACTTGGTGAGCATCATCGACCAGATCGGCCAGCAGAAGAAGGCCGCGTAAGCACTCCGTCGCAAACCACAGAGATCTTATCATAGGAGAATCCCCATGTCCGCAGTTGCTGAGATCGTCGAAAAGATTGAAAAGCTGACGCTCCTCGAGGCCGTCGAACTAAAGAAGGCCCTCGAAGAGAAGTTTGGCGTCACCGCTGCCGCCCCGATGATGATGGGCGGCATGATGCCCGCGGCCGCGGCTGCCCCGGCGGCCGAAGAGAAGACCGAGTTCACCGTCGAGCTGAAGGAAAGCGGCGCGCAGAAGATCAACGTCATCAAGGTTGTGCGCGCGGCCACCGGCTTGGGCCTGAAAGAAGCGAAGGACCTGGTCGACGGCGCACCGAAGGCGGTCAAAGAAGGCATCTCCAAGGATGAAGCGGAGAAGCTGAAGAAAGAATTGGAAGATGCCGGCGCGAAGGTTGAGTTGAAGTAACGCGCCGCACGCTCCGGCGAAACTGCCGGTGCCGCACTTCCACAGGCGGTAAGCCGGTGGATCCGTCGCCCCCGAGGGGTCCCGGACCATCGGCTTTCCCCGTATTCAGGGGGCGAAGACCCCCGGTCCACGAGTTTCGAAAGAGAGGATACGTTGAAGCACCAGAACAACGGTTCCAACGGTCGCATTTCGTTCGGACGCATCCCGTCCGTCATCGAGACCCCGGACCTGCTGAATGTCCAGATCGATTCGTTCAACAACTTCCTGCAGGCAGACATGCCTTCGCACCGACGGAAGAGGATCGGACTCCAGCAGGTGTTTGAAATGAATTTCCCGATCATGGACTCGCGGGAGAATTTCCTGCTCGAGTTCTCGGAGTACTACGTCGAGAAACCGAAGTACTCCGTGGTCGAGTGCCAGGAGCGCGGCCTCACCTACGCCGTTCCGCTGAAAGCGAAGCTCCGTCTCTCCCAGAAGCGCGAGGGAGGGAAGGACTTCACAGACACGGTCGAGCAGGAGGTCTACCTCGGCAACCTGCCGGCCATGACCAGCCGCGGCACGTTCATCATTAACGGCGCCGAACGGGTCGTTGTCAGCCAGCTCCATCGCTCGCCGGGCGTGTTCTTTGGGGAGTCCATCCACCCCAACGGCACTGTCATGTACTCGGCCCGCATCATTCCGTTCCGCGGCTCATGGGTTGAGTTTGCGACGGACATCAACAATGTGATGTACGCGTACATCGACCGGAAGAAGAAGTTCCCCGTCACGACACTCCTCCGTGCGCTCGGATACTCCTCCGACGATGAGATCCTTGACCTGTTCGGCCTCGTCGAAGAGGTCGACGCCTCGAAGGTGAACCTCAACGAATACCTCGAGCGGATCATCTGCTCCGACGTCTTCGACCGCAAGACGGGAGAGATCTTCATCAACAAGGATTCGAAGCTCACCGAAGAGCATGTCAAGCAGATTAAGAAGGCCGGCGTGCGCCGCATCCGGCTGCTCCGGTCCGACAGCGAGACCCAAACGTCGGTCATCGCCAACACGATGCTCAAGGACGCCTCCCGCTCCGAAGAGAAT
>CAYIHQ010000495.1:0-2484 GCA_964362905.1 uncultured Ignavibacteriaceae bacterium
CTGGCTGTGATAGTGCCCCCCGTGGATGTAGCCCCCCACGGGAACGCGGATGACGACCGGGCTCGACCACGCGCCGTTCGACCGGTAGCGCATCATGGCCAGCTCGTCCCGGATCTGCATAACCGCCGGCCAGATGTAGTCGCCGAATTGAATCTCCGGGACCGGCTTCCATCCTTTCCGGGACATGCCGATGGCGACGCCCATGATACTCGCCTCGGCGAGAGGAGAATTGAAGCACCGTTCCACCCCGAATTTCGCGGTCAATCCCTTGGTCGCCGTGAACACTCCCCCTTTGCCGGCGGCGACATCTTCTCCGAAGACGACGACCTTCGCGTCCCGTTCCATTTCTTCCGCGAGCGCGTGGTTGATCGCGTCCACGAGCACCACCTTTGCTCCGTCATGTTGGGGCTCGACGAACTCACCGGGCGGAGCCGCGTGCGCATTGCCGTACAGTTGATCCATGACCGACGACGCATCAGGCACCGGGCGGCTTTCCGCCCATTCCGCCGCCTTGTCCACCGCTTGCTTCACTTCTTCGACGATCTCGTTGGCCGATGGGTCGGTCAGCAGGCCTTGCTCGATCAGCCAGGCGGTCAGCTTCGGGATGGGATCGAGCTTTTTGTCCCGGTCGATATCTTCTTTCGTTCGATACTTCGCGTGGTCGTCGGAGGAAGAATGCGGCAGGAGCCGGACCGTGTGGGCGACCAGCAGCGTCGGACCCCCACCCTTGCGGGCCCGCGCGACGGCGCGTTGCATCGCCTCGTAGGTCGCGAAGAAATCTGTGCCGTCAACCTGCTCACGCTGCAATCCACTGAAACCCTTGGTCGCCTCGAACACCGAGCCGCCGGCCGTCTGCTGCGCGCCGGGGACGGAGATGGCGAGTTTGTTGTCCTGGATGAAGAAAATGACGGGCAGGGCTTCGCGCGCGGCCCAGTTGACCGCCTCGAAGAACTCTCCTTCGCTCGTGGCGCCTTCGCCCGACGAGACATAGACCGCTTCGTCGGATCCTTCCTTCTTCGCGGCGAGAGCCATGCCAACCGCCTGCAGGTACTGTGTCCCGGTCGGGCTGGACTGAGTCACCATCCGGATACTCTTCTTCCCCCAGTGCGCGGGCATCTGTCGAGCGCCGCTGCTGGGGTCTTCGGCGCGGTGAAGGGCAGCGAGGAACACATCTTCCGGCGTGATCCCGTTCTGCAGCGAGAACGCCACATCCCGATAGTAGCAGTTGGGCCAGTCGTGCCCCGAGCGGAGCGCGAGCGCCGCTGCCACTTGGGCCGCCTCGTGGCCGGAACCCCCAATGTGGAAGCAGGATTTCCCCTGTTTGAGAAGGATGAGGTGCTTCTCGTCGATGCGGCGTGCCGTCAGCATCGTCCGATACGCATGCAACACCTGGTCCCTCGTCAGGCCGTGGGGAATCCCGGCGGGTGCTGTGTCCGTCGCTGTGGCAGTCTTGGGCATCGTAGTCGCTTGTCCTCGGTCAGGCGGCAGACGTCTGAAGGGACGTGGGATCGTTTGGTTGAAGCAGATTCTTCATTTCGCTCAGCGAACCGGGATTCATGTCCGTTCCAAAGACGCCGCCGAACGCCGCGGCCAATCGCGTGCGGACCTCGGACAATTCCACGGAGTGACCGAGCAACCGCTCCATGGACGTTACGCCTTTGTGGAAGATGCCGCAGGGAATGATCCGATCGAACCGGGAAAGATCGGTATTCACGTTGAGCGAGAAGCCATGCATCGTCACCCACCGGCTCACCTTGACGCCCAATGCCGCAACCTTGTTGCCGCCGACCCACACTCCCGTCATGCCCTCTTCACGGCCTCCTTCGATCGCGAATTCACGAAGGGTCAGAATGATGACCTCTTCCAAGTTCCTCAAGTACCGGTGGATATCAGGCTGGGAGACGCTCAAGTCGAGGATCGGATAGCCGACGATCTGTCCGGGTCCGTGGTATGTCACATCACCGCCCCGGTCGATGCGAAACATCTCGGCGCCCGTTCTGCTCAATTCTTCGTCGTTGGCGAGGAGGTGATTTTCATCCCCCCCCTTTCCAATGGTGTACACATGCTCGTGTTCGGTGAACAACAACAGGTCGCCCACAGATCCACGGTGGCGCAGGTCCCACAGCTGTTGCTGGAGTTTCCACGTCTCGGCGAAGCGTGTACGGCCGAGGTCGATGACCGTTGTGAATTGTGCGGGCGCGCTCAACGCAGCTTCTTTGCTTCGAATGTGCCTTCGCTCATCACTCCCGGAAATCCGATCCATTGCCATCGTCCGGTGATCACGCCGTTCTTGAGTTCTCCCATGAGGATTAGGTTGTGGTCGCGCCATCCGGGATGGAGGTCCACACTGACCTTCATATCATCCCTCCGTCCTTCCAAAACACCGTTTCCCTGAACATTCTCCAGTGTCCACGTTCCGGTGACCACAGCATCAGCGCCTGATCGAAGTGTGAGGGTCCCCTTCGTCTCGATCGACCCGTCCGC
>CAYIHQ010000496.1:0-2478 GCA_964362905.1 uncultured Ignavibacteriaceae bacterium
GGCGGACTTTCTCTCCGATTCGATCCTCGACTACGTACACATCGCCGATGTCCGTCAGTACGACCATGCGCGCGCCTGAACGCCTTCGCGAAAAAACATCGGGACCTTCCCGCCACGAATGGGACAAGTCGGATGTCTCCCTATCTGCGCTTTGGGAATATCTCTCCCTGGAGGCTGCTCGAGGGCGCGTCGCAGCGGTACCGCGCGGCTTCAGCAATGGGGCGGGAATCGATAGCCAAATTTGTAGACGACGGGATCAGTCAGGCGTCCCTGTCCGAACCATCCAGAATGGCTCGGACACGCTGGGCGAGGGCGGCGGGCGTGTATGGCTTCTGAAGCAGGGTGATGCCGCGGTCGAGAATGCCGTGGTCAGAGATGATCGTATCGGTATAGCCCGAGGTGTACAAGACCTTGATCTTCGGCCGTTGCGCAAGGACACGGTCGGCCAATTCGCGTCCGGACATATGGGGCATGACGACATCGGTCACGAGAATGTCGAGGCGGCCACGATGGGTCGAAAGAAAGATCATCGCGTCCGGCCCGTTGGCGGCGGCATGAACGGAATATCCGAGGTCGCGCATCGTCTCCACGCCGATGTTGCGGACCATGTCCTCGTCCTCGACGAAGAGGATGGTCTCTGTCCCCCGTGGTTGCGATCGATCCACTTCATGATCGCCACCGGATTCGTCCGATTGAACGGCAGGGAGCAACACGTGGAACGAGGAGCCTTTTCCAAGTGCGCTGTCAACCCAGATCATGCCGCCGTTCTGGTCGACGATCCCAAGACACGTGGAGAGGCCGAGGCCCGTCCCTTTGCCCTGCTCCTTCGTCGTGAAGAACGGCTCGAAAATGTGCTCTCGTACGTCCTCCGGAATGCCGCTGCCCGCGTCGGCGACCGTCATGCTGACGAAGCGATCGGTCTGCGCGTCCGGCCGTCGGCGTGGATTCTCGGGTCCGACATCGACGATGGACGTCGTGATGGTGATGCGGCCCCCGCCGGGCATGGCATCGCGGGCGTTCACCACCAGATTCATGAGGACCTGGTCGAACTGGTTCGGGTCGACGAGGACGGCGGGCAGCTGGGGGGCAGGGTGGAAGGAGAATTCAACGTCCTCGCCGATGACCCGGCGCAGCATCTTGTCGGACGCGCTGATGACGGTATTGAGCGAAACGACCTTCGGTTCGATGATCTGCTTGCGCGCAAAGGCCAGCAGTTGACGCGTCAGGTGGGCTGCCCGGTCGCTCGCCTCGCGGACGTTTCGCAGATAACCGCGTGTCTTCTCGTCGCCGACGAGGCGCTTCTCAGCCATCTCCGCGTAGCCAAGAATGGCGGAGAGGTAATTGTTGAAATCGTGGGCGATCCCTCCCGCGAGCCGTCCGATGCTTTCCAGCTTCTGCGACTGGAGAAGCCGCTCCTCCAGCACCTTCCGGTCCGTCACGTCGCGCGTAATGGTCACGGCCAGCGGTTCCCCGTCCACTTCGATGACCTCCCCCGAGATTAGGCAGGAATGGCGCTGCCGCTCCTTGTCGTACAGATTGGCGGCGAAGTTCCGGATGGAACCTTCTGACTGGAGTGTCGTGCGGAGACGCACTTCGTCCTCCGGTCGGTCCCACATCCCCAGATCGCGCGGCGTCCGGCCGAGGGCTTCTGTCCTTGTGAAGCCGCTCATCCGGACGAATCCTTCGTTGATCTCTACCAGTTCGCCACCCGGCATTCGGAAGATGGTCATGGCATCCTGGATGGTCCGGAAGGCCTTGGCAAACTTGTCCTCCGCCTGTCGCAATTCCGTGATGTCGAGCGCTGTGCCCGTGAGTTTCACCGGAATGCCCTTGGGGTCGGCGACGACCATTCCCTGGCCGACAACCGTGCGAGCCTTTCCGTCCGCGCGGAGGATCTTGAACTCCGTTTGCGGAATGACGTGGGTTTGCAACGCGCTGCGGACAATGGTCTCAACGAGCGGCCGGTCGTCGGGGGAGATGAGAGACAAGGACAGGGGTGTGTCCGCACCCGGCGGCAGGCCGAGGATCTTGGCGAGTTCTTCGGATATGCGGGTCTGATTGGTTGGCAGATCCCACTCCCAGCTGCCAAGATGTGCCAACGCCTGCGAGCGCGCGAGGAGATCTTCCTTCTCCTTCAGGTCCTGCTCGGCCTGAATGCGAAGCATGGCAATGGAGATCTCCGTGGCGATCGTCGTGAGAAGGCGTTCGTCCGCCTCCGTAAAGACGGCAGGCCGATGGCTCTCGGCGTTGATGACTCCAAGCACGCGCTCGCCGGACAGAATGGGTACGCAGATCTCCGACCGCATGCCCTCTCCCAGGGCGATGTAGTCGGACTCCTGGGTGACGTCGGCGACCCGGCGGGCGCGGCTCGTCTGCGCCGCCTTGCCGGTCACACCGCGCCCGACCGGCACCTCGCGCACATTCCCGGATGCCAGATTGTTCCGGTACGACGGATGAATGCGGAGAACGTTGCTCTCT
>CAYIHQ010000497.1:0-2477 GCA_964362905.1 uncultured Ignavibacteriaceae bacterium
CGAGGGCATACAGGTATTCCAGGTCGGCCTGTGAATACTCGCCCCCCCTGAGCCGAGCGCCGAGAAGGATCAATCCCTTTGTCTTCGACTGAATGTGCATCGGAATGACCGCCTGAAATCCCAGACGGACAAGGTCGCCAGCCGTGCTCCGGCATTCCCGATGCTTCAGCAGTTCTTCAACGCTCGACGCTTTTGTGAGCAAACAGAGGGTCGGCAGCGCATGCTGCAGGGCGGCAAGGTCGCCTGTGCGACTCGTCGCAATCTCCATGCGGTCTTGCTGCTGGAGACACACCGCATACTGTCGCACACCGATCTGGCCCATCAAGGCGAAGGACAACAGCCGAAGGACTCTTTCGAGGTCGAGTCCTGCATTGAGTTCCTTGCTCAGGTCAAACAGCGTGTTCAGTTCCTGCACCTTGCGGTCCAAGTTCCGGTTGGCGTCGTTCACCTGGCCAATGATGAGCGCCTTTTCGATTGCAGAACCCGACAGGTCGACCAACGAGTTCAGCAATTCCTTGTCTGCTGTTCCGTAGCGTGCTGCGTTCATGCGGCGTCCAAGTGCCAAATAGCCCACGATGGAGCCCCGCGACGGGATCGGGACGAGTACGTCCATCTCCAGCGCGCCGAGAGTCGCCGCCCAGGACTCCTTCCGCCGGCCAAGGTGAACGAACGCGCGCGGAGCGCGTGCCATGGTGTAAAGGGATCCGACGAGCGATTCCGGAAGCCCGCGTACGAACTGGACCCGGAAGTGTTGCTTGTCGGCCCGGCTCAGCACCATGCCCTTCCCTGCCAGCATCTTCCCCATGAGGGTCCGGAGAACGGTGGCAAGGATGAACTCGAGGTCGAGCGAGGAATTGACGACCTTGCTGAATTCGAACAGCGGTTGGAGCTCGTGGTTGATGCGGCGGGAGGACACGACGTGCCGCGGGGATCAGGTGCCGGCGCTGGCCGGCGACTGTCCGAGGAATTTGATGAGTCGGACTTCGTTCGGCTGGCCGGGGTGGATGGAATATTCCACGCGGTCCATCAGGCGGCGCATCAGGTAGACGCCCAATCCGCCGCGTCGATATTCCGAGAGGTGTTGCTTCAAATTCGGAGGATGAATGGACTCCGGATCGAACGAATGTCCGCGGTCCCGGATCTTGACCTCAAACGACTTCCCTTCCCGAATCACGGTGATGCGGATTTCGCCGGTCGGTTGGCCGCCGTACGCGTGTTTGATGATATTCGTGCACGCCTCGTCCACCGCGAGGACGATGTTCGCCACTTCGTCGTCGCTGAAGCCGAATTGGCGCGCCGCGGCATCGATGAAGGAACGCACCTCCAGCAGATGGTCGGTCGTGCTCCGGACCGTGGTCGATATGGAAGAGGGAATCCGCGACATAGAACGCGTCCTACCGCGCCGGACCGACACCTTCCTGAAACTTGCGGACCGCTTCGTTTTCGTCCTTGTAGATCTCGTACAGGATGGGGAAACCCAACAAGTCGAACACGTTGTAGACCTTCGAACTCATGTTCGTGAGCTTGATGTCCCCCTTGTTCTTGCGAACATCTTCGATGTACGCCATGAAGACGCCGAGACCCGCGCTGCTGATATAGGTCAGGTCGCGGCAGTTGACGACGATCCGAAACTTCTGTTCTTTGAGCAGCCGCTGAAAGGCGTTCTCGAGGTCGGTCGCTGTGTGCGCGTCGAGGTATCCTTTGAGTTCGATGACGTTGATGCCCTCGCCCTCGCGGTGGTGGACTTTGAAGTCACTCATGCCAGATTCTCCTTCTGATGCAGCGCTTGTGCGGACGAACCGGCCGGCGACGGGAGCCATTGAAGGACCACGAGAGTCATGTCGTCCATATACGCGATTCCGTTCGCAAAGGTTCGCACGGCGTTTAAAATACGATTTTTTATCGCTTCTGCCGAGGCCGTCGTGGCTTCGCGCACCACTTCCAGGAGCCGGTCGTATCCAAATTCTTCTCCCGTCCCATTCCTCGCTTCGGTGATGCCGTCCGTGTACATCACGCACACATCTCCAGGTGCCAGCCGAATGACCAGCTCCTCCGTCGCCCCTTCGAAGATATCAGTGGTTGCCATCCCCAAGCCCAGGCCCCCTGGCCGTAACAGTCGGGCCGAACCATCGCGCGCATGCACCACCGGGCAGTGTCCGGCGCGAGCGATCACGAGATCGCCGTTCCTCGTATCCAGCACACTGTACACCAGGCTGACAAACACATTTCGCTCCAGGCTTCCGCGGAGCGCTTCATTCGCCCGCACCAGCAATTCCTTGGGGGAAGCGCACACACGACTGAGGGACAGGACGATCCCCTTCACTTCCGCCATGTAGAAAGCGGCCGACACGCCCTTGCCAGAGACATCCCCGACGGCGATCCCCCATCGCTCCTCACCAAGCTGGACAAGATCGTAGTAGTCTCCGCCCACCTCCATGGAGGATTCGGACACTGCCGCAAATTGCACCCGTGCCAAC
>CAYIHQ010000498.1:0-2476 GCA_964362905.1 uncultured Ignavibacteriaceae bacterium
GGCGAAGTCCGGACACACGCTGAACACGAACACATTCAGCCTGCTCTATGCGGCCGACTTTGCCGACCGGCTCGAACATGAGATCATCCCGGCGCTGCGGGCGGGATTCATCGTACTGGCGGACCGGTATATCTTCACCGCATTCGCCCGCTCCATTGTCCGCGGGGCCGACCGACAATGGATCCGGAAGGTGTTCGGGTTCTCCATCGAGCCCGACGTGGTCTTCTACATGCGGATCGGCATCGAGGACCTCATTCCGCGCGTCATCAACAGTTCCACGCTGCAACGTCGTTATTGGGAAGAGGAACAGGGCGAGGGGCTTGACTATTGGGAATCGGGCATGGACCTTCGACTGGGGGATGATTTCTACGACAGTTTTGTAGAGTATCAGAAAGCGATCCTGCGCGAATTTGACAAGATGGCGAACGAATTCCATTTTCAAGTGATCGACGCTGCACGCAGCTTCGACGAGACCAATAAAGCACTGAAACAGGGGATCCTTGCCACTCTCCAAGACACGGACAGCGACGAAAAGACTCGCCGCGATTGACATCGGGACGAACTCGTTCCATCTCATCGTCGCGGAGGTCGACCCCCGGACCGGCCGGTTTCGCATCCTCGACCGTGAGAAGGAGATCGTGCGGCTGGGCTCCGGCTCCACCGACATGAAATACCTGTCGGATGCGGCAATGAATCGTGGCGTCCAGACCCTGACCCGCTTCCGTCGGATCGCGCAGTCGAGGGACGCCCCCATCCGAGCGATCGCGACGTCCGCGGTCCGCGAGGCGGTGAATCAGGACGCCTTCCTGAGGCGCGTTCGCTCGGAAACCGGTATCAAGGTGGAGATCGCGTCGGGCACCGAGGAAGCCCGGCTCATTCATCTGGGGGTCCTCCAATCCCTCCCGCTCTACAATCGGCGGATCCTGCTCATCGACATCGGCGGCGGAAGCACGGAGTTTCTCGTCGGACGCCGACGGCACATCGCCTTCTCCAACAGTCTCAAGCTCGGAGCCGTTCGATTGACCCAACGATTCTTCCGGTCGGGCCAAATGGAAAAACGGGCGATCCGCGAGTGTCGCGAGTATGTACGGGGCATGCTGGCTCCCGTCGAACGCAGCGTGGCCCGGCACACCCTCGAGACTTGCGTGGGCAGTTCTGGCACGATCGCCAACATCGCCAACATCATCCGCATGCGTCGTGGCGGGGACGAGGACGCACCGATCAACGGATTCCGATTCACTCGGCGTCAGCTGACGGAGGTCGTGGACGACATTCTCTCACGAGAGGACACGGCCGAACGACTGCGGATTCCTGGCCTCGATACCGCACGCGCTGACATCATTCCGGCCGGATCGATCATCCTGGAGCAGATCTTCAATTCGCTCGGGCTCAAGTCGATGACCGTATCGGAATACGCCTTGCGAGAGGGCATCATCCTCGATACGGGCGAGAAGTGGCATGCATCCGGCCGTGTCCATCATCTCTCCGACATTCGACTCTCATCCGTACAACACGTCGCCGCCTTGTTTCAGTCCGAACAAGATCACGCTCAACAGGTTCGTCGGCTCGCCCTGTCCATCTTCGACCAGACGGAAGCCCTCCACGGCCTGGGATTCACGGAACGGGAGTACCTTGAGGCGGCTTGCATCCTCCACGAGGTCGGCCTCTTCGTGTCGCACACCCAACATCACCGACACTCGTACTACCTCATCCGCAACGCGGACATCCTGGGCTTTACGGAGAATGAAAAGGAGATCGTGGCCAACGTCGCACGCTACCATCGGAAGAGCCATCCAAAAGAGAAACACGAGGGATTCCGCTTGCTGACCTCCGAGGACCAGGATGTCGTGACGAGGCTTGCCGCGATCCTCCGGATCGCCGACGGTTTGGATCGCAATCACGCGTCCATGGTGCGACGCGTGCATGTCCGGAAGTCGGGACGCGGCATGCGCCTGATCCTCACCCCGCGGGGACAACGACCTCTGGACCTTGAGATCTGGGGCGCCGGTCAGAAGAAGAAGCTGTTCGAAGAGACTTTTGGCGTGAGCGTCCGCATCCTGGCCGCATGACCCGTCCCCCCATCCCCCCCCCTCCGCGACTCCGGGTCGCCCTGGTTCATGACTGGCTCACCGGAATGCGGGGCGGCGAGAAGTGCCGTGAAGTCCTTTGCGAGCTGTTCCCCGATGCGCCGCTGTTCACGCTTCTTCACGTCCCCGGTTCCGTCTCTTCGGCGATCGAATCCCGCCACATCCGGACCAGTTTCGTACAGCGACTCCCAGGGTCGGCCGATCACTACCGCCGCTACCTGCCGCTGTTTCCCCCTGCCATCGAATCTTTCGACCTGACGGACTTCGAGGTCGTCGTTTCGACGAGTCATTGCGTCGCGAAAGGGGCTATCGTACGTCCGGGGACCTTGCACGTCTGCTACTGCCAGACTCCTATGCGGTACGTGTGGGACCAATACAAAGAATACTTC
>CAYIHQ010000499.1:0-2474 GCA_964362905.1 uncultured Ignavibacteriaceae bacterium
TATGTGACGGGGAGGGGCGAGCGAAAGATCGAATTCAAGAACTTGCCGTCCATCTGTACCGTGCGGATCTACACCGTGAACGGAGCGCTGGTGACGACCCTGCGCAAAGACTCATCTCCGATGGACGGGTCGCTCGCCTGGAACCTCATCTCCGACGACGGAATGGAGGTCGCATACGGGCTGTACGTTTACCACGTCGAAGCGCCGGGTATCGGCGAACATCTCGGCAAGTTTGCGATCGTGAAGTGAGGCCAGCATGAAACGAACGACACTCTCTACTGTCATGGCGCTGGCGACCCTCTGCATGTTCGTTGACGCCCAGGATGTGTCCAAGCGGGGGACCACCGCCGCACCATTTCTCTCGATTACCCAGGGGGCCCGCGGTACGGCGATGGGCGGTGCGTTCGTGGCTGTGGTGGACGATCCCTCTGCGATGTACTGGAATCCCGCCGGCCTGGCCGGCCTCGAAGGTGTGGGATTCCTCGTCGACAACACGTCCTGGATCGCGGACATCCAGTACAATTATATCGGCGCAACGGTCTCGGCCGGTTCCTTCGGCGTGCTTGGTGTCAGTGTGACCATGTCGTCCATCAGCGACATGCGCGTCACCACCGTGGACATGCAGGAGGGGACGGGTGAAGTGTTCGGTGTCTCCGACCTGGCGGTAGGCGTTTCCTACGGCATCAAACTCACGGACGCGTTCGCGATCGGATTCACGCCGAAATTCGTTCACCAGAAGATCTGGAAGATGAGCGCGAGCGCGTTCGCCCTCGACCTGGGAGTCAAATACCGCACGCCGTTCACGGGCATCACGCTCGGCATGTCCATCTCCAACTTCGGTACAAAGATGCAGATGCAAGGGAACAATGCTCTCGTTCTCTACGATCCGGATCCGTCCGGAAGCGGGAACAATGGACGCATTCCGGCGCAGCTGGCCACGGAACAATGGGAATTGCCCCTCAACTTCCGTGTCGGCATCGCTTATGATGTACCGATCGGCGATCTCGGAACGCTGACGATCGCGGCCGACGCTCAGCATCCGAGCGACAACTACGAAAGCGTCAACATCGGCGGTGAATACGTCTTCGGAGACATCTTGTATCTGCGGGGCGGGTACAAAACCCTCTTCCTCGTGGATTCGGAGGAGGGCATGACGTTGGGACTTGGCGTCCGGCAGTTCATTGTGGGAAATGTGCGGGTCGGGTTGGACTACGCCTACCAGGATTTCGCCCGGCTGTCACAGGCCCAGAAGATCACCCTTGGAGTACAGTTTTGATGTGCACGTCGCGCCAACCGCGACCGATGTGAACCATTGCGCCGACCGGCCGATCCGACCCGTGGGTGCCCCTGAAATCTGAGCGCTCTCATGAGACTACGACGAACAGTACTTCTCATCGCCTTCCTGAGCATGCCTGTGACGCTTCTCTTCTCGCAGGATGCAAACGACCGCGTCTCCGCGTTGATGGTTTCTATGACGTTGGAGGAGAAGATCGGCCAAATGACCCAAGCCGACTACGGAGCGCTCAAAGGTCGAGTGGAGGACGTGGTCACGTACTCTCTGGGATCCGTGCTGTGGGGTGGCGACACGGAGATCCCCGATATCACCGCGCGTGGATGGGCAGCCACCACGGCGGATCTCCAGGCGCTTTCGGCTCGCACCCGGTTGAAGATCCCATTGCTGCTTGGTGTCGATGCCGTCCATGGACACAACAACGTGAACGGCGCTGTCCTGTTCCCGCACAATATCGGATTGGGCGCCACCCGGAACGCTGCCCTCGTGGAACGCGTAGCGCGGGTGACGGCCGATGAGCTCACTGCTACCGGCATTCCTTGGGACTTCGCACCGTGCGTCGCCGTTGCACGTGATGAACGGTGGGGCAGAACGTATGAGAGCTTCGGGGAGAATCCTGAACTCGTCCGTGAGTTGGGGGTCGCCTATGTCAAGGGTATGCAGGGACCGCGCCTGACGGACGCCGCGTCGGCTCTCGCCTGCGTGAAACACTACGTCGGTGACGGCGGAACGACGGGAGGCAAGGACCAAGGGAATACCGAGACGGACGAGGCGACCCTCCGGAGGATCCATCTTCCCGGGTACGTCGACGCCATCGCTGCCGGCGCCCGATCCATCATGGTGTCGTTCAACCAGTGGAACGGTAAGAAACTGCACGGGCACCGGTATTTGTTGACCGATGTGCTCAAAGGTGAACTCGGGTTCAAGGGATTCCTTGTTTCCGACTGGGCGGCCATCGACCAACTGCCTGGATCGTATAAGGAACAGATCGCGGCTTCGATCAATGCCGGCCTCGACATGGTCATGATCCCGAACGGTCCGGGCACCGACAAGAACTATCAGCAATTCATCACGCTCTTGACCGAATTGGTCAAGGAAGGCGTCGTCCCCCAGGTCAGGATCGACGATGCGGTGCGCCGGATCCTCGAGGCCAAGGATGCGATGGGACTGTCCGACCGGATGT
>CAYIHQ010000500.1:0-230 GCA_964362905.1 uncultured Ignavibacteriaceae bacterium
GTCTCGATCCAGTAGTTCATGGTGTCACCCACGACCAACCGCGGCTTGCTGATCTGGTTCAGCACCTTGAGCTGCAGGTGAGGATGGATATTGCCGAGGCAGACGTAGGCGCTTCGGCGATAGGCGTCCGGGATGCTCGGGTCGAAGGCGCTAAAGACATTCAATTCCGTCAAGAGCGTGTCCCGGTTGTTCAAGTCGTAGTGGTAGCGGCCGGACCAGCGAAACGTCTT
>CAYIHQ010000500.1:240-2474 GCA_964362905.1 uncultured Ignavibacteriaceae bacterium
TCTTCCCTTCTTTCACGACCTGCAGACCGTCCAGATCAATGCCGTGCTCTTCCATGAAACGCATCGCTGATTCGGGGAAGTCGCCGCCGACCACGCCGACACACCGGACGGGTTTTGTGAAGTAGCTCGCAGCCGTGGAAATATAGACGGCTGACCCTCCGAGCGCATCCTCCACCCGGCCGAAAGGTGTTTCGACGGTATCCAGTGCCACCGATCCGACGACCAGCAAGCTCACGTGCGTTCCTTTCGAATATTCATGGCTCGTGCAAACGGGTCCAACGTTCCAATTCCGGCCTCAACCACAGGTCGTGTTCCAACAGGTCCAACAGACGGCGGTTCGCAGGCCAGACGAGCGCCCGGCGTGCCTCGTCCATGCCCTCCCATCGAAACGCCTGGTGCTCAGTTGACAGGGTCACGCTCGCCCGGGGATCGACCTCCACGGCAAAGAGCGGCGTCAGATGGACAGTATCTGTGGACGCGCTGTAGAAGGCATTCACCTCAGGGATGGTCCACATCTTCCTGGGGCGCAAACCCGTCTCTTCCAGCACTTCGCGCCGGGCGGCACCAACCGCCGTTTCGCCTGCGCGGATCTTGCCGGAGACCAACTGCCATAATCCAGGATACAGACCTTGGCCGGCCGAACGCTGCAGCAGCAGGATCTCCATGCGGGCATCGTCCTCGCGGAACACTGCCACTTCAATGATGGATGATTCGATCGAAGGCATGCGACAGCTGTAGAACCGTACACTCCTCTCCGATGACAAGTGCTCGGGTCCAGCTCCCCTGACACGATCCGGACCTGAAGCGAGTTCACTCCATGAATGCCGTGCAGGGTGCAAGAGCCGGAAAGATAGACGAAAAACTGCGGGATTACAACGACGTGGCAGGTCTGGCAGACCGGACCGAAGAACCTGACGCGGCGGGTATGCCAAAGGCATCTGATGCGTGACGCACTGCGCTCCGAATGGCTTCCGACGTCAGCTGGGCAGCGCACTCACCGAGCAAGTCGATATCAGCCGTGACGACCCCCGACGAGAGTGCGAACGTCGTATCTCCGTCGAATGAGGTGTGTACAGGCACGACCGCGCGGGACATGCCATCGTGCATTCGCTGCGCGAGCCGGAAGCAGTGCACCTTTGTGAGTCCGGCATTCGTGAGAAGCACGGCGAGCGCCTGGACGCGTTTGTCGATGTCCAGGAGGACGAGCTCCTGGGATCCGGGCGAGCTACCGCGAACCTCGCAACTTGCGACCGTCCGTGGTGGACAGCGGAGCACCGTGCATCCGGTCCCGTTCGCCGTGTCCGTCCAGTGGCCGAGGAAAAATCCTTCAAGAAGTTGCATGCAACCCTGCTTTGCGGTGTTCTGCGATCGAAGACAGGAGTACGGCACCCGCGCCCGCGACATTTAATGATTCCGCCCTGCCGGCTTTTGGGATGGACACGCGGATCTTCAGGAGAGCCCGCACGCCGGCAGAGATCCCATGCGACTCACTCCCCAACACCAGGGCGATCCTTGCTTCCGGAACCCAGGAACGCCATCCTCCCCCGGCGACTTCCGCTCCTGCCAGGATGACCCCCTTCCGGTCCAGGGTGGAACACGCGACGGAAAGGTCGTCCACCTCGACGACAGGCAGGTGGAAGAGCGATCCCATTGTGGCGCGGACCACTTTTTCATTGTTCACAGAAGAACATCCGGGACCCAGGACAACTCCGCTCATCCCGAACCAATCCGCGGTCCGGATCAACGATCCCACATTTCCCGGGTCGGCAACGGCATCGAGAACGATCAGATCTCCGACAGACGGCAGATCGTCCAGCGCGAATCTCCGAGACCGTACAACCGCCACGATACCCTGATCATGCACGACGTCGCTGAGCGACCGCAGGTCCGATGATGTTCCGTGCCGGACCCCAACGCCCCGGCGCACGCACTCCTGCAACACGGATGCCCCCGACGCCGGTATGCGTCCCGGGTCGACGACGACCGATTCGATCTGCCACGGCGAGGCGAGCGCCTCGGCGACGGGTTTCCACCCGTCGAGCAGGAAGAGGCCAGCCACTTCGCGACCCTTCTTCGTAGAAAGCGCTTTCAGATGCTTGAGCTCGGCTTTGGACAGCGATGCGGGGGGATGTGGATTTCGAATGGCCATGAACTTTCGTCTGTTCTGATCTGAGGCTGCTATTTACTATTAGGACATTTGTCCGGTTAGTGGTTTTTGAGCTTCTTGGCCCTGC
>CAYIHQ010000501.1:0-2472 GCA_964362905.1 uncultured Ignavibacteriaceae bacterium
GACGGGTCACGGTCCGATCCTCGAAGAGGACATCGCCTTCTCCAACATCGCACAAGACGAGATCGGGCACAGTTTGGTCTGGTACTCCATTCTCGAGCCCCTCAACGGACATACGCCGGACCACATGGGCTTCGTTCGGGCGGCCGGGGATTTCCGGTGTTGCCGGTTCGTGACCTACCCCAAAGGCGATTTTGCCTACACCGTGGTGCGCCAGTACTTGTTCGACGAAGCGGAGCAGGTTCGGCTCGAGGCGCTCCGCGAATGCAGCTACATTCCGATCCGCGATGCCTCCGGGAAGATCCTGCAGGAAGAGGCCTACCATCTGCTCCATTCCAAGGGGCTTCTCCAGCGATTGGGGAGTGCGACGAACGAGAGTCGCACGCGGATGCAAGCGGCTGTCGACGCAGCATTTCCGCAGGCCCTCGGCATGTTCGAACTGCTCGGCTCGGAAGAGAACCTGATCCGCAGCGGCATCTTTCCCGGGAACAAGGAATTGCAGCGGCAGTGGTTGCAGCGGGTGCTCCCGGTCTTTCGGAATGTGGCTCTGTCTGTGCCGGTCAATGCGAGCGGTGTCCCAACGTGTGTGCCGGATCTTGGAGGTCGTCGGGGACTCCATCTGCCATACTTGGCTCAAGCGATCGCCGATATGCAGCAGGTGTATCAGTCCGAACCGGGGGCGGCCTGGTAATGCCTGAACGCACCACCGACCGCGTGTGGGAACTGCTGCGCACGATCCCCGACCCCGAGATCCCGGTGATCAGTTTGGTGGACCTCCGGGTTGTCACGGATGTGCGCGTGAGCGGCTCCGCTGTCGACGTCCTCCTCCGGCCGACCTTCAGTGGCTGCCCGGCACTGGAGCACATGCGCGAAGAAGTGGGCCGGGTTCTGCGGGCCGACGGATTCGACCCGATCCGCGTGACCGTCGACCTCACGCGGTCCTGGACGACGGACGACCTGGATGCATCGACCCGAGAGCGGTTGCGCGGCATCGGCATCGCGCCCCCGCCGATGCGGTCTCATGATCTCGCTGTCGATCTCGCGGCACCTGTATCGTGCCCGCACTGTGGGTCAGCGGAGACCACACTGGACAGCGCATTCGGTTCCACGCTCTGCAAACAGATCTTCTTCTGCCGGTCGTGCCGGCAATCCTTCGATCGGTTCAAGCCGCTCTGACCTTCTTTCCTGAAAGCGATCTCTCCGTGCCCGTGACACGCGTGCTCGCCGTCAACGGTGATTCTCCGGACCCCGGTGTCCTCGACGAGGCAGTCCGTGTATTGGCCCGAGGAGGACTCGTAGCGTTTCCAACGGAGACCGTCTATGGGCTCGGCGCAGATGCCATGAACGCTGCGGCGGTCCGGTCGGTGTTCACGGCGAAGGGTCGGCCGGCAGACAATCCCCTCATCGTTCACCTTGCGGAAGCCTCGCAGGGCGACGATGTCGCCGTGGATATTCCGGCCATCGCGCGCGAACTTGCCCGTTCCTTCTGGCCCGGTCCCCTGACGTTGGTCGTTCGCGGGCGCTTGGGGCTTCCGAAGGAGGTCACGGCCGGGCTTCCGACGGTCGCCGTTCGCGTACCGGACCACCGAGTGCCGCGTGAATTGGTGCGGCGTCTGGGTCGCGGAATCGTGGGTCCAAGCGCCAATACCTCAGGCCGGCCGTCTCCGACCGAGGCGGCGCATGTCCTTGCAGATCTCTCGGGCGCCGTGGACGTGATCCTGGATGCAGGGCCGACGCGGATCGGTCTGGAATCCACGGTCGTCGATGTCACCGTCGAACCGCCTGCGATCCTTCGGCAGGGAGGGTTGACCCAGGAACAACTGGAGTCCGTGGCAGGCCCTTTGACGTCTGCGCGGGATGTGGATTCCTTGCGTCGTTCGCCGGGGACGAGGCACCGTCACTATGCTCCGAGTGCGACGGTGATCTTGATCCCTCGAGGCGATGCCGCCGGCATTCTTCGAGCCATCCATGATCATCGTGACGAGGGGAGGCGAGTCGGCGTCATCGTGCACAGCGTTGCACTCGGTGATGCTGCAGCTGACCGCGTGACCCATCTGGACGCTGCTGTTGCCGTCTACGCCCGACAATTCTATGCGGCTCTTCGGGACATGGATGCATCGGGCATGCAGATCGTGATCGTCGAAGAGGTGGATGACTCTGGATTGGGCAGGACCCTCACAGACCGCATGAGGCGGGCGGCGCAGCCGAAATAGTGTCCTCGCAGGCGTCGAGGATGTCGAGCATTGTTTCTGGATTTTTTGGGTATATTACATCGTTCATATCCTCCTCCTTATCCAGCGTTTCGCGGTCTCATGCCCTATCGCGCCCAGCGTTTCAGCAAGTCCGTGAAGGCCCGCAAGCCCACCCGAGGCGCACGCCCCTTGGTGGGAATCGTCATGGGCAGCGTCTCCGACGCGGAGACTATGCAAGGAGCCCGTGATGTCCTCAAGGAATTCCGTATTCCCCATGAATTTC
>CAYIHQ010000502.1:0-2450 GCA_964362905.1 uncultured Ignavibacteriaceae bacterium
GCCGAAGAAGTACCCCGCCAGTGTGATTGAAACGACCCACAGGAACGCCCCCACCACGATGAAGACAAAGAATCTAGAATAGGTCATCGCCCCGATCCCGGCAACAAACGGCGCGAACGTGCGCACGATGGGGACGAATCGGGCGATGATGATGGTCTTCCCTCCGTACTTCTCATAGAACGCATGCGTGCGGTCGAGATACTCGCGCTTGAAAAAACGCGAATCCCGGGCATGAAAGACGGACGGGCCCACACGCTTCCCGATGTGATAGTTGACCGCATCTCCTGCGACCGCGGCAATGAGCAACAGAACCATCACCGTCATGAGATCTAGGGCACCGATGGCGCACAGGGATCCGACGGCAAAAAGGAGCGAATCGCCCGGCAGGAAAGGCATCACCACCAACCCGGTTTCCGCAAAGACCACGAGGAAAAGGATCAGATACAGCCACAGCCCATACTGCTGGCTCAGGTCCAGCAGATGGGCGTCGAGGTTGATGATCAGATCGACCAGGTATGTCAGGAGTTCCATGGCTGTGGGGGGCGGGTTGAAAAACTCGCCGTGGTTCCGAACTACTTCACGCCGATAAGCTCGACTTCGAAGATCAGCAGTGAACCCGGAGGGATGTCCGCACCCATCTGCCGGTCGCCATATGCCAGGTCCGATGGAATGAAGAACTCAAACTTCGACCCGACGTTCATGAGCTGGACGCCTTCTGTCCAACCCTTGATGACCTGGTTCAATCGGAATGTCGCCGGCTCGTTGCGGTCGTAGGAACTGTCGAATTTCTTGCCGTTGATAAGCGTTCCCTTGTAGTGCACGGTCACCTGGTCGGTGGCCTTCGGTGTGGCTCCCGTTCCCTCCTTCACGATCCGATACTGAAGCCCGCTGGGCAGGCTCACGACTCCCGCCTTTTTCTTGTTCTCGGCGAGGAACGCCTCACCCTCTTTGCGGTTCTCGGATGATGCTATAGCTGCCCTTTCCGACTGGCGGCTGGCCAGTGCCTGTTGGAATTGCATGACGCATGCTTCCATGCTCGAGTCGGACATCGCCAAGGCTCTGTCTGCCAATGCATCCTTCAGGCCCTGAGCCAAGATGTCGGGCTCGATGGGTGCTCCCTGCATCTTGAAGCTCTTGCCAATGTCTACACCGAGGGAGTAGGAGGTCTTCTCCAGGTCCGTGGTGGGCTTTGCTTGCGCCGCCGACGCGCTCGTGCCGATGATGACCACCAAGAGGATCCAACATCCTTTCATCATAGAACTGTCCTTTCATAAAACACAAAGAGCAGGCACATCACCTGCTCTCGTGGGTGTCAAGATATTTAATAAAGATACAAGGAACAAGAAACAAGGGACAAGGAATAATCAAGGAACAAGGACCAAGACACAAACCGCTGAAGAGAGCAACGATTGAAAAGTACTTCGAGTTTGGCTGTTTCCTTGTCTCTTGTAACTTGCGTATTGTCTCTTCCCTCCCCTTCGCACTTAGTCTTCCAGAAAGAGGGTGATTCCCCACCGCTCCGGATCTTCCGGAGGATCGCTGTTCCACTCGCTGAACGAATGCGAGCCGTCGGTCCGGAAGTGGAGAATATAGTCTCCCGAATCGAGCGTGAGACGCGTCTCTACCATCCGGTTCTTATTGGCACCGCCGGCGCGTTCCGTCATGCGATAGGTCATTTCCCAGATCACGCGTCCCGTCGCGGCGTCTTCGATCCAGCCGTAGTCTGCCATGTCGCCGCCCGAACCCTCTCCCACCGCATACACACGTACGCGCGTCGTCGTCGTCACGCTGAACGGCTGGCGTTCGTGACGCTCATCCCGTACACGCACGATCTCCGCGAGGACATTCTTCGGCACGGGGACGGGGCCCGTCGACACGCTCTTGGCATCGAAGTCCGTACCTACACCGCGGAGGGTGATGCCCCATCTTTCGGCGTCAAATGGAGCGCTGCTGTTCCACTCGCGATAGCTGTGAGAATCGTCGGTCTGGTAGTAGACAATATAGTCGCCCGCCGGAAGGGTGATGGTCTCGTCGACGAGGCGGTTCTTGGAGGCGCCGCCGGCGTGGACGGACCGGCGCTCGTCCATCCGCCAGACCTTGTCGCGCGTCTTCGCATCGATGATCCAACCGTGATCCGACATCTGATCGTCGCCCGAACGCTCGCCGAGTGCGTACACGTGAACCCTTGTCTCTTTCTTCAACGTGAAGGCGGTGCTTCGGAATTCATCGTCCCCCACTCGCACGAGTTCCACGATCAGATTCTTGTCGGACGGACTCCCATCCTCCACCTTCACCGCCGACCGGTCCGCTTCATTCTCCAGAAAGATCGTGACACCGTACGCGTATGGATCGGTCGGGGGACGGTCGTTCCAGTCGTCGAACGAATGGGTATCATCCGTGACGTAGACCAACTCATACGTACCCTTCTTGAGAGTCACGTCTTCGTCCGA
>CAYIHQ010000503.1:0-2448 GCA_964362905.1 uncultured Ignavibacteriaceae bacterium
GTGAACGTTCCGATGAAGGCGCGGTCACGGACGCGAAGCGGTACGGCCGACGAATCTCCGAAACGAAGCACGCCTTCGGACAGGGGCTTGCCCGCCTCGCCGGTGATCGTGATCTTCGTTCCCGGCAACGCGCGGATGTCGCCGAGGAACTCTTCCTGCACACGAATGGAAAGACGCGCATAAGCCGGCGGCTCTACCCGCACACGTAACGCGTGCAGGACCGGGCGATCGAGGACCGTGATCTGGTACCGGTCGCTGGCGACCCCGCCAGCCCTGGCGTAGTACTCCGTCGAGAGGCGCAGATCGTTGAGAGTCGTCGCGTACGTTCCGGAAGAATCTCGCCGCAAGAGCATTCGGTCGAACGGCTCCTGTCCGGTCACACGATGGAAGAGCTCGACGTCCAATGACCTGTCGACCGGCGTGCCGGATGGATCACGCACATCAACGCGGAGATCGATGCGGGTTCCCTTAACCGCCTCGATGGTGCCGGGAGTTACAGTGAGGAGGTACCGCGGAGGAGGGGTGAATTCCCTCGTGAACAGGAGCAGTCGCTGCAAGGACCCGCCCACCGTGCCGGGCGCCGCGACGAACAGGAGAGATCCTGCGGCCACAACAAGAGCGGAGAGGGTGCGCCAGCGACGGATCGGTGACCGGTCGACGGATGTCGTCAAGTCATGGACCGCAATGTCACGGTGAATGACGCGGATCGCCTCCGCGGCGAGATCGGGTGAGACCCAGTCGGCATCAGCCGGCCGAGAACCCACCTGCAGGGCATTCAGGAGCCGGTCGCGGATCGGAGGAAATGCCGCGCCGATACGGCGTGCCACATCCAGAAGAGATGATCCGGCAAGCACATTCCACGAACGCAACAGTGGCAGCAGGACCTGAAGCATGGCGGTTGCGCACGCAAGCAGCACGAGCACCGCAACCGTCGTGCGAGTCGACGCAGACCAGTTGGCCAGGGTCTCAAGCATGGTAAGAATCAGAATGGCGCCCATGCCGATCGCGAACGCCCGCCAGAATTGCAGAGTTGCGTCGCTCCGCTCCTCCAGCCTGCGCACCTTCTCGACCCGTACACGCAGGTCAATCATCATTCCACTGTGTTGTTGCCGTTCGGTGGTCATGGGTCAACGGGTCAAGGACCAGACCACGAGGTTGGTACCAAACTGAAGGGCTTCGCGCCGGACGGATTCCGGATCGCCGTGCACATCCGGATCGACCCATCCGTCGCTGGGATTCGACTCCACGCTGTAGAAGAGTGCTAACCGGCCGTTGAAAAACAGCCCGTAGCCTCGAGCCGGTTTATTGTCGTGTTCGTGTGTCTTCGGGACGCCATGGGGAAAGGAGAACGGCGACCGGTAGATGGGGTGGCTGAATGGGACCTCGACCAGGTGAACGTCCGGAAAAACCTTGGTGATTTCGCGCTGAAAAGCCTTATCCATGCCGTAGTCATCATCGACATACAGAAAGCCACCGCGTTCGAGATACAATCGCAGACGCTGACCGTCGGCAGGAGTGAAGACCACGTTCCCATGTCCGGTCAGGAACAGGAACGGATAGGAAAAGAGCCGGTCGCTCGATAGCTCCACGAACTCATACCGCGGGTCTGCGTCGATCCCGGTCTGTTCCCGGGCGAACCGCAGAAGATTCACCTCGGCCGACGGGTCGTTGTACCAATCGCCGCCCCCCGCGTACTTTAACCGCGCGATCCGGAACAGCGATTCCACGCGTGCCTGCGCGGTCGCCTCGTGACCGACCAGAGCCAGCGTTAATGCCGCCAGAATGATGCAACGTCTTATCATCATCCATCAATGTAGCCACAAGGTCGAGCAGACACAACAGAGTCCGGATGGCTGTTCGCTGGCCATATGGGTATCTTGAGGGAGTGAATGGTGAATCGAGAATGGTTTGCCCCGAGCGAGTGTCCGCAGGACGCGAGTCGAGGGGGTGAATCGTGCATACATGCATACGCCCTTGCATGATCGCGTCACAACCTCACCCGTCCCCGACTCCATTCCTATAACCATCTCCCTTCTCCCTTCTTCCATCTACCTTGTTATGTGTGGCCGCTACGCAGTCCTGAAGACCGCCCGAGACCGAGAATCGGAGCGTCTGTTCCGCGACCTCGTCAATGCGGACCTCGCGTTCGCCGGAATTCCCCGCTACAACGCCTCACCCATGCAGCAGCTTCCGGTGATCGCCGTGCGCGATGGCGTTCTGCGCGCAGACACCATGCAATGGTGGCTTGTTCCGCACGGCTCGAAGGATGGGAAACCGATGATGGGAAAAGACGGGACGCCTTTGAAGACCTTCAATGCCAAGGGAGAGACGCTGACGACATCGCGCCTGTATGCCCCGTACTTCCGCTCAGCGCGCTGCCTGGTCCCCGCCGATGCCTTCTATGAATGGAAGACGTTGCAGGACCAGCCAACGCTCCCGTCCGGAAAC
>CAYIHQ010000504.1:0-2445 GCA_964362905.1 uncultured Ignavibacteriaceae bacterium
GAAGCAAACTCTTGTAGCCGCAATCTGTTTGACGCTGATCAGCTGCGCCGAAAAGCGCGCGACCGCCCCCGAGTTGGTTGGAACCTGGCAGAACACGTTCATGACGCTTGAAAGCGCGGATATTCCGGAATCCGATCCGCGATTTGAGTTCTTCGTTGCAACGTCCAACAATTGGGAACGCGTGATGGGTTTCAAACCGGTACGCACGACGTACCAAGCAGACGGGACCTTCTCGGCGGAATACCGGGACCTTCAGGACAGCGTGTTCGCCATGGCGAAAGGCACGTGGTACACGGAGAAGGATTCTCTCTATTTCTTCCAATGGGAACCCGACACATTCGCCGCGACGTACCAGTACGCAGTCGTCCTCGATACCCTCACGCTGCGTGGGATCGTGGATTGGGAGAGAGATGGCCTGCGGAATGACCTCTATTTCGGGAGGCACTCAAAGCTCGTCTTCGCGGATTCCATGAGCGTCTCTCGGCACTGAGCGGGGGAAGAACGGTATCCTCCCTCACAGGTCCCACCCTATTTACTGCCCACTCCGTCGCCTGCTCGCCCCATTTTTCGATTGTGCAGTACGTCGCCCGGCAACTCCCGCGCAAGCTTCTCTGCTTCGCCATCCGACCGATTCATGAGAACGACCACCAGTAACCGCCGTTCGGGGATGCCTAAGAGGTAGTTTCTGAATCCCACCGTGCTCCCAGAGTGCGACAGCATCCGCCATCCTTCCAATTCTCCCACCCCCCTACTCCATTTCCACCTCCTCCACATTTCCATCCCCGTCTAGAATCTCGATCGGACATCGCGGAATCGACAAGATGAACGCCCGTCCGTACTGCTTCGTGAGCACGCGCGCGTCGAGGACCGTGATGCGTCCGGTATCGCTTGACGTCCGGATGAGGCGTCCCACACCCTGGCGGAACTTCAGCACGGCTTCGGGCAATTGGTAGTCGAAGAACGGATTGCCCTGATGTTCCTTGATGTCGTCCATGCGCGACTCGATGAGCGGATGGTCCGGCACGGCAAACGGAAGTCGAGTGATAATCACGTGTTCAAGCGCTTCTCCGGGAACATCCACCCCCATCCAGAACGAATCCAACCCGAACAACACTGATCCGACGTCTGCCCGGAACTCTTCCAACAGGCGGTGGCGCGGCGTGAGCCCGTCCTGACGGAGTAAGCTGATCCCTTCGCGCTGAAACCGTTCCTGCAGGGCAGCGGCGCAGGCGCGAAGGGAGGCGGTGCTGGTGAACAGCACTAGGGCGCGACCCTTCGAGCGGTGTACAGCGGCGTGGACCCACTCCGGCAAATGCTCGAGGTACGACGGTTGGTCGGGGGCGGGAATGCCCCTCGCCAGCGTCACACGCATCTGTCGCCGGAAGTCGAAGGGCGTATCGACGGAGACCGTGCGGGCGGCTTGAGCGCCCAGGCGTGCCTGCACGTACCCGAACGAACCGTTGACGGCCAGCGTGGCGCTCGTCAGGATCGCGGACGTGCCCGGACGGAAGAGCCGTGGCCCCATGCTGTCGGCGACGCTCGTCGGAGTTGTGTGGAAATGGACATTCTGAGTTCGGCCGGAGCCGACCTCGATCCAATAGGTCAACGTAGGGTCGGTGCGGGAAAGGAATTCACGGATGAGGATCCCCGCTTCCCAGACGAGGTGTTGGGCGGCGGTCAATTCCTCTTCGTCGATCTTTCCTTTGTGCGATTCGAGCGCTTCCTTGGCGGCGTGTTCGAGCTGCTGCAGCGATGCTGTGGCGGTATCGGCCAGGGGGCGTGGTTGGCGGACGAGCAGTGATTGTCCGCGTCCGTTGCGGTGGACCAGGTCGGCGGCGGCGTCGAAGAACGTGTTGACGGAAGCCTCGGCCTCTTCGCAGAGCGTGCGAAGCGGCTTGGACCGCACGGCCTTGAAGAGTCCTTTGTTCGTACGCGGGTGGTAGAGCCGATGGATGGCAAACAGAACCTGTTGGCGGGAGAAGCTCTTGCCGATGCCCATTCCCGCCGTCTGTTCGAGTGTGTGCGCTTCGTCGAAGATGACGAAGTCGTTGGGGTAGAGGTATCCATCCTCGTCTTCCCGCAGGGCCATCAACGTGAAGAAGAGGGCGTGATTGACGACGAGGAGGTTCGAGGTTCGGGCGAGGATCTTGGCCTTCTGGAAGAAACAGGTCGGACCGCACCGCTTGGTGCTGCAGGATCCCTGTTCGGATGAGACGAGCGCCCGGACCTGGGGTGAGATCGTGAACGGGGCGGATTCGAAGTCGCCATCCCGGGTCGTTTCTGCCCATGAGGCCACGCGGACCAGTTCGGCCTGTTCTGTTGTTTCGAAGAGTTGTTTTTGACGGCTCAGAGCGGCGGCGAGACGCGAAGTGCAGAGGTAATTCTTCCTGCCTTTGAGAATGTGTGCTGAGAACTCTGTCTTCAGCAAGGAACGAGCGATCAGAA
>CAYIHQ010000505.1:0-2441 GCA_964362905.1 uncultured Ignavibacteriaceae bacterium
CCAATCCGTTCATGGCGGTGTTTCCGGCCGATATCAGCAACAAGCCGAGGGATGCCGCCACAACCCACCCGAACCAATCCCCCACGTAGTACTCGCCGATGACTCGGACCATGTCCTCGGTCCCTCCGGTCAGCCCGGGGATCGCATGCATGGCAAGCCCCAGGAACACCGTGGCCAGGGCCACCTTCGACAGGACGCCCAGGATCGCCCGCCGCGAATCACGGACCGGGTCTTTCATGAGGCCGGTCATGTTCGAAATGGCCTCGATGCCGGAAATGCTCAGGATCAGGCCGACAAAGATCCCCCAATTGGCGAAGAAAGTGTCGTGGGGCGGCTCGATCGTCGCTTGCGAAATCGCGGTCGGAGCCGATGCTCCAATGACGACGGCAAGGGTCACGAGAGTGAAGACGGAGATGACGGTGGCGCCCCCGCCGCTATGCTTCGGCCCAAACCAGTTGAATATCCCGAGGAGGAGGAGCGTTCCGATCGCCCACACGCTCTCGTGCTGGACGCCGAAATAGTGGAACGCGTCGAGCACCGAGAGGGACATGGTGATCACATAGTCGGCCCCGAGCAGGAGGGCACCGACAACCGCGAGCCGGCGTGAGCGATGGTAGACGGAGGAATAGACGCCCCCTCCGTTGGGGTAGAGACGGCAGATCGTGATGTAGTTGAGGGCGACGATCGACGTGAGCGCCAGCATGGCCATGAGGTGCCACATGCTGGCGTTGCCTGCGAGGGCGAACCCGATGCCGAGCACGTACGCAATGGACGTGCCCCAGTCACCGTCGAGGATGGCTGCGCTGCGGGCCCAGCCGAGAACGCGGGGCCGGCTGGTTGCGTATTCGACGGTCCCGCGAGCGGGACCGGAATGAGGAATGTTAGAGGACAACTACGCTTGCGGGATGTTTCCACACGGGAACGCCGGAGCTGGAGCCCCGGCGTTCCCTGTGCGGATGCTGGACCCGTTCCTGGATCAAGGTTTGTTCCGAAACGGGGACTATGATACTACTTGAGTTTGAGAGAAACAACCGTCTTCTCCAAAGCCGGCAGCACCTCTTTCTTCAGTGCCGTCGGCCAGAAGACGATGATGCGATAGAATTTATCGTCCTTGACCATGAAATAGACCCGTGCATCGATGCCTTTCGTCGGAACGTATGTGACCATTTTCCCCGCGATCCCCGACAAGGTGGCATCCGTCGGCTTGGAGACCTGCTTCAGGTTCTTGGTATTCTGCTCGACGATCTTGTCCACACCGACCCTCTGCGACGGTCGGATGTCGATGCTGATCTTGATGTCGTCCCGAATACCCTTGATCTCCATGGCGTACGCAATATCTTTTGAGGGCTTGCCTATTGCCGGAGCAAAATTGGACGGATAGGTGAATGCCACCTGTTCATTCTCGAACTTGTCAGTCTCCTCCGCCGGCAGGGACGGATCGACCGCTTTCGTCTCCACCTTGGGCTTCGGCAAGGTCAGCGACCGGAGAACCGAGTCATACACGGCACGATACGGCTCGTAGTACTCGTTGAATCCGCCAAAGTGGACGAAGTAGATGACCGTGTCCTTGTAGGCGATGGTCCGGATGGCCTTGAGGGTCGTATTCGCGTCGAAGCGGCCTCCGTAGCTGATCTCGATGGCGGGCGTCTCCTCGATCGTGACGGAGTTCGTCGCCGTGACCTCAAACCCGGATTCCGTGAGGCCATTCTTATATGCTTCTACAACGGCTTCGAGGGTCGTCACAGTGTCCTGGCGCTCGCCCGCCACCACCAGCTGCGCTCCGGCAGGGTTCTTTGAATACGGGTCGAAGAACTTCTGCAACGCTTCCATCGAGGACGTGATCGTGACACGTGACGGCTCAGTCTGCACCTGCCATCCCTTCGGTTGCGTGAACGTCACGCGAAAGAACTGGTCCGAGTATTGCTCCCACTCAGCAACCGGAGACACCTCCGGTTTCGTGGAGCATCCAACGAAGAAGGCCACAGCGACCGCCAATGCGGTCAGGGTCTGTTTCATCGCAGATCCTTTCCTCAAGATACGTGGTGGGGTGACTGAAACGACACTCAGGAGAGATACAAGTAGACCATGTATCCGACGATCAGGAGAAACGCGAATCCCATCACCCCCATCAGGACATAGAATCCCGTCGGTGTCTCTCTGCCCGGGGCCTCGTGTGGGGTTGCTGTCTTGTCCGCCATGGTCAATTTCCTTCCAGGTCTGCGAGTCCTTTTTTGGCCAGCTCGTTGCTCTTGTTGATCTTCAACACTTCTTTGTAATACTTGATGGCTTCGTCCCACTTCTGCGCATTCTGCAGGCCCTGCGCCATCCAAAGAAGTGTGTTCTCATCCTTCGGCTCGAATTCGATCGATCTCCTGAGGCTCTCGATAGCTTCGGGCCACTTCTTGTCCAACATCAACGCCAAACCGATGTAGCGGTGGGCC
>CAYIHQ010000506.1:0-2441 GCA_964362905.1 uncultured Ignavibacteriaceae bacterium
CATGACTTGGGTTGCCGCCGACGGTTGCGGACCCGATTCTTTGCTCGACATGGTATGCCTTCAGGATTGAGGGTGGTTCAGAACTGCGCGAACAATGGCAAATAGCGTTCCACAGCCTTTTTTCGACAATTCGGCGAAATCACGCACGCTCTGGCGCAGAACAGGGGACGAAATCCTAGTTCTTGGAATAGATCCGCTGGACGTTGGCGAGATGCGGATCAATTCCGCCGTTCGGATTCCGAGGTGGAACCGAGAATTTCGGAGACTGTGCTTTCCGGAAGCGCGTAGAAGCGCTTTCCGGAGAATTCCACGATGCGGAGACGACCGGAGGAACAGAGGGCATCCAGCCGGCGTCCGACGGCGCCGGGATCCGCGCCGAGCCCTGTGGCCACGTCGATGGCCGACATGGGACGACGCGCCACGACCGAGATGATCTCGTCGTCGGTCGGCAACGGCGCGGGGGCACAGGAGCGCTCGCGGGTGGGAACGATGATCTCCGCCTTCGGTCCGAGCATGGCCCGGATCGCTTCCAGGCGATCCTGAGGAACCGGGTGAGCCCAGGGTTCGGCGGGCGGACGCACGACGGTGTTGATCTGAACCTTGTCGGGATTGATGCGTTCGATCGCGGCCCGGAGAAGCGACACTTCTTCGTCGTGGTCGTTCATCCCCTGCACGAAGAGTATTTCCAACCAGATCTTCCCTGTAAACTCCCGGCGGAACGCGACCTGTCCTTCGATGATCTCAGCGGCGCTCAAGCGCGGGTGCGGACGGTCGATGCGACGAAACACATCCTCCGAAACAGCATCGAGGGATGGACACACGATGTCCGCCTGCAAGAGGTCGCGGCGCACGTCTTCGCGCCACAACAGCGTGCCGTTCGTCAGTACCACCACCGGCACATTGGTCAGGCCTTTGGCCGTACGGATGAGATCTCCGAGGCCTTCATGCAGCGTCGGTTCGCCTGAGCCGGAGAAGGTCACGCACTCCACATCCGGGTGTGCGAGCAACGCTTCGCGCAACTCCCGTACGATGAGCTCCGTCGGGATATAGGCACGGCGCGCGAGTCCACGCTTGTCGGTGCGGCCCACTTCGCAGTACACGCAGTCGAGCGTGCAGAGTTTGCGCGGGATGACATCGACACCAAGCGACCGGCCGAACCGGCGCGACGGAACAGGTCCAAAAACGGCGTGCACGGTCACATCCAGATGTCGATCTCTTCCGGCGGCTGCTCTTCGCGGTGCGCCCGTCGCTGGCACGATCGCACGAACACCTCGATGCCTTCGACCCGCGCCTGCAGGTCGGCCACCAATTCGTTGAGGCGCAACACGCGTGGTTCGCCATGACGTCCGGCATCAAGCATGCCGATCTCTTTGCGCAGTTCCGTCACGCGGGTCAGCGAAACTTCCAGGTCGTGGACGACCGCCTCAATGCTGCGGTCCATCCGAGTCTGAGCGTCCATCATACATCCTCCTCCGATATCAGGCCGTGGGGGCCGGATGTCCTTCCATGAACTCGATGATCTCCGGCAGGAATCGGTCGAACGCGCATTCCAGCCGATTCCGCCGCCAGCACATACCGTGCTCGTCGCGCAGACCGCACGCCGTGCACACCGCTCCCCGCACGATGTCGGGCCGTCGCGGGTCTCCGGCAGCCGACTGCATGGCAGCCCGGACGATCGAGAAGTGCGTCCGGAGCGCACAATCTTCATCCACCGGCAACCGGCAACCGCCATGGCCGTCGCCGTCGATGCACGTGGGGCATACGTGCTGTTGCACATCGTGCCATGTCGAGTGCATGCGTGTCCTCCCCGAGAAAGATTACACCAATGCCGCCGGGCCGGTCTTCCGCGTTCCCTCGGTCCGTAACGCCCGCTCGAGTTCTGCCTGATGAGCGGGATGTGCGATGGCCATCAGGGCATCCGCGCGCTGGCGGAGGTTCTTGCCGTGCAGCGAGGCGATCCCGTATTCTGTAACGACGTAGTGGACATCGGCGCGACTGGTGACCACGCCAGCGCCGGGGGCCAGACGCGCCACGATGCGGGAAATGGTCTCGTTCTTCGTCGTCGACGGCAGGGCGATGATGGGTTTGCCCCCCTTCGAGTACGACGCGCCGCGTATGAAATCCACCTGGCCGCCGAAGCCGCTGTAGATCTTCGTCCCAATCGAGTCGGAGCAGACCTGGCCGGTGATGTCGACCTCGATGGCCGAGTTGATGGCCACCATATTGTCGTTCTGCGAGATCACGAACGGGCTGTTCGTGTAGTCGCACGGATGAAGCTCGAACAATGGGTTGTTGTCGATGTAGCCGTAGAGGTCGTTCGACCCCAGGGCGAACGTGGCGATGACCTTGCCGCGATGGACCGGCTTCCGTGCGTTGGTGACGATTCCCTTTTCGATCGCCTCGACCACGCCGTCGGACACCATTTCCGTGTGGATGCCAAG
>CAYIHQ010000507.1:0-2438 GCA_964362905.1 uncultured Ignavibacteriaceae bacterium
TAGCCGTATCTATGTGCGCTATATCAACTTGTTGCAGCGTGACGCGCTCATGGATAACTTTGGTATCGACATTGAGGGACTACTGGTAGCGGCGGGTCTTCCTCGTGAGGGTTTCTTTGGCGTCTGGGAAGAACCGGATGGGAGTAAGCAAACCTGGGGACTACACAGCGGGCCGACGAACACCGGAGCGGATGCTCGTGGCCCCTGGTTTGGGGTTATGCGCCAGGTCACTAACGAGATGCTTAAGGCTAACGGCCGAGTATCTTTTGCTTTCCAGACCTATCAGCAAGTAGATATTCCTAACGAATGGGGAAAGGCACTTAGTAGCTTAGCTGCTGTTGTTCGTAAGGATTATCAGAGCACGCTCGAAAGCAACCCCTTGTATGCCGGAGATTGGATCGAGCTAAAGCAATATGACGCCAGCGGTAGTGCAAAGCCGTGGCATCGACGCCCCAAGCGTACTGGGTTCTCTCATCCCGAGGGTTTCAGATCTCCAGTTGGCCAAGATGGTAATCGTTTTACCATCGGTGAACTCCGAAACATGGTTAGCTCACGGGTTACAACTCGTAGCCCCTCCAAGACCGGAACGCTGCATGGCGAGACCGTTCAGGACGGTAGTGGTTATGACCGAGTGCATTGGGGTACCGACTTTGGTGCCGGTGGTGTCGTGGGTCGAGATGTATATGCGTGCCGCCCCGGTAAGGTGCAGCGCATTAGCTATGGCTCCGAGGATGCCACCAAGGTCGTATGGAAATACTATAATGCTTTTAATGGAGAGATTGGTGTAGTCGCCGATGAGGCCGGCGGTCTTTACAAAGATTGGTTGGCCACCATGACAGCAGCTTTAGGTAAGGACGCTGCGCTCAAGACAAGTGCCCAAGTCGGCTTGGATGGCAATGCTGTTAATCTCAAGACCTATCAGGGGTTTGGCAGCATCATCCGGGATGCACAGTACGATAGTATCTTCTACTACACGGATATCCAGGACGGTGGTAACTACGTGGTTGTTAATCACGGAGGTGCTGATGCAGAGAGCACAGGTGGGTTCGATGGAGACATCTCTGTCTATATGCATCTCAAGAGGATTGATGTAAAAGTCGGCGCCCAGATAGTCGTTTCTGAAACAGGAGTGACGGCTCCTGGTGAACATAATATAGACTTACCTCTTGGTGAGTTGGGACAGACGAGCACGCTGAATCCAGACTACGTAAAGTGGTTCGTCAACTATCAGGGCGGTTCGACTGGTGGCTCGGGTATGACTCAGGGCAACACATTCGTGACTGGTCGATTCCAGACCCTTAGACCCTTTAATCATGATCTTCTCGTCACCGAGTTACAGAACAAGAATGGTGGATTCACTCTGCCCTTGCATTTGCACTTTGAATACTGGGAGCGCGAGGGCAATGGCAACGCCATCGATAAGTCTAGTGGATCGGGTACACCCAAGAACTTCGATAACTCTCGTATAGTTGGTAATGGTTGGGTGGTGGTGGATCCTGTGGCTTCCTTCGAGCACGCGGACGATCCTACTAGTTCGATCCTTAAGGTGAACCCACCCGTAGACGCCGTAGATAAGATCTCGGCTGAGGTGGTGGCCAAGAAGATCAAAGATGATAATGGCAAGAGCTATGATGTAGATATGAAGAAGGTGGAAGAAGCCATAGAGATTATGGAGACTCTATCTGCTGACGGTTGGTATCACTACGAGGGGGCCATGAAGCTCCCTAACGTCTGGTATAAGACTTGGGTACTTAACTACGTAACGGGAGATGCTTCACTTCTGAAGGATCCTGGAGTGAATCAGTACGGGTTACAGCCAACTCCGGACTTGAACTTCGAGGGGCTCAATACAGTTGTTACCGGACTAAGTGGTGGCTTCACTAACATAGTGGCGCGCATTCCTATCCTGTCTCATGAGTATCCTACGTTGCAGCATATGGGTTCCATCGAACCCAGTTATTCTTTTGAGTTCACTTGCTTAGATGATTATGTGACTCTTGAAGGTATCTCTGATGGGGGCAAGCTCATTGAGGGTATGCGCAGCACGCTTCAAAGAAACGCCCGTAAGTACCGTGAGATCAAGGATAGCTGGGCACTGGTTACTGATTCTTTTATCACCAGATTGCTTGGGTCCTACAGGGTTCATGATGCTGAGTTCACTAACGAGGGGCCAGGAGTACTCAATCAATTGACGTTACTGAAGCGTACGATTATTGAGCGCGCCGATAACGGGACTGTCGAAGGCAATCCAGGGTTGAGTTTCGTTGGCCTGGAAATGAGTGAGACCAATCCCTACGATGAAGAAGCGTTTGTTAATATCAACCCGCCATTCTTGGACGTAGAGGCCGCCCTGCGTGATGTACTGAAGGCTCTTTACGCCCTAGATATTACCGAAGAGTATAGGGACAGCGTGTTGCCTGTGCTCATCGGAAGTCTAG
>CAYIHQ010000508.1:0-2426 GCA_964362905.1 uncultured Ignavibacteriaceae bacterium
GATGCTCGACGATCGAAATATGACTGTTCATTTGTATGATCGCAGGATTACTCGAGAGATTTTCGAAAGAGTCAAATCGATATATGTCGGGATGTTCCGGTATTCATTGGACAGGATCGTCGTAGAGCCCGGCGCTCTCTGACCTCTGACTTTTGACCTCGCATCTTAATGAACGAAAACAGACAAATACCGCCGGCCTTTAGAAAGTTCTTTTGGGATGCTGATTTTGCAAAATTGAAATTTCCAGAACACGAGAACTACGTGCTTGGCAAACTGATGGCGTATGGCGATCTTGCGGCGATCCATTGGATTATCCGCGCATTTGACCGCGGCCTGGTCAGTCGCTATCTCGAAAAAAAGGGAACATATGCCCTCGATAGAAGGAGTTATCTCTTTTGGGAGAAAGTACTACGCATGGAAGATCTGTGGCGTTGAAATTGAAATACAATATTCTAGACAACACCAGACGAGCGATGTGCACACAACTAATCGCTTGGAAAAATGATTTTTATCTTGCCGGCGGAACGGGGCTTGCTCTGCAAATAGGGCACAGAATCTCCGAGGATTTTGATTTGTTTACGAATCGACGCTTTGATAACTCTCAACTCCTGAGAAGAGTAGAAGAGGTGTTTCAAGAGCATGATATTACCCAACTTCAGAATGAAGAACAGACATTAACACTCATGATGCATAAGGTAAAAATCTCGTTTTTGTTCGTTGAACCCGTTCCGGTGACCCCGCTTCTTGAGTCAGAATATTTTAGAATAGCTTCTGTGCGGGAAATCGGAGTATTCAAATTGATCGCGACGCTCCGCGCGGCAGTCAAAGACTATGTTGATCTGTTTTTTATCCTTCAACAATACCCGTTAAAGGATCTTCTTTCACTTGCACGGAAAAAATATCCGGGAATGGATGAATCGCTCTACCTGAAAGCGATGGTGAGTTATGACGATGTCGATCTTTCTCCAATTCAGTATGCCCAGGGGTATGAAACAGCCCCGGAGGTCATCTTCCAATCTATCCAGGATCATGTAGGTCGCTATCTGAAAGAGAGTGTTCATTGAATGTTGAATTTAGAGACAGGCCGGGTTTGAGAGGCAAGCACTGAAGGCATGCGCGGTTGACTGGATCGTGCACAGAGGTCGGGAAAATGCATGGAGGAACACTGAGAAATCCAGAAGGTTTTCTGTCATCTGACTTCTGATCTCTGACTTCTGGAGAAGATTGCATGGAAAACGTAAAGTTTGTTTTCACAGGATTACTTCTCCACGAGGACGTCGGTTTCACGGCTCTCTGTACGGAGCTCGACGTTGCATCCCAGGGATCCACTCTCGAGGAAGCACGGAGGAATCTGGAGGAGGCGGTCGAACTCTATCTCGAGACGGCCATCGAAAGCAACCTGCCATTCATTCGTCCCATCCCGGAAGAAGAGAATCCTGTGGTAACCAGGAAAAAGGACGTTGTGGAAGTCATCCGGTTGGGCGTCGAACTTGGCCTCCAGGTTCATGCCTGAGCTCCCTATCGTCAGAGCAAAGGATGTTGTCAAGGCGCTACAGAAAGCTGGATTTGTCGAGGTGCGCACGAGAGGAAGTCATGTGCAATCCGGTACTCACCCCGGAAAGTGTGAGTTAAGCCATCATGAAAACTGTCTCATCTCTATTGACAGGTTCCGCTGGGGGTTGAAGAGCAAGCACGCTTGACGGGAATATGCTCTGAGATCGGAAAAATGCTGGGAGGCATGATGAGGAATCCAAGAGGCTTTCTGATCTCTGATTTCTGACATCTGTTCTCTGACCTCTGATGTCTGCCGTCTGCCGTCTGACCTCTGACCTCTGACCTCTGACGTCTGTCGTCTGACCTCTGTGGTCTTCACGTCCACGCGTACATTGCCCGTCCTATGAGGAGATGAACGATGCGTAGGGATTTCTATACAACGGTTTTGAAAAGCAGCGGCAAGTATTGGGTAGCACTGTGCCTTGAAAACGGCCTTGTGGGACAGGACCTAACCAAGGATGCCGCGGTCAAGAAGCTGAGAGAGGCGATAGAGTCATTTGAGGAGTCTCGACGTGAAGACGGTGATGTCTATACGGCTCCCATTTCCGTGAGGGAGCTTCATGAGTTTCTGGCAATTGAGGGAAAGGAGCCCGCGTCGGAACAGTTTGAACTCAGGGCAATGACTGCCTAGAAAACTTCCGTCCCTCAAGCCAAGAGAGCTGATCCGGATCTTGGAATCGGCGGGATGCAGTTTTCTGAGGGAAGGCAAAGGAGATCATAGACTTTACATGCGTTATGACCAAGGGAAGCGGAGGGTGGTTCCAATTGACATGGGGGCAAATGAGCTGTCCCCGCCTTATGTTGTTAGAATTCTTAGACAATTTGGATTCTCAAATGAGGAGATAGAAGCGCTGTTTCGCTAGAGAAGAAGA
>CAYIHQ010000509.1:0-2416 GCA_964362905.1 uncultured Ignavibacteriaceae bacterium
CAAGAACAGATCAACGGCCCCACCACGGTGACGACCAAGGGCGGGAGCGCGACGACATTGCTCGGCTTTGGCGCTGCGGGTGCGGTGCTGCATTTCTACTTCTGAACCTAGCAGTCGCTTCGCATGAGCGAGAAGGGGCTGTCCCGGAATCTCCGGAGACAGCCCCTTTTCCTTGACGATCGGTATCTTGGTCCTTCTCGTACTTGTCGGTGCGAGCACTTTTTCGTATCCTTCACACTGTGAACGAACTCAGTCGCGTTGAAGGGAAGCCCCGCTGCCACTGCGGGGTCTTCGGGATCTACGGACACCCCCAGGCCGCCGTGCAGAGCTTCTATGGCTTGCACGCCCTGCAGCATCGTGGACAAGAGGCCTCGGGGATCGTTGCCCGAGAATTCGTCGCCGACCAGAAGCGCTTCCGCTTCAACCTCCACCGGGCTCCCGGGCTGGTCTCGGAGGTGTTCCGCGATGAGCGCCTCCTGAAGGATGAGTTGCGCGGCAATGCTGCCATCGGACACAACCGCTACTCGACGACGGGCGCCTCGGACAATATCACCAACATCCAGCCGTTCGTTGTCAACTACCGCCAGGGCCACTTGGCCGTGGCGCACAACGGAAACCTCACGAATTTTCGGCAGTTACGTCAACAGCTTCAGGATCGCGGGACGATCTTCCAGTCGACCTCGGACACCGAGATCATCCTCCACCTCGTCGCCCAGAGCCGCCAGACCGGCCAGATCCAACAGATCAAAGAAGCGTTGGAAACCGTGGAAGGCGCTTTTTCGCTGGTGATGATGACGGACAACGCCCTGATCGCCGCACGGGACCCGCATGGATTCCGCCCGCTGGCACTGGGCAAATTGAACGGTGCCTTCGTGGTCGCCTCGGAAACGGTCGCGTTCGACATCATTGGTGCGGAGTACATCTGCGATGTGGAGCCAGGGGAGATCCTCGTTATCGACGACGAAGCGATCGCGTCCGGCTCGGTCAAATCCTACCATCTCTCCGCGCGGGTGGCCTCGTCCCATCATTGCATCTTTGAGTACATCTATTTTTCCCGCCCTGACAGCAAGGTATTCGGCGAAAACGTAGACAAGGTCCGCCGCAAGTTGGGGAAGCTCCTGGCGCAGGAAGCACCCGTGAGCCCTTCGGCCGAAGGGGAGAAGGTGGTCGTTATCAGCGTGCCGGATTCGAGCAATACCGCCACGCTGGGCTTCGTCACAGAAAGCCAGAATCGCGGACACGATGTCAAGCTCGAGCTGGGATTGATCCGCAGCCACTATGTGGGCCGCACGTTCATCGCCCCGACACAGAACAACCGTGAACTGAAGGTCAAGACGAAGTTCAACACCGTCAAAGGCGTGTTGCAGGGCCGAAAAGTGGTCATCATCGATGATTCCATCGTGCGCGGCACGACCTCGCGGCAGCTTGTCAAGCTCGTGAAAGAGGCCGGTCCGAAGGAAGTGCACGTGCGTATTACGTGCCCCCCCATCAAGTACCCCTGCCACTATGGGATGGATTTTCCCAGCCGGGAGGAATTGATCGCTAATCGCGCCGGCGGCGACGTCGAGAAGATCCGCGAATACCTGGAGGTCGACAGCTTGTCGTTTCTCTCCCTCGAGAAATTGCTCGAGGCGGCTCCGCAAGCAGAAGGTCGCTCCTATTGCACCGCCTGCTTCAGCGGGGTCTATCCTGCCCCCATCGACGGAGGCGCGGCGAAGGACGCCAACGATCTCTGATGCTGGAACGCATCTGGACATTGTCCACGGTCCTGAGCCTCAGCCGGATCGTGCTCCTCGCGCCCTTTACGTATTTTCTGCTGGACGACGGTCCCGGGCACCGGATCTGGGCGGCGGTCGTGTTGCTCTTGGCTGTGGCAACGGACTTCCTCGACGGCTATGTCGCCCGTGCATGGCATCAGGTGACGGAGTTCGGCAAAGTGGTCGATCCGCTGGCCGACAAGATCGTCATCGGTGTCGGCGCCCTGTTGCTCGCTTGGACAGGGGACCTTGAGTGGTGGGTGGTGGGCATTGTGCTTGTGCGGGATCTGCTCATTGTGGCCGGCGGGATCTTCATTCGGCGCAAGAAGCGCATCATCGTGCAATCGAACTGGCCCGGCAAAGTAGCCGTCACGGCATTCGCCGTGCTCATTCTCCTCGGCGTACTGCGACCTGAAGTATGGGAGTGGTTCCGCACGGCGACGCTCTGGTTCAGTCTCCTCATGGCGGCATGGTCGCTCGCCATCTACGCACAACGCCTGTTCATCGGGCGTCCATCGTCTTCCTAGAAGGCACCTCAAGAATGTGTCTCGCAGCGCCGCGGCGAACGGTGTGTGAAAGCAGTGAGGTCATTTTCCGTCATCCTCTTACCGTTGCCGTCGCTGCGCCTGCCTTTTATGTAAACAGTCAAGCCTCGTGCG
>CAYIHQ010000510.1:0-2171 GCA_964362905.1 uncultured Ignavibacteriaceae bacterium
CCGCTGTCATGAGGCCTGTGTGATGGTTTTGGGGAGATGAAAGCAATGTTGTTCTGATTTCGGAGGAGAAAAAGAGTCTGCCTAGGCACAGACGCATCCATCCTGGAGTGGAAAATCAGATGTTCTCAACTAAGTAGTTGACGCCGTTATGGCGGCAGTCTTATTCCGGTGAGAACTATAGGCACGTCGTCTGCCGTACCGACGGCGGTGACTCGGTTATCCTTCACTGCAAGTCCTATGTAAGACCCATAGAACGTAGGGATTTCCGGCGAAGTGAACTGGCGCCACGTCGAGCCGTTGTAGTGAGAGACCATTTTCGATCCGACGACGACGATGTCATTCGTCCCTGTGCCCCGAACGCAATCCATGTAGAATATGGATTGCATCGGATTGCGAATCCATGGAGTCGATAGGGACTGGGTCGAATAGAAGCCGGATCCAGCTATGAAGTACTTTCCGTTTGGCCAAAACCAAATGCTCGAAAGCACATCCGAAAGGCTGTCCGTTGGCATCACAGTGGTGTTCGAACCTTCAACGCGGACCAGGCCCTTTCCTAGTGGAAAAGAAGCGCCGTTTGATGCGAGGACGAGGATTTCCGTTCTCTTGCCACTCGTGGAACCCCAAATGTCTTTGAAATCCACGTCCGTCCCGCTCGCAATTGAAGTCCACGTGGTTCCAGTGAAACGGTAGAGTGCTCCAGAGCGACCAACGCAATAAAGATCGGATCCATTCGCGCCCCACATTTTGCGAACCTGGCCAGTGAACGAAAGATTCTGCATAAAGAATGCCTTCTCTGTCCATGTTACCCCGTTCCACCAGAGAAGATTTGTGGAAGAGCAGACATAGACATCATTCTCACCGAATGCTCGAATCGTGAACAACGGGCCCGGGTGAAGGGTTGTGGATCCAAAGCCATGATATGGTACTCGTTCGAGTTTCCAACTGGTCCCATTCCACTTGGCGAGCCCGTAAGGGTCCGGATCAAGAGCTCCGCTCGAATCCCTCAAATAGACGTCGCCAACCGCCCATATGTTGTTCTCGTCAATGATGGCGATGTCCCACAATCCACCACGAGCCCCAACTGTATCCAGATGCCAGATGAACTCGTGGCTCGTCGTGTCGACAGCAGGAGGAGGTGGCGGCGTCGGGGACGTACAGGCGGAAAAGACAATCGCCATTCCAGTGAACATCACGAGGGAGAGAATGCCTCCCGTCCATGTGTTTGTCTTCGATTCCGCTGTCATGAGGTCTGCGTAATGGTTTTGGGGAGATCCCAGCGAGATTCCTTGTGCTTTCATAGGTGTCTGCACTGGGGAAAAAACGCGAAAGGCCACCCGACGGTCAGACACCGCCACGATGGCCTATGGGGCAAAACCTCTTCATTCGGCGAATTCCAAGGCCCCCCAAGGAATTCCAACTGCACAGCGCGAGTGTAACTTCGAAATTCGCGGAGTCAGTGTCAAGGGTTGAGTCAAACAAATCTGCGGAGCGGTGGAGCATTCTTGTTCTTTCGACAACGTTCATCGGAGTAACAACGCAACGCACAAACTCATCATTGGGCGTTGGCACTGTAATGAGAATCCCCAGCTATGACGGCTGGGGATTGTTTTTCGCGTAGCATGTTGATCGAAGCGGCGGCAGGAACTTTGAGCACGTCAGCCGCGGAGTCTCTTCAATAGCTGTATCTGCCCTGCATGGTACAGGTCGTGAGATGCGGCTCCCTGGATCATTTGGAGAAGCGTCCATTTACCGGTGGAGGAGCGCTTGGAGAGGCCGCGGGGCGACAGGCCGGCAACTGCGGCGCGGAGACTTCGATGGCTGTCTTCGAGTAACGCAAGGTCCGCTTTCCACACGCCTTCTCCCTCGACTCCCTGGCGGAAAAACCAGTTGCTTCCCTTGAGAGGGAACGCTCCTCGCTTCTCTCCGAGGATGCGCCGCCGTACCGTATACTTCCAGTAGGCACAGTGCACGGCGATCTCCCAGACGTTGTGTCGCCCTTTGCCGGGACGCCATGCGGCCTCCTCGGCGCTCAAGCGGCGCAGAGAACCTCTGAGGTTCGTACCGTGCCAGGCAGGGCGATCGTACGCCTGATCGATCAATGAGAGAAGAGAATCAATGTCGTGCATAAGCATTGCGAATTTCGAAGTGTCAATTGCGAATTATTCAGGGTG
>CAYIHQ010000510.1:2181-2406 GCA_964362905.1 uncultured Ignavibacteriaceae bacterium
TGTTTCAGTCGACCGGACGGCGCAACAGCAGACCGGAGACCGTCGACCGAAGACGTGCTTATGCTCACTTCAGTCTGCCTACTGTCTACTGACGACTGACTACCGCCATCTTTTCTCTTACCTTTCACATTTTACTTTTCACATCTCACCGTTCTCCGCTACCTTTCCCACCAGAACTTTGGCCGCGGCTTCGCTTCCGGTGCGACGGCATCCATGGTCTTCGCG
>CAYIHQ010000511.1:0-2395 GCA_964362905.1 uncultured Ignavibacteriaceae bacterium
ATCACGGTAGAGGGCCACGAATTGATCAGGGTTGGACGGCACCGGGTGCGGACGCATCGATCCCTTCCCACCGGTACCCGCGCCGGGTGAGCTCGATGATCAGCTCCTCCAAACGCCGTGCCATCTTGTCCGTGCGCGATGGGTGCGTGCCGATATGGAGTAACAGATGAAATCCGTTCAGGCCTGATGGTTGAGTCGATTCGAACCGCAGGACCCGTTCGTAGATCGTGTCCGAAGGAACATACCGCACCCCCATGTCGGGCGTTGTGTAGTCCGCGTTCGAAGAGGTGCCGGGGGTGAAGTTGATAAGCGCGATCCCGGAATCCCGGCACCAGCCGGCGATCTCACGGTTGTACCATTCGAAAGGCGGGAGAAATACCCGCGCACTCTGGGGTGTGAAACCAAACGGACGCATGGCGGCATAGTTGTCCCACAGGTCGCGCGTAAACTCCTCCCCGGTCACGAGTGACGAATCCCGTTTCTCCCATGACGCATACAACAGGTGTCGGTCCGAGTGCGGACCGAGGTAGTGCCCGTCGGCACGGAGGATCCGGATGAGGACGGCAAAGGACGGGTTCCGGTAGAAATCGCCCGTGAAAAAGAACGACGCCTTCACGCGATGCCGACGCAGGACGGTGGCGATTGTCTCGCCTCCCTCCGCGAATTCGTGGCCGGAGAACAGAAGGTGGATGACCTTCCGGGTTGCGTCGCCACGGACGATCGCGCCATGGTTCCAGACGGGACGCCCCTGCGACGACAGCTCGGGGGGAGAGCCGCAGAGGAACAACATCAGCCCGAGGAGAAGACGACCGCGGGATTCAGACATTCTCCGCATTTTTGTGCCTCTTGTACTTCTTGTGGCTACGGTTCTCTTTCCGCCGTTGGCGCGGAAACACAACCGGGTGTGCAGGTCGCTCTGGACGCCGCACACCCGGCTGGGAAAACCCGGATACGGTTTAGATCTTCTTGCCGCTGTGCGCAATCTTTTCCCACATCTTTGCGTAATCAAAGCTCTTGAAGTTGGGGCTCTTCTCGTTGTGGCAATCGGTGCACGCCTTCTTCAAGGCATCGCCCATGACCATTCCCGCGCCGGCCTTTGCTTTGTCGTCCGCATCCTTCTTCGCATGAACGGCCTTGTACGCCGACCCTGCGCCATGGCACGCTTCACAGGACACACCTTCTTCCGGCTTGTTCGTGCCTGTCACGTGGCAGGTGACGCATTCCGCGGTCTCAGCCGCTGGCTTCGTCGAGCCTGCCTTGGTGGCGATGGCATCGGCTTCTTTGGTCTTCAGAGCGTCGAAGGCCTTCGCATGTGGCGTCTTTTCCCACACCACATACGCGGTGCCGCCCAGCTTCTCAGTCTTGTGGCACGGCATGCACTGCTTCACGCCGACGTACTTGTTCTGGCCGAGTACGAGGGCCGGAACAGCAATGAACACGGCGAGGATGCTTAGGGCAAGCTTCTTCATCGGTACGATCTCCTGTTGGTGAATGAATCTATTGAAAGTGTACAACCCTGAAGGAAGGAATGCAAGCGCGGTGCCAAACTCCCGGGTACTTTCCCGAAGTTAGGAATTCATCGCGTTCTCCGCGCCACGCGCAGGATCCGTACGGCAGCGCAGGCGGCTCCGTAACCGTTGTCGACGTTTGTCACCGTCATGCCGGATGAACAACTGGCCAGCATTGCGTGCAACGCCGCCGTTCCCCCCGCGGCCACGCCGTACCCGACCGAGGTCGGCACAGCTACGATCGGAGATTCGAGAAGCCCGCCGAGGACGGTCGGTAACGCTCCTTCCATTCCTGCGACCGCGATGACCACGTCCGCACGACGAATGTCGTCGATGCGGTCGAGCAATCTCCAGAGCCCCGCGACGCCGACATCTGTGACCTCCAGCGCCGTCACGCCATAGTAGAGAAGCGTCCTCGAGGCCTCACGGCTGACCGGTAGGTCCGACGTACCCGCCGCCACGACCGCAACCGTGCCGCGCACCTTCTCCCGCCGCACACCGCGGTAAATTCCCGTCCCCGAGACAGGATCATAATCGAGATCCCTTCGCACAGAGGTCGGCAGCTGCCGAATCTGCTCCGGCGAGCATCGTGTCAGGAGGATCGACCTGCCGGCTGTGCGAACGCGCTGAAGGATATGGACGATCTGATCCACAGACTTGCCGGCGCAGAACACAGCCTCTTCCAGGCCGGTCCGGTCGGACCGATCGATGTCGAGGATGACCTCGGGCGGGGTCCCGCGCTTCCGGGTTCTCATCGAAGGAACGCGCTTCCCATGCGATACGGGGCGATGAACACGGGGCGTGCATGGCCACCCTTCTGGAAGATGGCGGCCACGGTGCCCAGCGCGGACGTGCGTTCCCGATCATTGAGCCGCGACAGCGATTCT
>CAYIHQ010000512.1:0-2384 GCA_964362905.1 uncultured Ignavibacteriaceae bacterium
AGGGCGACATACAGGAGCATCGCGTCGGCCACGAGGACGATCCGGAAATAGACGGGATCGTACTGGTCGTGCACGTAGGCCAGCACCGTTACGACCACCAGGAGGACGAGCGACAGACTCGTCACGACCTGAGCGGGGCGGACGCCGAATCGGACCGGAAGCGTGACGGCACGATGACGCGCGTCGCCGTGACGGTCTTCGTTGTCTTTTACCACCTCACGTGCCACATTGACTAGGAACGCGAAGACCGCTGGCACCACGGCGCGATCGGCCGCACCGATGGCCGCACCGCCAAAGATGAAGGCCATGCCGGTCATTCCCCCGACGACAATATTGCCGGCAAGGGGGGTCGCTTTGAGAGATCGGCTGTAGGCATAGAGAAGCACGACACTCCCGACCGTGATCACAAACGGCCAGAGCCCGATGGCGAGCCCGCAAAGGCATCCCGCGGCAGAGGCGATCTGCCAGAAGCGCCATGCGTGTGACTTCGTCAGAGCCCCGCTGGGGATGGGGCGATCCGGACGATTGATGCGGTCGATCTCGACGTCAAAGTAATCATTGACGGCGTTCGCGCCGGCTGCAATGGCGACCCCGGCAACGCCCGCGAGGACCATAGGGATCACATCCGCCCAACCGCCTCCAGCCAGCACCGCTGCGGCGATGATGGACACGAACGTAATGAGGAGATTGAGAGGACGAATGAGGGAGAGATATGCGCGGGCGCGGGAGAACATAGGTGGGAAACGATCCAAACGTTCCAAATGTCCGAACTTCCAAACAAATGGCCAAATGGCTCAAACCGGCAAACCGCTGGGGAGGGCATCCGATGACTACGCGACCTTCCCCTCGCTTCACATGAAACCTCCACACCACCCCGCCTGACCGAGCACGAACTCATCCAGTCGGGCAGGCTCCCACCTTCATCCTCCCACCCGCTTCTGCTCTCAACTCACAAACACCTTCGCGACATCGAGGAGCATCGACGGCTGGTTCCAGAGGGCCGCCCGAAAGATCGCCCCGAGCGTCCGCTTCTCTTCCGGCAACCGCAACGCGCTCGTGCAGATGCCGTTCAACGTCTCATCGGAAAAACCTGACACGGCTTCTTTGATACCGTAGAACACGTCGTGCCGCCAACCGAGGCGCTTCTGCCAGCGTTTCTGATACTCCGGAAGGACGCGCAGGTCGTTCTCCCGAATGGCCTCCGCAGCCACCTGACCGGCCAGCATCCCTCCGATCATGCCGCTGATGATGCCACCCCCCGACATCGGATTCACCTGATGGGCCGCGTCTCCCACGAGCAGGACATTGTCACGAACGATCTCGGAGCACGTTGTGGCGCATGGCACGCCACCCGCGATCCGCGTCAGCATGGCGGCATGCGGGTAAGTCTTTTCGATGAACTCTTCCAGGTAGCGAATGGCAGATTTGCGCTTCGCCTCTTCCACGTTGATGCCGATGCCAACGTTCGCGGTGTCCTTGCCTTTCGGGAAGACCCAGAGATATCCGCCGGGAGACACCTGGTCCCCAAAATAGAAATCGAGCGTATCGGTATCGACGCGGACGTTGGAGAGCGTCACCTGTGCGCACGATTCCATGTCGCGAATGTGGCAGGTGGTATCGATGCCCGCCCATTTACCAACACGGCTCTCGACTCCGTCGGCACCGATCACAATCCGGGCGCTGAGGTCGACCTTCTGATCCTTGATGACTGTGCGAACGCCATTCGGATGGCCATCGGCATCGCGCATAAGGTCGTAGGCATAGGCCTTGGTGACGATCTCCGCACCCTGTCGCGTCGCAAGCTTCGCCACCTCGACATCGAAGATCCTCCGTTCCAGGACGTACCCCACTCCATCCAGGCGTGGAACCACGGAATGGCCATTGGGGGCCACGAGCCGGAACTTCGTCACGGTGGCGGCGATCCAACGAGGGTCGGGGTCAATGAATTGAATGACGCCGTCGTGGCTGACGGCCTCGCCGCATCGCACAGGATAGCCGACATCGCGGTCCTTTTCGAGCACGAGGACGGAGGCGCCGTGATCCGCCGCGTACCGCGCAGCCGTCGTGCCTGTCGGCCCTGCACCGATGACGATGATGTCGTAGAAGTTCTTCATGCACCGAACGAAACGGGGGAATTCAAGTGCTGGGGGATCTCGCGAGGCTTCTCCGACACACCCTCCCGGTGGAATTCGATGACCTCCCACGGGCATGCCCACACGCATTTGCGGCAGTTCGTGCACCGCTCATCGATGATGGAGATCTTCGACTCCTGGAGCTCGATGGCATCTTCCGGACAGACCCCGACGCAGCAGCCGCAGAAATCGCATTTGCCGGGGACAATGTGGATCATCAAAGGGGTGGAACGGGGCACGGATCTCTTCATT
>CAYIHQ010000513.1:0-2382 GCA_964362905.1 uncultured Ignavibacteriaceae bacterium
TATGTATCAATTAGTTACAGCACAAATTAAACGGTCAATAAAGCGGTCACATTTTCGCTATGAAACTCAACCTGGTTGAACCACTAATGCCAGATTCAGCTGACCTTGAAGCGAAAGCTACCAAGGTCCTGGCAGCTGCCAACCGAATTGGCAGAGCGCTGCACCCTGACACCATCGCCGCAGTGGTGGACCTCCTGCAAACTGTCAACTGCTACTACTCCAACCTCATAGAAGGGCACGATACTCACCCCATCGACATCGAGCGAGCGATGCGGGGCGAGTATTCCAAAGGAACTCAGGAAAGGCATCTTCAGGAGGAGGCTCGAGCGCACATTGAAGTCCAGCGTGAGATGGAAGAGCGGCTCCATCGAGAATCGGACCTCAATCCTTACTCAAAGGAATTCCTTAAGTGGATTCACAAAGAGTTCTATGTCCGCACGCCTGAAGAATTCAGGATCGTGCGGAATCCAGACACCGGACAAACGGAGTCTGTCATCCCAGGAGAATTGAGACACTATGAAGTGAAGGTCGGCAGGCACATTCCACCCGTCTATAGTGAACTGTCTGGCTACCTCGACCGTCTTTCGGAAGCATACGATCCCTTAAAGCACAGCCCGACCAAAGCAATGGTCGCTCTCGCCGCAGCAAACCATCGAATTCTGTGGGTCCATCCATTTGGAGACGGCAACGGTCGTGTGACGAGGTTGATGACCGATGCCTGCCTGCGCAGGATAGATGTCTCTGGTTATGGCCTCTGGAATGTCTCTCGAGGACTTGCCCGAAGGAAGAGGGAGTATCTTGCCGCACTCGAAGAGGCCGATAGTCCGCGATGGGACAACTATGACGGACGCGGTGCTCTATCGCTGAAGGCCCTCGAATCATTTTGTCATTTCTTTCTGGACATTTGTATCGACCAGTTGGAATACATGAGCGGTCTGCTTCATGTAGACAGTCTATTGGCTCGAGTAATGGCCTACGGCAAAGCAAGGCAGGCGGGTGCCTTGCCGGGAGCATCGGGAAAGGCCGGCAAGACCAGTGCATTCAGGGAGGAAATGACAACGCTCCTCGAACACCTTGTGTTACGCGGAAAGGTTGAACGTTCTGAAGTGCGCAAAATCACGGGACTGGAGATTCGTACGGCGCGGAGGGTAGTGAGTGCGCTTACGGAGGAGGGTTTTGTTACGTCAAAGACCAGTCGAGCGCCTCTCTATCTACGAATCCCCGCACATGCGGCTCCTTTCTTGTTCCCAAGACTCTTCAATCCTCCGGGATAGTTGAGATCGATCTCGCGGCGAGATTCACCTCGAGACATACTTTCAGTCTTCTTTCTTCCGTCTCTCATCTTCCATCTTCCCTCTCTCATGTACCACAAAGGGTCTCCCGCGACTTCGCAGAAGACCCCTTTACATTTTTCTCGCCTTGCTCCACTCGCAATGCACTGTGTGCCCTGCGTCTCACACGCCGTACGGCACCCAGATGTTCTTGACCTGAGTGGCCTTCAACAGCAGTTTCTCCATCTTTAGGTTCGCCCACGGGATCGTCACGCCGTTGGAGACCCACGTCTGCTTCATATTTCCGATCGAGGCCGCCTCCATCGCCTTACTCCCCTCGGCTCCGCCAAAGAACCAGATGCCGTCCACGTCCTCATGCTCGGCAAGGACCTTTGCCACGGCGTCCGGATCCTGAGCCGTCAGCACATTCACCACTCCCGCTGGAATGTCGGAATGCTGAATGACCTGCACCAGGTCCATCGCGGTCATGGAATGTTTCCCCGCCACAATCACGGCCGTGTTGGCCATCGCCAATGCGACGCCAACCAGGGAAACGAATCCCAGCAGAGGAGACTCGTCCGGAGCCCGCATCCCCAACACGCCCACAGGTTCGCGTAATCCCACCACCAAACGGCGACCCAGTACCGGCTGGACCGTCCCACCGAATTTATCGGCATACGCCGCACAGTCGAAGAGTCGGCGAATACTCTGCTGCACTTCGGTGCGGGACGACTCCAACGACCGACCTGTCTGAGCCGCTATTCCATTGGCAAACCGTTCGCGTTCGACGGACAAGTTCTCCGCCCAGAAGTACAGGATCTGAGCTCTCAGATGTGCGGCCGATTCGAACCAGGAACCGAATGCTCCGCGTGCCGCCTCGACGGCATTCCGTACGTCCTTCCGATTGGCTTCTCCGACGACTGCCAAAAGTTCACCGGCAGGTGATTTCACCTGGAAGCTGCCCGCCTGGTCCGGTCGGGCCAGTTTTCCGCCGATCAGGAACCGGAATGTCCGGTCGACCCCCGCGGCTGCGTCATATGACGCGCCCTGTTGAATTTGTCCGCTAGCGCGGACGGAAATTGCTGTTCCGTCTCTTCCGGTCTCAAATCCC
>CAYIHQ010000514.1:0-2371 GCA_964362905.1 uncultured Ignavibacteriaceae bacterium
AATCACCGCAACACCTAAAGAACACAACACTACCACCGCCACGCCCCGCCCCCCCCCCGGGGGGGCACGAGGATCCTCGCTCCGCTCTCCGAGCGGAACGGGATTGGGCGAAGTGCCAAAACGGCCCGCGAGCGCTCTCCTGCGAGCGGTTGCCGTTTTGAGCATCCCGCCAAAAGGCGGGAGCCGTAAACTGAGGTGCATATGATTGGATCTACGATTAGTCACTACAAAATCCTTGAGAAGCTCGGCGAAGGTGGAATGGGCGTGGTCTACCGTGCAGAGGATACCCGCCTCAAACGCACCGTCGCGCTCAAGTTCCAAAATCCCCCACGACCCCGAGTGAAGTCGAGGGGGAGTGGTTGGGATTTTGAGAATCCCGACGTCCTGAGCGAGCGAAGCGAGTCGAAGGATTGTCGGGATCTGGAATCAGGGAAATGATCGGAACCACCATACTCCACGCTCCCGAAACACAACGTCGGGATGCCTCACCTGCCGGATTAACATCACGGGCGGCAGTAAGAAAGAACGAAGAAAGAGCCTTGGAATGAATTGCGGAGGCGGGAGCGGCTTGGGAGGAGCCTATCTACGGATAGAGTCGCGATCCTGCAGCAGGGTCTTGAACTCGGAAACAAGGTCTCTGTTCACAACCTCGCGAAACGAAGCCAACCATCTGATGATAGCTTGTTCATCCAAAGATGGATTTCGGGCAAGCACACCTCGAATGTCCTCAATGTCGCGGGGACGTCCGGCGACGAGCTTGTGAATGATCAGATCCTCTGCCGAGGCAAACCGGACCGGCACTTCGTTCAGCACAATGGTTACACCGCGGCGAACGGCTTCAGATTCATACGGCGTGAAGGAGAAGATCAGGTCCACACGGATGTTACTCACGGGATCGGAGAGAGGGAGCACATTTGTGGTGCGCACGAAGGACTCAACATCCGCCACAGCCGCCGCCAGAGAGATTGACGCGACCGCTGCGAGGACTTTGTTGAGGTGGGTCAAATCAACTCCGAGCGTGATGTCGATATCGCGTGTGAGCCGGGGTTCGCCGTGCACGAGGACCGCCTGGCCCCCGATGACCATGTAGGGGATCCCTGCGTGATCGAGTGTGCGGGCGAGCTTAGCGAGGAGGGCTTGATACATGTGCGTTCAAGGCCGCGGCAAGTCGTATGTCGTCCTCAAGGCCGAGGAGGAGGTCGTGCGTTCCAAAACTTCCAAGGCGTCGGGCCTCTTCATACAGCGCTTCAAGGATCCGGTACTTGTCAGCCAAGGTAAGCGGCTGCTCGGCCAAGGAACGTGCCTTGAATGAGTTGTAGTATGATCCATTCGTAACCATAGTAGAAGGTATGAAGAATCGTGGGAGCATTCAACGACACCCGCCTCGACCGCACGGTTGCACTGAAGTTCCTCCCTCCCGAGCTGACCCTCGACCCGGACGCCAAGGAACGCTTCATCCACGAAGCCCAGGCTGCCTCCGCTCTCGAACACCCCAATATCTGCAACATCCACGATATCGCTGAGACAGATGCAGGGTCCGAAGGTGAAGGACAACTCTTCATCGTCATGGCATGCTACGAGGGTGAAACCCTCAAGCAGAAGATCGAGCGCGGTCCTCTGAAGCTCGATGATGCGATCGATATCGGCGTCCAGATCGCCCTGGGACTGTCGCAGGCCCATAAGTATGGGATCGTCCACAGGGATATCAAGCCTGCCAACATCATCGTGACGGCTGACGGCACGGTAAAGATCGTCGATTTCGGGCTGGCCAAGCTGACCGGGATGACAAAGCTCACGAAGACAGGGAGCACGCTGGGAACGATCGCGTACATGTGCCCAGAACAGCTCCGGGGAGACGAAGCGGACCTCAGGGGCGACATCTTCTCCTTCGGAGTGCTCTTCTATGAGATGCTGACCGGACACCTGCCATTCCGCGGAGATCACGAAGCGGCGTTGATGTACGCGATCACGAATGAGCCGCCAACACCGCTGCAGAGCTACATCCCTGATGTGGGTTCAGAGTTGGTCCACACCATTAACAGGGCGCTGGAAAAGGACCCGCAGGACCGGTATCAGGGAATGACAGATGTGCTGATCGACTTGCGGAGACTGAGGAAGGAAACGACCCGCGTCTCAGGCATCCCTGGCTCAGCAGCTCAGACCTCTCTTGGCCACAGAGGAAGATTGACAAAGGGATGGTATCAGAGGATGCCTCTGATAGCAGGTGCGATGGCCACGGTCATTCTTGCCTCCCTGCTGGTTGTATGGATCTCTCAGCCATCCGTGAAATTGAACCCCAACATGACGATAAGGGTGTTGGACATTCCGTTCACGGAGATTCAGTACCCAGGGCTCTCACCCGATGGCAAAT
>CAYIHQ010000515.1:0-2352 GCA_964362905.1 uncultured Ignavibacteriaceae bacterium
CATCAAGGAAGTGAAGGAAGGACAGGGTGAGAAGCGGCTGATGGGCTTTGGTCACCGGGTTTACAAGAACTACGACCCCCGCGCCACAATCATCAAGAAGGCCGCCGAAGAGGTCTTCACGGTGACCGGACGCAATCCGCTGCTCGACATCGCCATCGAGTTGGAACGGATCGCCCTGGAGGACGACTACTTCGTGAAGCGGAAGCTGTATCCGAATGTCGACTTCTACTCAGGCATCATCTACCAGGCGATGGGATTCCCGACAGACGCGTTCACGGTGCTCTTCGCCATCCCGCGTACCTCCGGCTGGCTCGCCCAGTGGCAGGAACTGCTGACGGACAAGGACCAGAAGATCGCCCGTCCCCGGCAGATCTACCTGGGGCATGAGCCGCGGAATGTCGTGCCGCTGGCGCAACGGAAGTAGCGCCCAGCTTCTCCGAATACACCGAAGCCCGGACCGATGTTGGCCCGGGCTTCGCGTTGCTTGCCTTCCAATGGTGCCCATTCTCTCCCTCTGGCTGCCGATCCTCGTGTCGGCGATCTTTGTGTTCATCCTCAGCAGCATTATTCATATGGCGCTGGGTTATCACGCCAACGATTTCAAGAAGCTGCCGGATGAGACGGCTGCGGCGGACGCATTGCGAAAGTTGAACCTTCCGGACGGCGACTATGCGTTGCCAAAAGCCGGCAGCATGAAGGAGATGTCCTCCCCCGAGTACACGGAGAAGGTACGCAAAGGCCCCAATGCCATGATCACCATTTGGGGAGGCACCGAGCCCTCGATGACCAAGTTCATGGTGCTGTGGTTTCTCTATTCCGTGCTCGTCGGCGTGTTTGCGGCGTATGTGGCAGGACGCGCGCTGGAACCGGGGGCACACTATCTCGCCGTTTTTCGGTTCGCCGGGGTGACCGCATTCGCGTGCTATGCGATTGCGGATCTCCAACGATTGATCTGGTGGCGTCAGCCGTGGAGCAGGACGTTTAGGAATCTTTTCGACGGACTGCTCTATGCCCTCCTCACTGCCGGTACGTTTGGGTGGCTGTGGCCGGAGATGTGACCTCGAAGCATTACGCACCTCGTATCACACAGAAGCCCGGGACACGTTCCCGGGCTTCGCATTTTTCCCCTGCACCGATGTGAGAGAGTCATCCAAGAAGAAATCAAGTCAATTGCAGGGAGCCTACCTCATGAATCCTAACGAGATGGGGGAAGCCATGAATGTCACTCCTGCAACAAAGCCGTCCCGCTCGCCGGTCCCCACATAGAGCCCCGGCTGTATCCCCGCGACGTTGACCAGACCCGGATACACATTGAGTTGTACATTCGGCACCTTCGGGCCTGTCACGATCATCCCGGCGAGCAAGGACCCATCATCGTCCCAGAACACTCCAACCGCGCCATCCAAATTGGGCACCATACGCCAGAACTCTCCCCGCTCCTGTCGCTTCATCCCGTTCACCGATTGGCCGACACCGAGTGAGATGCTCTGACGGTGATCATACCGGTAGCTCAGGCCGACGGCAGAATTTACTCCCCAGCAAATGAACGGCGCCAGGTGGTCAGCCCATGGGAGTCGATATCGAAGGACGAATTCCTGCCCGACGTTCTGAAGCGTCGTGTTGCGGGGAACGAACAACGGCTGGAGCGACCAGTCAAGAAGTTCGACATCCTCAGAGAAGAAGCGCTTCACGCCGTCGAAGCTGAAGAGGACAAGACCGAGCGTATTGAAAACGTAGATGTCGGCGATATGGTCGACATTCGTCTTGTATTCGTACCCGCTTTGCATCATCTCGTTGACATAGTGGAATACGAGCGATGTCCCGACGCCCCACAGGACCGGTGCGGGATACCCGTGCGCGTCATAGTATTCCGTCACCTTCGCGTACAGCATTCCATACCCCAGCGTATGGTCGCCAATGTTCGGCAGAAACTGAAGCTCCTGAATGTTGAAGCTGAGGTTGATGAACTCCTCCCGCCAGAACCGCTTCCAACCGTATTGGTTGATGTGGTAGAGCGGGCTTCGCAGGTTATACCAGACAATCGACGATGTAAGCTTCCAGGGGATCGTGCGGACGTTGCGGTTGTTGCCAATGTCCGTGCGAAACGCGTCAAAGGACCCATTCAAAACGAGATTGAGAGGACTGAAGAACGCGTCGGATCCGCGGGTTTGATGGGGACGGTAGAAGTAGTAATGCTCCTGGGCGCACAAACGGGTCGGCAGCCACAGTGACGCGAAGAGAATGACCAGAGTTAGCGAGGGGTAGCGGGGTGTGTCCATCGTGTCCCACCGAAGATATCCGCTATCTTCTGAAGAAACCACACGAGTGGCCACTTTTTCCACGCACGGCGGC
>CAYIHQ010000516.1:0-2349 GCA_964362905.1 uncultured Ignavibacteriaceae bacterium
GCGTAGAGAGAATGGGTCGAAGCCTGTTGCCACAAATTAGATGCCGATGATGGCGAAAGCAAGGAACATATCTGCTCCAGGGAAAAAAGCGAACGGGCCCCTGCCAGTGACAGTGACAGGAACCCGTTCAGGAAATGACCGCGAATGCGTTATTTCACCAAAGCCCCGGCTCCGGCCTCCTGTTCTGCCGCGGCCACGCTTCTAGGGAAGTCCACCTTGTGTTGCACCGGAGACAAGATCTCGTAGAGTGAAGGGACCACATACAGGGTCAGGACGAGAGAAAAGAGGAGGCCGCCGATGACGACGATGCCAAGCGACACGCGGCTTTGCGCACTCGCCCCAAAACCCATCGCGATCGGGAGGGCGCCCAGCACGGTGGCAAGGCTCGTCATCAGGATCGGACGAAGGCGCAGTGTGGCCGCCTCGATGGTAGCTTCCCGAACGGTGCGGCCCGCTATCTGGCGCTGATTGCTGAACTCCACGATGAGAATTCCGTTCTTCGTGACGATTCCGATGAGCGTGATGACGCCGATCTGACTGAAGATGTTCAGCGTCTGTCCGAACGCCCACAAGGAGAGCACCGCTCCCGCGATCGCCAGCGGGACCGTCAACATGATGATGAACGGGTCGCGAAAACTCTCGAACTGGGCGGCCAGCACCAGATAGATCAGGACCAGGGCGAGGACGAGAGCGAACACGAGACTCGACGAACTTTCTGCGAAGTCCTTGGACGCGCCGGACAACGCCGTGCGAAATGATTCGTCCAGCACTTTCTTCGATACCCCTTCCATCGCGGCCAGGCCCTGTCCCAGCGTCACCCCAGGAGCAAGTCCGGCAGAGACCGTCGCCGCCACATAGCGGTCGTACCGGTTGCGCGACGGCGATGCGGTCTCTTCACGCAATTGCACGACATTGTCCAACTGGATCAGGTCGCCCGTGCTGTTGCGGACATACAACGAACGCAGATCCAACGGCTCATCACGATTGTCGCGCGTGGCGAGCCCGATGACCTGGTATTGCTTTCCGTGCTTGACGAAGTTTCCCATCCGTTGGCCGCTGAAGGTCAGCTGGAGCGTCTGAGCGACATCCATCATCGAGAGGCCGAGATTGCGCGCCCGCTCGCGGTCAACAGTCAAACGGAGCTCCGGCTTGTTGAATTTCAGGTTGACATCCACAACCTGGAACGCGTTCGTCAGCCGGGCTTCTTCCAGAAACGCCGGCAGCACCTCCCGCAACCGCTCCATGTTCGGCGCCTGGATCACGTACTGCACCGGCAAGCCGCCGCGCCGGCCAACCCCGATCGTCTGCTCTTGCGAAACGAAGGCGCGCGCTTCGGAGAACTGACGCAACATCGCGGAAATGTCGTCCGCGATTTGTTGCTGGCTTCGCCTTCGACCGGACGGATCGTTCAAGGCGACCCGCACGAATCCGTTGTTCACCGCACTCGAACCAAATCCCGGGGCCGTCAACGACAGCACACCGTCCTGCTCTGGGACCGTCGTCTCCACCGCGAAGAGCAGGTCATTCATGAACGTATCCATGTAGTCGAACGATGCACCTTCGGGTCCCGTCACCTGGATCTGGAATCGCGACCGATCTTCGAGCGGGGCCAATTCGCTCGGGAGAAGAGCGCCCAATCCGAAGATGATCGCCATCGATCCGGCCATGATTGACGGAGCCAACCACCGACGCTGCATGAACGTCCGTAGCGAGCGGTTGTATCGTTCCGTCATTCGGAGGAAGAAAGGTTCCGTGGCGCGGTAGAGTCGATTCTCTTCCTCCGAACGGCGCAACAGACGTGCGCTCATCATCGGCGTCAGCGTCAGCGACACGAACGCGGAGATGAGGACCGCGCCCGCCACGACAATGCCGAACTCGCGGAACAATCGTCCGACGAGTCCTTCCAGGAAAATGATGGGCAGAAACACAGCCGCGAGCGTGATCGTCGTGGAGATGATGGCGAAGAAGATCTCACGCGATCCGACGTGCCCTGCCTCCCTCGGGCTCAGGCCCCGCTCGATCTTCTGGTAGATGTTCTCCAGGACCACGATCGCATCGTCAACGACAATCCCGGTGGCCAGCACGATGCCCAGCAGCGAAAGGATATTGATGGAGAACCCCATCAGATACATGATGAAGAACGTTCCGATGAGAGAGATCGGGATCGCCAACACCGGAATGAACGTCGTACGCCAGTCCCGGAGGAACGCGAAGATCACCAACACCACCAGAACAAATGCGATGACGATCGTTTCCCCCACTTCAGAGATCGCCTTTCGGATCGAGGTGGTTATGTCGAGGGCCATGCGCATCGCGATGTCCGCGGGCAGATCGCGACGGATCTGTTCA
>CAYIHQ010000517.1:0-2344 GCA_964362905.1 uncultured Ignavibacteriaceae bacterium
GCGAGATCTTCGATCTGATCGAGAAATTCGCGTCGTACGGCTTCAACAAATCCCACTCCGTCGCGTATTCCGTGCTGGCGTACCAAACCGCCTACCTCAAGGCGCATTATCCGGCGGAGTACATGGCGGCGACGATGTCGTCGGAAGTCGGAAACACGGACAAGATCGTTCTCTTCATCGACGACTGCCGGAAGCTGGGCATCGACGTATTGCCGCCGGACGTGAACGAAAGCGGCGTGAGCTTCGTCGTGACGCCCAAAGGCATTCGGTTCGGCATGAGCGCGATCAAGGGCGTGGGCGTGTCGGCGGTCGAAGACATCGTCCGGGCGCGCACGAAAGATGGCCGGTTCCAGGATCTCTTCGACTTCGCGGCACGGGTCGATCTGCGATTGAATAACAAGCGATCGCTCGAGGCGATGGTCCAGGCGGGCGCGTTCGATTCGTTGCACGACAATCGTGCGCAGCTGTTCGTGCATCTGGAAGCCGCGATCGCCTATGGCCAAAGCATGCAGGAGCAGTCGGGCCGCGGTCAGTCGAATCTGTTCGATGGGGGAGGAACGACGGTCCAGCTTCGGCCGGTGTTGCGGACCGTCGACCGATGGACGGAGGTGGAACAACTCCAGCGGGAAAAGTCGGTCCTGGGATTCTATGTCTCCGGGCATCCGTTGTTGCGCTATACGGACGAGATCGAGGGCTTCGGTTCGGCGGTGCTTGGCTCGCCCGAGACGGTCAAGCCGAATGCCACACTTCGCGTGTTCGGGATCGTGTCGGACCTAAAGAAGAAGATCGACAAGCGCGGGAACATGATGGCGTTCGTCACGCTCGAAGATTTCACGGGCAAAGCAGATTGCATCGTTTTCTCCGACCCTTATCAGAAGTACGCGAAGCTTCTCGAACCCGGCTCGATCGTCATGGTGGTCGGAAAGAATGACGGAACCGTGGACCAGATCAAGATCATCGTGAACGAAGTCGTCGCCATCGGCGACGTTCGACAGAAATTCACGAAGAACGTGCTCGTCACGTTGCGCCACGACTCTGCCACGCCCGATACGGTGCGGTCATTGGCCGGCGTGTTGGAACAGCATCCGGGAAAGTGTCCCTGCTACCTGAACATGGCCGGTGGCGGAACGAATGGAAAATCCCTATATTTAGCGAGAAAATTCACCGTCAATCCCGACTCCCGCTTCACGGATGCTGTGCGTCGATTGCTCGGCCCGGGATCCGTGCGCTTGCAGGGGTGAACTGAATCGAGGAGCAGGTATGAAGCCGTTGGAAATGACCGATACGAATTTTGACGCCGAAGTGCTGCAGTCCGACAAGCCCGTCCTTGTGGATTTCTGGGCGGTGTGGTGCGGACCCTGCAAGATGATCGCCCCGACGGTGGAAGAGATCGCCAAGGAGTACGACGGCAAGCTCAAGGTGGGCAAGGTCGACGTCGACCACAACCAGGCAGTCGCGCAGAAATTCGGTATCCGATCCATTCCCACATTGCTCATTTTTAAGGGCGGCAAGGTGGTGGAGCAAGTGGTCGGCGCCGTCCCCAAGAAGGCCCTCATCGACAAGATCACCAAGCACCTGAACTGACGACGCGACATTCGAATGCGAGATCGCCGGCCTCGGGCAGGCATCTCGCATTTTTTGTTGTTGCCCTCCGCCAAGAATGCCGGCATCGAATGTGTAGAATATGTCTCACGCAGCGACCGCGGCGAGGATTATGTGTGAGAAAAGAGGCCGTTTCGGTTACTCTCATTCCGCTGCTGTCGCCCTGCCTGCCAGCCGAAGGCCCATTGCTTTTATCGCGAAGCGATAATTCATTGTCACGATGCCCGGCACGCAGGCAGGCGCGCCGCCGCGAGACAATTGCTTTCAGGGAATTCCAAGCTGAGTTCCTAGTACTTACATTCCAGCGAGTCGCCCCTTGACCACCTACGCCAAACGCACGCATACCTGCGGAGAGCTCCGCGCCACACACGTCGGCCAGACCATCACCCTGACGGGTTGGGTCCACAGCCGTCGCGACCTGGGTGGTGTCATCTTCGTCGACCTCCGCGACCGCTACGGAAAAACGCAGATCGTATTCGCGTCCCAGTTCGATGAGGCCACCTACGAGTCCGCAAAGGTCCTGCGGTCGGAGTTCGTCCTATCGGTGACGGGGATGGTCGCTCCACGGCCCGCAGGGCAAGCCAACGCAGAGCTTCCGACCGGCGCGATCGAAGTGGATATCCGCAATCTCCAGATCCTCAACAAGTCAGAGACGCCCCCGTTCGCCATCGAAGAGGACAGCCCAGCGGGCGAAGATCTGCGCCTCAAATGGCTCGCGGCTTTGGAAGTTGTTGATTATGTT
>CAYIHQ010000518.1:0-2333 GCA_964362905.1 uncultured Ignavibacteriaceae bacterium
GAGCCCGCAGGTGGGGGCTTGGCATCGGTCCCGCGTCAAGAAGATGCGGAAGCTCGTGGACAAGATGCTCGTGCTGTTCCCGTTCGAAGTGGAACTGTATCGGGCGGAGGGGATCGACGTGGAATTCGTCGGACATCCGCTCCTCGAGTCAGCAGTCTCCGAGATGGAGGAAAAGGACTTTCGACGCCGGTTCGACCTCGACCCCGCGAAGCCGATCCTCGCGCTGCTGCCGGGAAGCCGTCGGCAGGAGATCGAGCACATTTTTCCCGCCATGCTATCGGCCGGCAAGGCCCTCGCGCAGGAGTATGGCATGCAACTCGCGGTGGGCGTGGCGCCAACGTTGGAAGAACGATATCTCCGGACCCTCTACGCGACCGAAGGGGTGTCGTTGGTGAAGGGAGCGACCTACGAATTGATGGACCATGCGACGTTCGCACTCGTCACCTCCGGCACTGCGACGCTGGAAACGGCGTTGTTCGGCACGCCGATGTTTGTCGTCTATCGCACGTCGTGGCTGACGTACCTCATCGGTCGGCTGTTGGTGCGGGTGAGGAACATCGGTCTGGTCAACATTGTCGCCGGCCGGACGATCGTGCCGGAATTCATTCAACATCGCGCTACCGCTGGAACGCTCGTGCGACATGGCCGGTCGCTGCTGAACGACCGCCAACGCCTCGATGTCATGCGGGCCGACTTGGATCGAGTGCGGTCATTGCTGGGCACGCCGGGGGCTGCCGCGCGAGTCGCGGAACACATTCTTGCGGTGGCGTAAGGCATGACCGCGCGTCGGATCCTGGGTGCGCCGGTCTCATGGCTTTTTGGCGCCGTGGTCGCCTTCCGCAACGTGGCGTACGACCGAGGTTGGTTGCGGGTGGCGCGGGCCGCCGTCCCGGTGATCTCCGTCGGGAATATAGCGGCGGGCGGCACAGGGAAGACGCCCCTCGTCGAGTGGGTGGCGCGGTTCCTCCAGGAGCGCGGCGCGCGGGTCGGTGTGTTGAGTCGCGGCTATGGCCGACGGACCACAGGATACCTGTTGGTGTCCGGCGCCGATGCGAACCCGGATGCCGTGGGAGATGAACCGGCGCAGATGGCGCAGACACTTTCGACGACCGGAACCATGCCTGCCATTGTCATCGCGGTCGATGAAGACCGCGTGCGTGGGGCAGAGCGGCTCGTCCGTGAGCACGGTGTGTCGGTGATCGTCCTCGACGACGGATTTCAGCACCGTCGGCTGGCAAGGGACCTCGACATCGTCCTCCTCACAGCGAAGGAGTTAGCTGACGGAGGCGCCCTGTTGCCGGCGGGAAACTGGCGTGAGCCGCTGAGTTCCGTGCGCCGCGCCGGTGCGGTTGTTATCACGCGCTGCGTCACGTCGGAGATCTTTGATGCCGCCCGCCGCCGGTTGCCCGGGACGGCGGCACCCGTGTGCGGGGTTTGCACACGGGTTCACGCCATCCGGCGTGCCGCGCCCTCGGTCGCCTGCGACCTGAGCGCTTTGCGCTCGGAGAAGGCGCTGATCGTGGCTGGGATCGGGGACCCGAATTCGTTCGCCGCAAGCCTGACCGAGGTCGGCATCCGGATCGTGGCGCGCGAGGTCTTTCCGGATCATCATCGCTTTTCCGATGCGGACCTCGACCGCGTGGAGGATACGTTTCGTCGATCGGGAGCCACGGTGATCATGACCACGCAGAAGGATGCCGTTCGAATGAGGTCGCAACGCGCGCTGCAATTTCTCCACGAGCTGCCGGCCTACACCGTGACGGTCCGACACGATCCCGTGACGGACATCGGTCCGCTGGAATCCATACTCAGGAGCGTTGCGCGTGTCGCGTGAGCGAAAACTGAAGATCGGCATCACGGACGATCACCGGACTCCAACGCGGGTGGAGGAGTACCATCGCTGGCTGATGGACGTGGACGCCGCGATCGATTTCTCTCTGCTGTCCCCCGGCGCCGCGAGTGTGGACGAGTTGGATGCACTGGTGTTGACGGGCGGCGGGGACCTGCACCCGAAATTCTACGGCCGGGACGATGCGCTGGACCGTGCTGAGGGCGTTCTCCTCGAGCGCGATGTGTATGAAATGAAGACGGTCAAGACGGCGCTGGAGTTGGACCTCCCGATCCTGGCGATCTGTCGCGGCATGCAAGTGCTGAACGTGACCCTCGGCGGCAGCCTGCTGGTCGATCTTGCCACCGCGGGTTTCCAGGATCATCGCGGTCCCGGACGGCATCGGCTTCAGGTTGACCCGCATGCGCTTCTATTCTTCGCGGCGGGCGCGCGCGAAGCGGAAGTGAATACATCGCATCATCAGGCGGTGGACCGTCTCGGTAAC
>CAYIHQ010000519.1:0-2329 GCA_964362905.1 uncultured Ignavibacteriaceae bacterium
TCGGCACAAACAACATCATCATCACACCCATCGTTGAGCAGGAGGAGGGGAAGGTCGAGAACGAGACCGAATCGGGGAAGGCCGCCGAGAAAAAGCGATTCACGACCGGCTTGACGATCTCGGACGCGGCGGCGATCCAGGCCACGATTCCGGAGGTGGACTTTGTCAGCCCCGAGATCGTCGTGGAGACGACCGTGATCCGGGAAGGGCTGAAGCGCTCCGGCAAGCTCGTCGGGGTGGATACCACGTACTTCGCGACCACGGAATTTCGATTGATCAGCGGAGGTGGATTCACGCCGTCGCATGTAGCGGCCTCCGCGCCGGTGTGCGTGATCGGCTACGGCATCCGCACAAAATTCTTCGCGCGTGAAGAGCCGATCGGCAAGAGGATCAAATGCGGCGGACTGTGGATGACGGTCGTCGGGGTCCTGGAAGAACGTCACATCAGTAAGCAGAACATTCAGCATCTGGGTCTGCGCGACTACAACATGGACGTCTATACGCCGGTGACGACCCTGTTGATCCGCTACAAGAACCGCACGCTCGTCACACGGCAGGCGGTGCAGGAAGCGTCCCGGGCGTTCCGGGGTAACGACGACGCTGCGGCTGACAAGAAGGCGGTGAACTATCACCAGCTTGACCGGTTGATCGTTCGGATGTCGGAGAGTCGCTTCATGGGCCCCGCGGCGGAGGTGCTCACCCGCATGCTCCAACGACGCCACAACGGCGTCGTCGACTACCAAGTGACAGTCCCGGAGGTCCTGTTGCAGCAAGAACAGAGGACCAAGGAGATCTTCAATATCGTCCTGGGCGCGATCGCTTCCATCTCCCTTCTCGTAGGAGGGATCGGCATCATGAACATCATGCTGGCATCCGTGCTCGAACGAACCAAGGAGATCGGGATCCGGCGTTCGCTGGGGGCGACCCGCCGTGACGTCATCCTCCAATTCCTCAGCGAGGCGGTCTCGATCAGCGTGCTGGGAGGCTGCATCGGAGTCCTCGTGGGAGCGGGCATGAGCTATGGTGTCGCACCAGTCACGGAGCTCCGCCCCATTATCTCGCTCGACTCGATTCTGTTGTCCTTCCTCATCTCCATCAGTGTGGGCATTTTGTTCGGTATACTGCCTGCGCGGCGTGCCGCACACCAGGATCCCATCGTCGCATTGCGGTATGAATAACCTCCACCGCATGGTCCTTGGCCTGATACTGGGCGTCGTGCTGTTCGTCGGGAAGGCGGAGGGTCAGGTTGATACCCTTACCCTTGAAGCCTCCATCCAACATGCACTGAAGGATGGTCCGTCCGTCGTCGTCGCGCGCGAGATGTTCGCCGTGCGCCGTGCGCGCTACGACAGCTTTCGTTCGGGCCTGTTGCCCCAAATGACGATTCAGGGTCAGGCCCCCGGCTACCTCCGATCAATCTCCTCCATCGTCCAGCCGGACGGATCGACGGTCTTCGCTCCGCAGAGCCAGGCCAATGCGGCGCTCGATCTGTCAATCTCCCAACGAATCCCGTGGACGGGAGGGGAGATGTCTCTTAGTTCCTCCCTCAGCAGGATCGATCTTCTCGAGAGCAAACTGACGTCGTATCGGTCAACGCCGCTCTCCCTGTCGCTCCGTCAGCCCTTGTTCCAACTCAACACCCTGGGATGGGATGTCGAGCTGCAGGAATAGAAGATGCCCATTTCCGAACCCCAGAGGGACGAGGATCTGGAGGACGTCGCCCTGGACGTGGCGAACAAGTTCTTTGACGCGGCACTCGCGGCACTCAACATGGAGAACGCGTCGAAGAACGTCCAGATCAACGATACGCTCTACCAGATCTCCGTCGGGCGCTACAATGTGGGAAAGATCGCTGAGAACGAATTGTTGCAGGGAGAACTTGCGGCCCTGAACGCACGGACACAGGTGGCGAATGCAACGACCGCATACAACCGGGCACGGAAGGCGCTGTCCTTCGCCCTGGGGTTGCCGAAGGAGTCCCGCTTGCATCTCGTCCTCCCTACTGAAATCCCGGCGTTGAACCTCGATCCTGACCGCGCCGTGGCGGAAGCGATGAACAATCGGAGCGACATCCTCAACCGTGATCTCAGCCTGGCGACGGCGGAGCGTTCGGTGAGCGAGGCGCGATTCTCCAACGGCTTCTCGGGCACGCTTTTTCTGAATGCAGGATTCAATCAGCGGGCCGGCACGATCCCCAATGCTTACCGGCACCTGCTCGATCAGCAGCAGCTCAGCATCTCGTTCCAAGTTCCGGTGGTGCAATGGGGCGTTGGATCATCCGCCGTGGAGGCCGCTCTCGCGGACCAACAGCGATCGAAGGTGGCCGGGG
>CAYIHQ010000520.1:0-2327 GCA_964362905.1 uncultured Ignavibacteriaceae bacterium
CGCCGCACTCATAGCTACTCTGCGTCCTGCTCCTCGCTCTCATCTGCATCCTCATCGGCTTCTTCGTCCACGGTCAGGCCAAGCTCGAGCGGAGGAAGCTCTTCTTCCCAAGATGGGGGATCAATCCCAAAAACGGGCTTCAACATTGAATGCCACGCTGAAAACTCCGGATATTGCACGGCTGCCGTTCCCTTCTTTTTCGGGAATCGCACACCTTCAGGTGCCGCTTTGAGCAATGCTTCCATGAGTCGTGCGACAGCGGAATCTCCTTTCCACTGTTGCTGGGCCGCCAACTGCTTGGCCGCTCCAATCCCTGATTTTTCACCCTCCGACTCGAGATATCGCATGGCCAGTGCGTGACATCCATCCAGAGTCGTTCGGAAGCGGGGGTCGCTCGGATGAACCTTCAATACGTCGGCCTTTCGAGTCTTCTTTTGGGGGCCTTTGACTGTTGGACCGAATAGAGTCTGTTCGACCTCATCCGGGTCTAGTTTTTTGCTCCGACGACGTTCCTTCGCGGGAACAATATTGATCTTGTCGCTCGATTTCGTTACGAGTCCAGCGGCAATGAGCGTCCCCACGTCCATCCCAACCGCTTTGCCAAGGAGCATTGCTTCGTTGAATCGAAATTCTGCGGCCTGGAGCACACTCCAGCACAGAAGATAGAACTTGCCTTCTGCTTCGACTCCGTCTAGCCCTTTTTCTGCAAGCAGTTCGATCCGATAGGCGGCGACGGCTTGGCTTGCCTCATCGATGGCCTTGTCGACACCGATCTTCTCCCCCGTGTCGGTCTTGACTTCCTTGTAGCGACTGTACACTTCCATTGCCGGACCAAATGAACCAACCAACTGGTCTACTGGATTGAGTCCCTCAGCCTGCAACCTCGCAGCAGCTCCCCGGGCCACCCTGTGAATCTCTTCTTTCATTTCTTGGTCGAACCATCCTGTCTCAGCGGACTCCGGACGCTTTCGCGCAACAAGAATGACTGTGCTTTGCGCTGCGTTTTTCTTTGCCTGATGTAGGCTGTGTTCACTTTCGGTCTTTACAGGCCACGTTGCAGTGATTGTGAACCCGGCTTCGATCAGCGAGGTGAACAGCGCCTCCCAGGCCTCCTGCTTCTTGTGCGTGAACATCACCGTCAGCACACCAACATCCCTCAGAACGCGTCTGGCCTCCCGGAACGAGTCGCGCATGAGTTTTTGGTAGAACTGATGCGCCTTCTTACGAGCCTCGGCGGCTTGCATCTCTCCATTCCTGTGGCGAGATACGTTTACGACTGCCTCCTCTGAGTGGTCACAAAGATAGCTAGAGAACCACTCCGGCCGACGATGTCCCTGAGTGCGCTTGAGCCACACATAGAAGAAGTCCGCGAGCTCCGAGTATTGCACATTGTCGGAGTAGGGTGGATCAACCACGACTGCTGCCGTTGACTTGTCTGCCACATCGACCAAAGATGTTGCAGATCCCAATGTGACTTTGACGGGGGACGATTGTGGATTTGTAGCTAAGCCTGCAAGCGCTTCGAAAGATTCGAGCGTGTTGTCTATTGCCCACTCAAAGCCGACCCCTGAACCGCAAGGGGCCAGCTCTGCAAATGTCGACTTGAAGGCAAAGTCATGACGATCGAAAACACTTCTCATTACGCTTCGTGGGGCGTGCCAAGAAGCCAATGCACTGTTATAGTTGAGCATCTTGTCAAGCACCAAAGAAAGAAGGTGAATCACAGCTTCTGGTGTCTCCGAACCACTATTCTCCGTCTTCAGGATTTTTTTTCGAAGATTCCTGAGTTCTTCAACGAGAACCCCGAACCCAAGGAGTTGTCGCGGCGTGAACATGTCGGCCCAGTGATCGATACCCCGAGCCAGTGGTTCTCCCGTTTTGTCCCCCTTTGGTATTTCTTCCGTTGGAATGATATTGGCGGCTTCCCAGTCGCCTCGGAGCTTTCGCAGCTGGTTGGCAGCTTTCTTTATCGCCTTCCTGTCGGACTCTGTTGGTGGCTCGAACACGAGTCCATTGGGTGTCTTGATGGCAATGGCGTACAATTCCGAACCCATTCTGCCCGCCTGGGCTTGGGCGCGTATGTATTCACCAGGGATCTGGTGACCAGTGAAGAGCGATATGCCTTTTCCACCACTATACGTTGGTGCCGGAGAATTCTTCTTGCCTCGCTGCCTCTTGGAATCGATGATCTCGGTCTCCCATGTGCCAGCTTTCTTGTCGACCACAGGCTGTGCCCAAACGCGAAGTGACGAGCCCTTGGGCTTCAGGAGATGCCAATCAGGCACCAGAGGGGTTGGAAACTGTGTGTCGGGGCAAGGGACGGTGCG
>CAYIHQ010000521.1:0-2323 GCA_964362905.1 uncultured Ignavibacteriaceae bacterium
AATGGATCGCGGATGAGTTCAAGAAGCCGGAGAGCATCGACCTTCGCAAGGACCCGATGGCGCTTCAGCGGTTGCGCGAGGCCGCCGAAAAGGCCAAGATGGAATTGTCGCAGCTCCAACAGACGGAGATCAACCTCCCATTCATCACGGCAACGGCCGATGGCCCGAAACATCTCAACATGACGCTGTCGCGCGCGAAGTTTGAGCAGCTCGTGGACGACCTCGTCCAGCGATGCGTCGGCCCGACGAAGAAGGCCCTGGAGGACTCCGGCATCAGCGCCGGAAAGATCGACGAAGTGATCCTCGTGGGCGGCATGACGCGCATGCCCCGGATCCAGCAGTTGGTGAAGGAGTTGTTCGGGAAAGAAGGCCATAAGGGCGTCAATCCCGACGAGGTCGTTGCCATCGGCGCGGCCATCCAAGGCGGCGTGCTCGCCGGCGACGTGACGGACGTGCTCCTGCTCGACGTGACTCCTTTGACCTTGGGCATCGAGACCCTCGGCGGAGTCATGACTCAAATGATCCAGGCCAACACGACCATTCCGACCCGAAAGAGCGAGATCTACTCAACCGCCTCGGACAGCCAACCCTCGGTGGAGATCCACATCCTTCAGGGCGAACGCCCGATGGCGCACGACAATCGCACGCTGGGGCGGTTCCACCTCGACGGCATTCCCCCCGCGTCCCGGGGCATTCCACAGATCGAAGTGACGTTCGATATCGACGCGAACGGCATTCTGCATGTCTCTGCCAAGGACAAGGCGACGAACAAGGAGCAAAGCATCCGCATCACTTCTTCCAGCGGCCTCAGCAAAGATGAGGTCGACAAGATGAAGACGGATGCACAAGCCCATGCGTCGGAAGACAAAAAGCGGCGCGAAGAGGTTGAGACTAAGAATCAAGCCGATTCGCTCGTCTTCCAAACCCGCAAACAGATGACGGAGCTCGGCGACAAGATGCCGGCAGAGGTCAAGGGCCGATTGGAATCGGCGGCGGGCGCACTCGAAGAAGCCATCAAGGTTGGCAACATCTCCGACATCAAGACGAAGACCGAAGCGTTGAACGCTCTGTGGAATGAGGCATCCTCGAAGATGTACGAATCTGCCCGTAGTCAGCAGTCCGAGTCCGGGGGACCCCAGCAGCAAGGCCCGCAAGGAGGGCCGCAGGGTGGTCAGGGCGGCGACGGCGGTAAGAAGGTGGAGAACGCGGACTTCGAGGTCGTGGACGATAAATGATGGAGAAGGCAACAGGTATCAGGTCGTAGGTATGAGGTCACGGGGAAGAGGCCGGGTCAGAGGACCTTCGCAGCCGGATCTCCGGGCAATTGTAAAACATGGACGGCGAGGGACCACCTCGCCGTTTGTGTTCTCAGAAAGAGACAACGATGAACTTCAACAAATTCACGATCAAGTCCCAAGAGGCGGTCCAGCAGGCTCAGGAGATCGCGACCTCGTACGGACATCAGACGTTCGAGCCGGATCATCTGCTGGCTGCGCTCATTCAAGACAGCGAGGGCGTGGTGCCTGCTCTGCTGCAGAAGGCGGGCGCCAATACGAACTTTCTGAAGATCAAGGCGCATGAGGCGCTGGAGCGGCTCCCCAAGGTTCAGGGGGCTTCGTTGGCGGGGCTCCATGCATCGCAGGCTCTGGTCCGCACGTTCGAAAAGGCACAACAGGAAGCGCAACAACTCAAGGATGAATACGTCAGCACCGAGCACCTTCTTCTTGGTCTTCTGGAGACAGATGCGACCGCGGGGCGCTTGCTGCGCGACCAGGGGGTGACGAAAGACCTGCTGCACAAGGCCCTCAAGGGCCTTCGTGGCTCGCAGCGTGTCACCGACCAGACGCCCGAGGAGAAGTACCAGGCGCTCGAACGGTTCGGCCGGGATTTGAACGACCTCGCGCGCCGGGGAAAACTGGACCCGGTCATCGGCCGCGAGGACGAGATCCGGCGTGTGCTCCAAGTCCTCTCGCGACGCACGAAAAACAATCCGGTGCTCATCGGTGAACCGGGCGTGGGCAAGACCGCCATCGCCGAAGGCCTCGCATATCGTATCATTCAGGGCGACGTCCCTGAAAGCCTGAAGACGAAGCGCATCGTCGCCCTCGACATGGGGGCGCTCGTGGCTGGGACCTCGTTTCGGGGCCAGTTTGAGGAACGGCTAAAGGCCGTTCTCAAAGAAGTGACCGACGCGAACGGGGAGATCATCCTGTTCATTGATGAGCTCCACACGCTCGTCGGGGCCGGCGCGGCGCCAGGGGCCGTGGATGCGGCGAACATGCTCAAGCCCGCCCTGGCCCGCGGCGAGCTGCAGTGCATCGGC
>CAYIHQ010000522.1:0-2322 GCA_964362905.1 uncultured Ignavibacteriaceae bacterium
AGAAATCGGCCGGAAACACCCCCAAGAACGGATTGGTATCCGTGCAGTTCCTGATGTCACTGGACGGTGAACTACCGGCCCCGCTCCGGCGTCTGAATAAGAACGGCGTGCCGGTGCTTCCGCTCGTGATCTCGACCGTGGCCCCCATCCTGGTGCTTCTGGTCGTCAACGACATCCTCACCCTTGCATCGCTGTATGCCATCGGGGTTGTGGGGGCGGTGTTTATTAATATCGGCTCGACGGCCACGGACAAGACCCTGCCCGTCGGGAAGATCACGCGCGCGTTCATGTGCGCCGTGGCGATTGTGCTCTTCTTCATTGAAATCTCGATCGCGGTTGAAAAACACTATGCGGCCCTGTTTGCGGGAATTGTCCTCTTCGTCGGACTCTCTGCCCGGGCGATCACGCAACGGGCTCGCGCGCGGCGCCCGGTCGAGGCCATCCCGGCACCGGTTCCGGTTCCGGTTCGGCGTCGCGCCCGCAAGGCGATGCCCACCAGCAGATTCCTGGTGGCCACCAAGGACGTCAACGAGAAGTTGCTCAAGTTCGCACTGGAAGAAGCAAAGGCTCGCAACGCGTTCCTGTTCGTCCTCAACGTGAAGGAGATCGCGGTCGGCGCGCTGCCGGAGCGCATCATCCTCGAATCGAACGGCGTCGAGCAGCGCATCCACGAGATCTGCGACAAAGCCGGCATCGACTACCAGTACCTGCAGGTACCCAGCTATGAGGTCGGCTACACCATCGCGGAACAGGCTGCGACCTTCGGCGTGGAACGGCTCATCATTGGCGCAGAGAAGCGCAATCGTCTGGAGAACGTCCTGAAAGGCAGCGTGATGCGTTCGCTGAGCGGACTGCTTCCGGAGGATGTGCAGTTGGTGATCTTCGGGGGCTGAGGCCTCTAAACCATCTACCGCCAAGAACGCCAAGGTCACGGTAGTACCTTGAAACGCCAAGGTCGCCAAGAAGAGAGATGAGTTAGATCAGAAATACAAGGCCTTTCCCACAAACAGCTTCGCGCCCTTGGCGCACTTGCCGTCCTTGGCGGTGAATCTTTTCTCTTACTCACGAGGTGTCCGTGTTCCAACAAATGTTCCGACGGAAGAATCTCGACCAGATCGCGCGGGATGCCGAATCCGGAACCGAAGGCCATTTGAAGCGGACGCTCGGCTCGCTCGACGTAGTCGCGCTCGGCATCGGGGCCATCATCGGCACGGGCATCTTTGCCGTCATCGGAACAGCCGCCGCCGGCGGAGCGGGGCACTTGGGCGCGGGTCCCGCCGTCTCTCTTTCCTTCATCATTACCGCCACCGCATGCGCCGTCTGCGCGTTCTGCTACGCGGAATTCGCCGCGCTGGTCCCCCTCTCCGGAAGCGCGTGCCCGTATTCCTACGCCCCCCTCGGGGAGCTCGTCGCGTGGATCATCGGTTGGGACCTGATCATCGAATACGCGGTAGGCAACGTTGCCGTTGCGATCGCATGGGCGGCGTACTTCCACCAACTGATGGACGGGCTCGGGATGCACATTCCAGCATGGATGTCCGTCGACTACCGGTCCGCACATCAGGCGGCCCGGGCAGTAACGGAGTCCGGAGGGACGGTATCACCCGCGCTCTCGCTGGCCTACGAAGCATGGACGAGCCATCCGACCATCCTCGGCATTCCGGTCATCCTGAACGTCCTTGCCGCCGGCGTCGTTGGCGCCATCACCTGGCTCCTCGTCATCGGCATCAAAGAGTCGGCGCGTGCGAACAATGTCATGGTGGTGCTGAAGGTTGCCATCCTCCTGTTCTTCATAGGCGTCGGAGCGTTCTACGTGAAGCCGGAGAATTGGTCGCCGTTTATGCCGAATGGATTCGCCGGCGTCTGGACGGGAGCGAGCTTGATCTTCTTTGCCTTCATTGGATTCGATGCCATCACGACGGCTTCCGAAGAGTGCAAGAATCCGGGGCGGGATATCCCGATCGGCATCATCGGTTCGTTGGTCATCTCGACCGTCCTCTATGTTGTGACGGCTGTAGTGTTGACGGGGATGGAGCCCTGGCACTTGCTGGGCGTCGCCGACCCGCTGGCGGAGGTCTTCGCACGCCTCGGCCTCGACTGGGCTGCGGGGATCGTGGCGTTTGGCGCCGTGGTCTCGATGGCGGCTGTCTTGCTGGTCTTCCAGCTTGGCCAACCCCGCATCTTTTTCTCGATGTCACGGGACGGGTTGCTTCCGAAGTACTTCGCGCGCGTTCATCCGAAATACCAGACACCCCACATCACAACGATCTGGACCGGCGTGGTGGTGGCTGCGTTCGCGGCAGTTGCGAACATCAACGAGAT
>CAYIHQ010000523.1:0-2322 GCA_964362905.1 uncultured Ignavibacteriaceae bacterium
CGGCGGACTGTGGAAGCGGGACTACCATTCGTGGGTTCGCGTCGCCACGCCGTGGGCGGTCTTTGGAGCAATGGTCCTGGGGACCGGCATCATCCTGGGCGGCTACTGGGCGTATGAAACGCTTGGCTGGGGCGGCTTCTGGGGTTGGGACCCGGTGGAGAACTCTTCGCTGGTACCGTGGCTTATCTGCGTCGCCACGATCCATACCTCCTTGACACAGCGTAAGAGCGGATCGTTTGTTCGAACGAACTTCGCCCTCAGCATGTTGGCGTTCATCGCCGTCCTCTACAGCACGTTCCTTACCCGCAGCGGCATCCTGGGCGAGACCTCGGTGCACTCGTTCGTCGACCCTGGCATGTGGGTCTATTGGCTACTGATGATCTGCATGCTGGTCTTTACGGGGATCGGCTTTGGATTGCTGTTCATACGTATGCGTGAGATGCCGAAGATACCGGTCGAGCATTCGATGCTCTCGCGCGATTTCGCCCTTTTCCTTGGTGCAGCTTCTCTCACGCTGATCGCCCTCTTCGTTCTGGTGGGGACATCCGCGCCCATCATCACTTCCATTGCCAAGGGGAAGGCTTCCGCGGTGGACATCATGTACTACGTGCGCACAAATCTGCCGCTGGGGATCGCGATCACCTTCCTGTCCGGACTGGGCCAGTTGCTCTGGTGGCGCTCCTCCCGCATGTCATCCCTGCTCCGCAGATTGATCTGGCCCGTCGGACTGGCCGTCGCACTCACGGCGGTGATCGTTCTGATGGGTTGGGAAGAGCCGCTGATCCTCCTCTTTGTGTTCACGTCCTCCTTTTCGCTGGTCGCCAACATGCAGGTGGGTCTGGAGATCTACCGTGGGAATCCCAAGTTCGCGGGCGGAGCTCTTGCGCACATTGGCATCGCCGTCATGTGCCTCGGATTTGTCACGTCCGAGCGGTACGACAAGAAGCAGACGCTATCTCTGGAAAAGGGGAAGCCGGTGGAGGCGCTCGGATATACGCTGACGTACACCGGACCCAGGATGGTCGAGGCGGAGAAGTACGGCTTTGTTGTTGCCGTCGAGAAGGACGGACAGCGTCGCGAGGTCGCGCCCGTCATGTACGTGAGCAACTTCACAGAGAGCATCATGCGACACCCGGACCTGATCAACTATCTGGACAGGGATTTCTATGTCGCACCGATGTCGCTGGAGGAAGCCACGACTGGTGCGCGCGAGCGGGCGCTGGAATTGGAGCGGGGTGTGCCGAAGGCTGTGGGAGGGCTGAGTGTGACGTTCCGTTCGTTCGACCTGAAGGACGCCAATCGTGACGCGATGCTGGAAGGTAAACCGTTCGAGATCCGAATGGTACTCGGCGTGCGGGATGGCGACGCGGAGCGTCCGATCGCGCTTCGCATGACGTCGGCCGGCGGCTCGGTCGAATTTCCGACGATGAGCTACACGGATCGGTCCGGCGGCGTCTACGAGTTCCGGATCGCCCGTCTGCGGCCGGACCAGGACGAGACCGCCGTCCCCAAGGTCGAGCTGGCCGTCCGCACCCCGGAGGACCGATCGATGCCCGGGAAAGAGGAGACGTTGGTCATCGAGGCGAGTGTCAAACCGTACATCAACCTGGTATGGGTGGGCACCGTCACGCTGGTCGTGGGATTCCTGCTGACGATCATTCGGCGGGTCCAGGAAGCCCGCTTGAAGGATGGCGTGAACGACGATGAATGATGTCCGGAATGCTCCGGTGCCGGATACGGATGTGTGATGAACAGAAAGGGCGGCCCGAGGGCCGCCCTTCCTGTTTCTAATCGACACCTCTACCACTCTCACACTCGTGCCCTGCGTTTCCGCTCGAGCACGTGGTAGAGAGCCGGGAGTACAAACATCGTCAGGAGAGTCGAGGTGATCAATCCTCCGATGACAACGGTCGCGAGGGGTCGTTGGACTTCTGCGCCAGTGCCTTGCGAGAGCGCCATGGGAATGAAACCGAGACTTGCCACGAGCGCGGTCATCAACACAGGTCGGAGCCTGTCCGAAGCCCCTTTGACGACGGCAAGGGTCAGCTCATGGCCGTCCTCGAGAAGTCGGTTGATGTAGGAGATCATCACCACGCCATTCAACACGGCCACCCCGAACAATGCAATGAATCCGATCGAGGCTGAGACGCTCAACGGAAGGTCGCGCGCGAAGAGAGCTACGACCCCTCCGCTCAACGCAAATGGCAGATTCAGAAGGATAAGGAGCGAGTGACGGAAATTGCCGAACGACGTGTACAGGAGGACAAAAATAATGAAAATGGACAGCGGCACCACCACGAGGAGCCGCCGGGTGGCGCTTTC
>CAYIHQ010000524.1:0-2322 GCA_964362905.1 uncultured Ignavibacteriaceae bacterium
TTAGTTCAAAAACTCGGACATGAAACGGAGGTAACGCATATAGGTCATCGATAAACTTAACTGCCTGAACCTTGCTTGAGCGATTGTCGAGTATGAAAATATCCCCTACACTAAAAGACGCACTACTAGGGCTCGCACCACAATTGTCATCAAACTGAATTCTTTTATCACCATAGAGCTTTATAAAATCACTATAATCCAAAGCATCGTCGTTAAGCACTGTGTTTGATATTGATAGAGAAAGATCGGACTGTCCTGTAATTTCTTTCTCTTTGATTGAGCTACCCACATCCATCATCGGTGTCCCAACTCTTGGCAAAGAAAACGAATCTGTTAGTTGTTTGCTACCAATAGCTATTAAAGTAGCGAGTATGCCCAGACAAATGGCTAAGATAACGACAGCTCTGGTATTGTTCTTCAATAAATTATTCATAACTATTGTGGCTTCACTTTGAGAGCATCTATTTCTGCTTGGTAAGCGTCTTTCATACTAGGATTGAGGGCGATAGCCTTTTGCCACTCCCCTATAGCACCAGCATTGTCCCCTAGATTTTCAAGAATACGAGCATAGGCCGTAGCGATATTGACCTTCCTATTGTCTGGAACTTTGTTATAGGCGTCATTATAAACAGCATCAAGTTTGGCTCTCGAAGCCTTCATCCCATCACTAAGGAGTACTAAATACCAGCTCCAATAATCAGAACTCTTTGGATTTAATTCAATAGCAGAAAGTATTGCCTTCTCAGCATTTAGATAATCCTTTAGGGCTAGGTTGGCAGAATATACACCAGCATAAGCATGTTCGCTCTTAATGATCGCTAGAGCTTGATTATAAGAAGCGACAGCAGAACGGTAATCGCCCTTAACAAAGTAACCGCTGGCTTCTTTCATTTTCTTGTCAAAGAGAGCTTGGTTTTCAGACTTTACTGAAGGCTTTTGGGCTGAGATACTAGGCTCGTCTTGATCACTCTCAGTGTTTTGCTCAATAGGTGTTTCTCCTGACTCCCCTACCTGAACTTTCTTTTGCGTAGAGAACATATATAAAGCTCCAGCAATTAACGCTAAAATAACTATAGTGATAATAATTTTTAACTTTTCTTTATTCATATAAATAATTATTTACTGGTTAATAAAGTAGATGTTCCACCGCAAGATTTTTGACCGAGGGAAATGTTTTCAGCACAAGCTCTAAAATAATAATTTGTTTCTGGTTTTAATCCAGTTATAGAAATCTGAAACTTGTCGTTAGTTTTTTGGCTAGACTTAGGACTAATAATTGTTTCTGAGGTCTTATAGGCTGAAGAGTTGGTGGTTATCTCAAAGAAACTAACTGTACCTGATCGAGCACCAGCGGTAACCTGCCCCATAACAACAGCTGAATCAGTATAAAGACTAACAACACCACTGGTCTTAACTCTTAAAGAAGATATGTTGCCAGCAGAAATTATTTCGTCAACAACAGTCGGCACTACTGGCTGCTCTGTGGATGGAACTATTGGTAGCGGTTCAGGGGTAACAATGGGTGTAGAAGGTTCTTGAACAATTGGGACACATGTTAATGTCTTAATTGCCTCTCTTGTCAGTGGGCCAACAAACCCTGTTTGACTTATATTATTAGCTTTCTGGAAACTTTTGACGGCCTTAAGGGTTTGAAGACCAAAAAAGCCGGTGGCATTCACGCTCAAGTAGCCCTTGTTCTTTAAAAAGACTTGTAAAGATGCTACCTCATTTTTTGAATTACTATCTCTTTGACCTTGCCTAATGTTTGTAGCCAAATCAAGGCAGTTTTGAGAAGTTTGCCCAAATGAAACACTCGGTAATACAAGCAGAATTAAAAATAAAAACACAATCTTTTTCATAGCTCTATTATAACACCAAAACAAAAAACCACCCCGAAGGGTGGTTTTTTGTTAACTATATAGAAAATTTCTATATGTTCTTACTAATTTTGTAAATTAGTAAGTAAGTGTCCAAGAGCTAGCTGTTGGAATGCCTACAACTTTGTATTCATTTGACCAGTCAGCAGTTCCTGTGTCGTGACTTTGTGCAGAGATATCTGACCAAACGAATGTTGCATTGTTTGCAGCACCACTGTTGTCAGCGGTAGTAAACACATTTGAAGCAACAAATCCTAGGTTAGATGTAAGTGTTGAACTTACATATACGTCTGCGGCTAAAGTACCACCGATAGTTGCACGAACTTCGTAAGTTTTTGTACCACTTACTTGTTGTTCAACATTATCATCAGCCTTTGTACCAACTGTGACCATAAGTTCACAGAATGTGTTATCAGCAACACAAGTTGTAGCTACGCCAGCTGTT
>CAYIHQ010000525.1:0-1693 GCA_964362905.1 uncultured Ignavibacteriaceae bacterium
CGGGTCAAGAGGCGCGCGCACAGCGCGGAGCACATGCCAACCCATCTGCGCCACCGTTGGACCTGAAGACACGCGCATTACCCGCGCACAGAACCTCCCAGAGCACTTCAGTCTTCCTACTTCCTACTGGCTCCTGTCTACTTTCTTCTTCATTTATTCCTCCCGCTACTTCTTCGGATACGCCGGAGCCTTCGGCACCTCCACCGGTTCCTTCGCGATCTTTTCCTTCAAGTATTGCACCGCGGCATCCAGCTGTGCGTCCTTTCCGCTAAATGTCGCGTGCGGCGGGTTGTCGACCACCACATCCGGGTCGACTCCGTGCCCCTCGATGAGCCAGACACCCTCCGGACCAAACACGCCGGTCTCCGCCGCCGTGGCGATGCCGCGGTCCACCAGAACATTGCCCGACGACAGCCAGATCTCTCCGCCCCAGGTCCGGGTGCCGATCACCTTTCCAAGGCCCAGCCGCCGGAAGCCCTCTGCAAACGCCTCCCCGTCGGACGCTGTGCGTTCGTTGCACAACACGACAATGTGCCCGCGGAATGCGTACTGCATGTTCCAGGATGGCTGCCCGATCCGCGGCTGCCAGTAGAACCAGGCTTTCCGCATCAGCTTGCTCAGGATCCAACTGTCGATGTTCCCGCCCCGGTTGTGCCGCACGTCAACGATGAGTCCCTTCTTGTTGAACACCGGATAGAAATTCTTCACCCACTCCGTGTAGTTTCCGCCCCCCATCGCCCGAAGGTGCACGTAGCCGATATCTCCGTCGCTCCTCTTTTCCGTTTCCAATCGCCGCGTATACTCCCACTCCTCGTAGCGCAGGTCGGCTTCGGCTGAGGCAGAGATCGGCTCAACGACCACAGACCGGGTCGAACCCTTGCCGTGCGGCTGAACCTCCAACAGCACCTGCTGACCCACGGTGTTCCTGAGGATGGCCTGCGGGTTCTCCGCCGACATCTCCATGCCGTTGATCCTCACGATCACATCCCCCTCGTTCACGTTCACCTGTGGCTTCGCCAGCGGGGCCGTGGCTTCGAGGTACTCCGGATTGTTCCTGTAAATGTGCGCGACCCTGTATCCTCCCTCCACTTTTTCCAGTCTCGCTCCGAGTGACCCCACACCCACGTCTTCGACGCCGCGGCGAAGGTCTCCGCCGTAGACATACGTGTGAAGCGCCGTCAACTCGCCGACCAGATGCCCAAGCAGATCGCTCAACTCGGCCCGGTCCGTGATCCGGTCGACAAACGGCTGATACCGCTTCAGCAATCCGTCGTAGTCCACGCCGTGCATTCCGCGGTCATAAAAGTAGTCCCGCTCCAAACGCCATGCGTCAGTGAGCATCTGACGCCATTCCGCACGCGGCTGAATGGAGAACGCCCACTTGGACAGGTCCACCTTGTTGTCTGCGATGGTGGTGGGAGCAGTCGTCCCCGCGTCGATGACGAAGAATTCGTTCGTCTTGCGAACAAGGAGCTTCTTCCCGTTCGCCGAAAGCTCATAGTCGGTGACCTCTTCGACGAGCGACTTCGCTTCGACCTTCTTGCTCTTGATCTCCACGGCGAAGAGCTTCCGCTTGCCCGGTTGACCGGCATCTCTGTCCATAAAGAAGAGCGCCTTCTCACCCACGAAGAGATTGTGGTACTGCGACACCGGAATGGGGACCTCGAATAGCCTCTTCTGCAGTCCGTCCATG
>CAYIHQ010000525.1:1703-2302 GCA_964362905.1 uncultured Ignavibacteriaceae bacterium
GTCACCGTGACGGGCTTCGTTTTCTCCGCCGCGTCCCCCTTTTTGTCGTTCGTGCCGGCTGGCTTGTCTGGCGTCTTCGCTTTCAATTCTGTCGGCGGAAGGAACGGGAACCACTCGTCGGGCGTGAGGCCATAGGCGTAGATCTTCGTGGTTTTGTCGAAGTACGGGTCTGGCTGGCGCGCGCCCCACGGGCTTCCGACAACACTGTTGAACGTCCGGTCGGACAAGAAGTACAGCCATTTGCCGTCGGGGCTCCACGTGGGCTCGCGGGAATCCACACGGTCGTTCGTCAGCTCGGTGAACGCGCCGCCGGCGATGTCGTAGAGCATGATCCTCGAGTAAGCGTTCTCGGCCGTTTCGACGAATGCGAGCCACTTACTGTCCGGCGACCAGGAGAGGTCGCTGAACATGTCGACGTCCGAGAGGCAGCAGACATCCATGCTGCCGCGCCGGGCGCTGCGCTCGGCAATCAGCTTGGTCTTGCGCGGGTCCTGCGGGCCGACGTCCTGGATCACCTCGGTGCCGCGCGGCGCCAGCAGCGGCTTGTCGATGTTGCCGGCGAGCAGGTCGCCGTAGTCGCCGCCCCAGGTCCCGACCAC
>CAYIHQ010000526.1:0-2292 GCA_964362905.1 uncultured Ignavibacteriaceae bacterium
TTCATGACACCGTGTCGTTCGATGCCGCCGACCTCTACGGGCCGATCCAGAAGGTGCGCAATCGCATCGTTGGATGGTTCGGACAGCGCAACATCGAACAGGCGTCGTTCGTGATCGCGGATTCCGAGCACACGCGGAACGATGTGATCCGTCGGTTCCACGTCGATCCCGACCGGGTACGCGTGGTGTACCTCGCCGCCGATGAGCATTTCTTCTCGCCCGCTGATCGTGATCGCGTGGAGGCTGTGCGCGCCCGACTTTCGCTTCCTCGTCGGTCGATCCTGTATGTCGGCGGCATCGACCCGCGGAAGAATGTGCCGGGCCTCATCCGCGCCCTTGCCTCATTCCGCGGGACGGACCTCGATGATGTCGAACTCTTGATGGCTGGCAACGTCCGGTCGCAGGCGGAGTTTCCACAGCTGGAAGCCCTCATTGCATCCGAGCGGCTGACGGACCGTGTGCGATTGCTTGGCTTTGTCGACGATCCGACCCTCGCGGCACTCTATGCCGCCTGCAGTGTGTTCGTGTTTCCCAGCTTTTATGAAGGTTTCGGGCTTCCCGTACTGGAAGCGATGGCATCTGGGGCGGCGGTCGTCCCCACCAGGCGCTCATCGATCCCTGAACTTGGCGGTGACGCCGTCGCCTATGTCGAGCCGGCCGACGCAGGTGACATCGCCCGCGGACTCCGGCAGGTGTTGGAGCGGCACGACGTGCGCGATGCACTGCGCCGGGCGGGGCCACAGCGGGCACGTCGATTCTCGTGGGACCGCACCGTGCGGGAGACAATCGCGGTGTACCGGTTTCTCTTCGAAGAAATGAGGGACGGGCGAGTGCCCAAGCGCACGCCGGCTTGATTGAATGTGGGGGTTTTTGTTTCCAGCAGCTTCGTGGTGGTCCCGACCCGTGGACGCCGGAACACAGTGGGCCATCACACAGATGGCGCCGTTGGATTGGTCCGGACAGAGATCCGCTTTACGTCGATGACGGTACGAATTCGAATGAGGATGAAGGGATGGCGCGGCGGCAGGGTTCGCCAAAGTCCGACGGTGGTCGGCTATTCTGCCGCCGACCGGGCGAACCTGTCTTCCTGCAAGAGGATGCGGAGCGAGATCCGGTGCGTGGATCCGAGGTCGTTGTTCTTTCCGAATCCTGTGAAGGAGTAGTCGAGGTCGAGTTTCCGAAGGTGGAGTCCGGCACCGAGCGATGGTTGACGGAGGTCGTTGATGCCTGCACGGACCGCGACGGTGTTGTGGTAGTCGAACTCCACACCCGCGTGGGGATCGAGACTCACCGGTCCAAGATGTGCCACTGATGCAAATCGCCGGTTTTCAAAGCGGACGTCCACGTCCAAAGCCGGGCTGAGGATGCCGCTGAGAAGGTCGAATGACGCTGCGCCTCCCAGTTTCAGGGTGGGTGATATCAGTTCGTTCCGTCCCGTGGACCAGGCGACGAGCGTGGTTGTCGCATCCTGCAGGTTGGCCCCTACGATCACGCGATCGCTCACCCGGTAACGAATGCCGGCGTCGAATCCGATGCCGGTGGCGGAAGCATCGCCGAGCCCGCGACGGATGAATTTCACGTTGAGTCCGTAGGAAAGGTCCTCCGACGATCGCTGCGCGTACGTCACGACGGCGGCCCAGTCAGCCGCGTTGAAATACGTGATACGCGAGTAGTCGATGCGGTCGCCGGGGTCCAGTTGACCATTGCCGTTCTGGTCAATGAGCGCGTTGCGTGTATCTGGAATGCCGTCGACGCCAAGCCGCAGAATACTCAGCCCCACGCTCGCGTCCGAACCGTACGGAATGGCGACGGCCGCGTAGTCGTAGTTGACGAGACCTGCGAAGCGTTCGTCGTGCATTAGCGCAACTTCGGGATACTCGAGCGACGCCAGCGCGGCTGGGTTCCAGTAGCCGGCGGTCGCGTCTCCGGCGAGCGCCACGTAGGCGCCGCCCAAGCCCATGGCTCGTCCTCCCACCCCGATGGCGAGAAACTCGCCCGCGTACTTGGCGACAGACTGCGCTCCGGACTGCGTTACGATTGCGAGCAGCAATATGGGAATGGCACGGGATCTCACAGGACCTCCAAAATGAAACAACCGAACCCCGCGCCGTCAGAGCAGAGATTCGGTTCGACGGACAGCGGGGGCAGAACGAGCGACATCACACCACATCACACTCACTCTGTCACAACCGTCTGATAGGCAACGATCCTTTCATGGCAAACGTACGCTTCCGGCGCCGAAGAATCAAGGTGACGGGCTCAGCACCGCTGCGGTGCCGTCCCACCGTTCGT
>CAYIHQ010000527.1:0-2287 GCA_964362905.1 uncultured Ignavibacteriaceae bacterium
TGTCCTTCGTGTACATCATCTTCAACGAACACACCGACATCTACTGGGCCCGAAGTCGCGTGCTCGAGAAACTGTCCACCGTGCAGTCTTCTCTTCCCTCCGGGGCAAAACAACAGCTTGGACCGGACGGAACGGGAGTCGGCCACGTGTTTTGGTACACTCTGCAAGGCCCACAGGACTTGGGAGCTCTGCGAGCTGTGCAGGATTGGTATGTAAAACTCAACCTGCAGGGCGTACGTGGAGTCGCGGAGGTGGCGTCCATCGGCGGCTTTGTGCGGCAATATCAGGTCGACATCGACCCGAACAAGATGAAGGCCTTTGGCGTCACAGTCGGGGCGATCCGAACGGCGGTCATGCGTTCGAACAACGACGTCGGCGGCAAGATCCTCGAGATCTCCGATGCCGAGTATTTTGTTCGCGGACAGGGCTACATCCGATCCATCGAGGATATCGAGAATATTGTGGTCGGCACTGGACCGCGGGGAACGCCGATCTACATTCGAAATATCGGCATCGTCCAGATGGGGGGAGACATTCGTCGAGGATCCATCGAAAAGGACGGACGAGGCCAGGCCGTCGGCGGGATCGTCGTCATGCGATACGGCGAGAACGCCAAGGATGTCATCGACAGGGTCAAACAGCGTATTGAACAGATCACACCCGGGTTGCCTCCAGGGGTGACCATTCGCGCAGCCTATGACAGGAGCGACCTCATTCTCGCTTCCGTGGCCACCCTGAAGACAGCGCTGATCGAGGAGGCGCTCGTCGTGAGCCTCATCGTTCTCATTTTCTTGCTGCATGCACGGAGCGTCCTGCGCGTTATCATCGAGATCCCGATCGCGGTGCTGATCGCCTTCATTCTGATGCGCGTTTTCGGCATCACCTCGAACATCATGTCGTTGGGAGGAATCGCCATCGCCATCGGAGTGATTGTGGATGCTTCGATCGTGCTCGTGGAGAACGCCTACCGCAATGTGGCAAGGGCCCAGGAAGCCAAGGGAGAACTCACCACACAGGAATTCATAGATATATCGGTCCTTTCCGCCAAACAAGTAGGACCGGCGATCTTCTATTCCGTCGCCATCATGATCATATCCTTCCTGCCTGTATTTCTGCTTGAGGGGCAGGAAGGCAAACTCTTCCGACCGTTGGCCTTCACGAAGACGTTCGTCCTGGCGGGATCGGCCATCATCGCCGTTACGCTCGTCCCGATGCTCATGACGTTTTTGAACCGTGGCAAGTTCCGTACTGAACATCAGAACCCCATCACCCGCGTGTTGAACCGGATCTACGCTCCTGTCATCCACTGGGTGCTGCGATGGCGGAAGACCACGATCGCCCTCAACATCTTGGCTCTGGCGATCACGGTCCCCATGATGATGAACATAGGCTCTGAGTTCATGCCGCCCCTTGATGAGGGGAGTTTGCTCTTCATGCCGGTCACCCTTCCGTCGGCGTCAATCACCGAAGTGAATCGCATCCTCCAGGTGCAAGATGCCGTGATCATGTCGGTGCCAGAGGTGGAAACCGTCCTCGGAAAGGCCGGCAAGGCGGAAACGTCTACAGACCCGGCTCCGGTCAGCATGATCGAATCCATTATTCTTCTGAAGCCGAAGAGCGAATGGCGGCCCGGAATCACCAAGGACGACATCATTTCCGAACTCGATGCCAAGCTCCAGATCCCAGGAGTGCGGAACGGATGGACTCAGCCAATCATCAACAGGATCAACATGTTGTCGACAGGCGTGCGGACGGACCTGGGCGTCAAGATCTTCGGCAAAGATCTCGACACCCTTGAACGCCTGGCGATCCAAGCTGAACAGATCCTGAGAACGGTTCCCGGTGCGGCCGATCTCTACGCCGAACGAACTCAAGGGGGACTGTTCCTCGACATCAAGATCGATCGCCAGGCCGTGGCACGGTACGGCATCAATATTGGCGACGTCCAGGATCTCATCGAAACCGCCATTGGAGGGGAGAACATTGGTACCGTATTGGACGGCCGGCAGCGGTTCCCCATCCGCGTCCGATACCAGCGTGAATGGAGAAACGATGTGGACGACCTCCGGAACATTCTCGTACCGGTCAACACGACGGCCACACAGGCCCTGACTGCCACCCAGAGTGCTGTGGCGGGGCGTTCGGGGTCGCGGCAAGCGTCCGGCATGACGGGCATGGGGGGGGTGGCTTCAGGGAGATCTCCCGCGAGCGCTCCCTCCTCTTCCGGGAACTCTCCCGCGAAGGTTTCAGCCCGCAACTATGTTCCACTCGGCCAACTCGCCCGCAT
>CAYIHQ010000528.1:0-2280 GCA_964362905.1 uncultured Ignavibacteriaceae bacterium
GTAACTACTCAGCCAAAAGGAGTTGAGGAATAAACGGATTGCCGAGAAACGCGTGCGTTATCGCATCGAACGCAGAGAGGGTATTCTTGCGTGCGGTGGAAATGTAACCGCGAATGCGGCAGAACATTTCCGCACCGTCCTGACTTCGAAAGGTGCCGGATATTTTTTGCTTGACCTTCGCCATGCGCAGATCACGCTCGGCTTGGTTGTTGGTGAACGCAACGCGAAAGTCGTACATGAATGCCAGGACGGCTGCTCGATAGTCGCGTAGCCGTTCAACGAGATTGCGAGTCTTCGTTTGCTTCTTCCGTCCGCGCCGATGTGGCGAACCGCGCTGCCGTGGATTTCGGCGCAGAGCGAGCCAGAGCAAATGGTCATACTGTCGTTCGAAGTGATGAAGCGTGCGCGGTGGCAAGAAGCGGTTGCCTTCACCTCGAGATCGCTCGACACGGTGGTTGATGCGCAGCAAGAGTTCTTTGAAATCATTGGCCCATGGCTGTCGGTCTTCTTCGAACGCAAAGGTGAGTTCTCGTATGATATGGGCGTTACACACACTATGTGTGCAGTCATATGAGAAGTAGGGTTTCCATGAATCGTGAATCACCGTTCCTCGGAACTCGGGCAAGATACCGATAGCATTCAGGGCCTCGGTACCGCGTTTCGGGTGAAGTGCATACGACGTCAGACGTTCAGTGGAACTCACATGCAACCAATGGAGTTTCTGTTCGCACAACAGACCTGTTTCATCAGCATGAATGACGCTCTCGTGCTGTAAGTGTTCTTTGACGGTCTGTTCATGTGTTTTCAAGGTCGCGTGCAACTCCTTGGTCCAATTGAATAACGACCCTTCAGCAATGGAACAACCAAAGAGGTCCTTCAAGGCTTCGTGTGTTCTCTGGGCTGGGATGAGTTGATACTGCATCAGATACATCGCAAAGCTCTTGAGGTTGGCACCATACTGAGTCGCTTTGGTCACACCCGAGGGAAACGATGCGGTCGTTGTGACGCCACAGTGCGGACACTCTTTCGTTTCACACTGATGTTCCGTGACCTCCACACGCGGAGCCGGAATATCAAAGACTTGGCGTCGGTCATGTACTGATGGCTTCACCGTTCGTAGCGAACGTCCACACGCTTTGCAGGCAGGGACGCTATGCCGAAGAATACGATGGGGTGCTGCAACCATTTTCAGCGTTGACCCTTTGTGGCCATCTTGGGCACCGGAGGAACGATTGCTGGGCGGTCGTGTACCCTTGGGGATGCGTTTGAATCCATCGCTCGAGGGCGGTTTATTGCTATTGTGGCTGTCTTGCCCAAGTTGCTGTTCAAGTTGTGTAACCCGTTCTTCCAGCAGCGCCAGGGCCGCAGCCATCGATACAAGAATGTCCGCTGCCTTTTCAGGACTGGTGCGGCACAGCTCGACAAATTCTTCTCGTGTGGGCGGCTTGATTTTCACACCCACAAGATATAAAGCGATCCTTAAAAGTACAAGGGCTAAGTGTATGTTTCTCGTTAAGTGTTTCTCTCACGACATTCGCTGAGTAGTTACGCGAATTGATTCGAAAAGCTGGGAGATGATGCGGGGAGAAGGAAGAGGGTAGAGGGAAGGAGTAGGAGCGCGTAAGTGATTGTCTCCTTTGGCCCGTTAGGATGAGCTGACCGCGAACGATGTGAAGTTGTGTGATCCGAAGTGAGGGGGGATATGGAGAAGGCTCACAAGCGCTTGGTCGCGTGGCGCCTCGCCATGGATTTGGCTCATGAGGTGTATGAGGCGGTCAAATTGTTGCCGCCCGAGGAGAAATACGCACTCTCCGGACAAATGAGGCGGGCCGCAGTCTCAGTACCGTCGAATATCGCTGAGGGTGCTGCTCGGGTTGCGCCGCGTGATGCGCTTCATTTCTTCATAATCGCACGTGCATCACTGAGCGAACTAGATACGCAGGTGACGTTGTGTGCGGAGATAGGGCTTTTGCCGGCGGAAACATGTTCCGCACTGGAGCGGCGAGTGGACCGAGTGGATTCGCTTCTGAGCGGACTCATCAGGCATCGGCGGTCCGTGATTCCCTAGCGTGAGAGTCTTTTCATAGTCCCGTTCTTCCGTCTCCCGTTTACCCTCTATCCAGAATCTCAGATAGCCATTCCGCAGACACGCACATGCCCTACCAAACCCTCCTCCCGCCTCCCCGCTGGTACCGTTGGACCGTCCTCGTCTTTATCAGTCTTTCGATGTTCGGGAACTACTATGTCTACGATTCCACGGGGCCGATATTCGATCTGCTG
>CAYIHQ010000529.1:0-2276 GCA_964362905.1 uncultured Ignavibacteriaceae bacterium
GGATATGGTAGATGGGCCGCAGGCCTTCTCTCACCATCTTGTAGCCGCCAATGCCGTACACCTCCGCGTCCGGTTCCCGCCGGAGGATCTCGCGGATCACGCTCGCTCCGTGCAGATCACCCGACGCTTCGCCGGCGATCATGAGGATCCGGCGGCTCATGCTCTATGTCCACCACTCGATGAGGAACAGGATCGCCGTCACCAGAACGATCGCCTGCAGGGTCCGACGTTCCGACCGTATCGCATCGGGCCACGACGGACGTTGGCCTGCCTGGGATGCGTGCATCCAGGGGACGAGCCGAACGAAGAAACGCGGCACGTTCGCCCGGTACTCGGCGTACGGTTCTCCGAATTCCTTCGCCAGAAATTCCTCTTCTCTCGACACGATCAGGTGATACTGCACCACGAACCACACGAGCGCGACCAACGGCAACCATGGCCAGACGGCCTGCGACATCACGCCGACGCCGACGTAGAGCAGGATGTTCCCGATGTACAGGGGATTGCGGACGCGCGCGAACGGTCCCGCCACGATGAGTGCGGGCGCACCCACGCTGCCTGTCACACGGGTCAGACTTCCGGCATACGCGACGCCCCAGAACCGCATGCCTTCGCCGATCAGCGCCAGCATGCCACCGAACGCCATGGATGCGGGTGTGGGAGCCGCGAAGACGATCATCAACAGGACGAACGGCAACGGCGTATAGGAACGCCAGGTGAAGAGCTTGTCGCGGAAATCCATTGGGAGAAATACGAAATGCCTGCCTGCGTGCCGAGCATCGTGACAATCGATTATCGCTTCGCGATAAAAGTAGTGGGCCTTCGGCTGGCAGGCAGGCTAAGTGTCCAAATACGAGACAAATTCGAAATCCACAATTCGAAATCCGAAATGCATACGGCCTCATCCCTGCATGAACACGGCTCGCCGGGCCACGGCGGCTTCACGGCGCTGATGCAAGCGTTTCTCGCTCCTAAGACGCTCCAACCGGAGCCGCACATCGTGGAAATTATCGAAGGTATGATACGTGATATTCTCTTTCTGGCAGTACGCGATCAGCGATTTTCGGGCAAAGACCACGTCGGCAAAATGCACCGGACACCGGTCCGAGATGCCGTCGCCGATGTATACGAGGACATCGTCATCGGCGCTCGTCACCAGCATGTGATTCCGCTTGCAGTTGCCGCATTGGTCGCACGTCTCGTCCCGGTACGGGAATACCACGCCCACGCGCGGCACTCCGTCCGTCACGTGAAACAAGGCCCTATTGGCCGCGAACGGCAGGTCTGACAGGCCCGCGCGGGCGAGGATCGGCCCGACGTACGCGTCCAATCCATCGCTCAGGACCATCACCGGCATGTCCTTGCTCCGGCACCACGCGACGAATGCAGGGAACGTCGGGTCCACTTCGAAACCGCCGACGAAACGGTCGAACGTGCTCCGGTCCATCCGTGGAACAGCCTCACATTCCAACGTCAGACACTCGCGCGCGTTGATCGCTCCATCCAGATACCGGCGGACGATTTTTTCCGCATTGTCCGGAGCAAATGTCCGAAACAAGCGGTTCCCCACATCCTCCCGAACGATGGTTCCGTCGAAATCGCAGTAGACGCGCAGCACGGTCAGTTCTTCACAGGCGTGTCGAACTGCACCGATACCAGTTTCGAAACGCCTTCTTCTTCCATCGTCACGCCGTACATCGCGTTCGCCGCCTCCATCGTCCGCTTGTTATGCGTGACGATGATGAATTGCGTGTTATCCGAGAATCGCCGGATGATGCGCGTGAACCGGTCGATGTTCGTGTCGTCGAGCGGTGCGTCGACCTCGTCCAGAATGCAGAACGGGCTCGGCTTCACAAGATAGATGGCGAACAGCAGCGCGATTGCGGTGAGCGTCTTTTCGCCTCCCGAGAGGAGGTCGATCGACGTCGGCCGCTTGCCGCGGGGCTTGGCCACGATCTCGATCTTGGCCTCGAGCGGATCGACGCCCTCCTCCAGCTTGAGATCGGCCTCGTCACCCTCGTCGAAGAGCCCCTTGAACGTGAGAATGAAATTCTCCCGGATCTTCACGAAGGTCTCGAAGAACTGCCGCTGCGCGGTGGCATTGATCTCGTCGATGGTGGCAAGGAGCGTGCCCTCGGACTCCTCGAGGTCGTTCTTCTGCGCCATCATGAAGTCGAGGCGTTCCTTCTCGCTCTTGTATTCGTCGAACGCGGCGAAGTTGACGGCTCCGAGCGTCTTCAACTTGTCCTTCATGTCCCGGATCTCATCGCGCGCGG
>CAYIHQ010000530.1:0-2268 GCA_964362905.1 uncultured Ignavibacteriaceae bacterium
AGCGGCGTCTATGTCATTCGTCTTGAGACATCCGAAGGTCGATTGCTCCACAAAACGATCTTTCTCCGATAAGCGGTCATGGAACAGATCGATCTAAACGGCTCCTGGCAGTTTCGATTGGCGTCCACTTCGTACCCCGCTGACATTCCTTCGGGTCTGGATCAGTGGATGCCGGCCTCGGTACCCGGCACGGTCCATCAGGACCTTCTGGCGAATGGGAAGATCGACGACCCGTTCGTCGGGATGAACGAAAACACGGTCCAGTGGATCGATCGCCAGCGCTGGACGTACCGCCGCGAGTTCGAACTGCCCGACCCCGTGCCAGCGTCGCGGAGAGTTGAGTTGGTGGCGGAAGGCCTCGACACGTACGCGGACGTGAGGATCAACGGCAGGCAGGTGGGCCGAACGGAGAACATGTTCATCGGGCATCGGTTCAATGTGAAGCGGTTCCTGCGCAGCGGAAGGAATGTCCTCGAGGTGACGTTTGATTCTCCCACGGCGCGATCCCGAGCATTACAGCGCCGGCACGGCCGCCTTCGTGTTGCTCTCGAACCGCATCGGGTGTACGTGCGGAAGGCCCAGTACTCCTTCAGCTGGGACTGGGGTCCGAAGCTCACGACGAGCGGCCTCTGGCGTCCCATCCGGTTGGAGGCAGCGGACCATCCTGTGCTGCGGCATCCGTTTGTTCGGGTGGCGCGCCTCATGCCCGGGGAGGCGCGACTTCATCTCTCCATCGAGCTGGAGAACCTTCTCCGATCGGGCCTGAGTCTCGAGGTCCGGATCATGGGTCCCGGTGCAGAGATCCGGCGCCGAGTCCGCGTCCTGCGCTACACGGTCGATCTGCGAATGGTCCTTCCTCGGCCGCATCTCTGGTGGCCGAATGGATACGGATCCCAGCCGCTGTACCAGGCCGTGTTCAACCTGCTCGACGGCGAGTCGGTCGTCCACACGGTCACGACCACCTTCGCCGTCCGGACCGTCCGTCTCGTGCAAGAACGCGACAAGGAGGGACGGTCCTTTGTGTTCGAGGTCAACGGCGCGCGCATCTTCTGCAAAGGCGCCGATTGGATCCCGGGCGACTCGTTTCTTCCGAGGATCGCCGACGACACCTATGAGCGGCTATTGACGCTCGCCCGGGATGCGCACATGAACATGGTGCGTGTGTGGGGCGGCGGCATCTATGAGCAGGATACTTTCTACGAGATGTGCGACCGGCTTGGACTTATGGTATGGCAGGATTTCATGTTCGCCTGCGGCGAATATCCCGACGCACCATGGTTCCTGAGGGCTGTGGGGGGGGAGGCGCGAACGGTCGTACAGCGCTTGCGGAATCATCCATGCATCGTGGTCTGGTGCGGCAACAACGAGTGCGAGTGGCTGTTCTGCGTCGAGAACCCGACGAAAACGCCGGATGACATGACCGGCGCCGTCATCTTCCGCGACCTCCTGCGCTCGGCGGTTCGCGAGCACGACGGCACCCGACCCTACTGGCGCAGCTCCCCGTTCGGCTCCGGGTTTCCGAATGACGTCTCCAACGGTAACCGCCATCATTGGGAAGTGTGGAGCTTCTGGAAGGACTATCCGGAGTACACGCGGGACACAGGGCGCTTCGTGACCGAGTTCGGCTTCCAGGCGCCCGCCAACCTTGCGACGCTGGCCTCGGTTCTCTCACCGGCAGACCGTCACCCGCACGGCCTCGCAATGGAGCATCACAACAAGCAAGTGGAAGGGATGGAGCGCTTGTTTCGGTTCCAGGCAGCCCACCTCGGCGTGTCGACGGAGTTCGAGGAGTTCATTCACCGGGGTCAACTGACACAGGCCTTCGCGCTGCAGATGGCTGTTGAACACTGGCGGCGCCGCAAGTTCCGTACGGCGGGAACGCTCTTCTGGCAGCTCAACGACTGCTGGCCCGTCTGCAGCTGGTCCGTCATTGATAGCGCGCTGAGGCCCAAGGCGGCCTACTATGCGGCGAAGCGGTTCTTCGCACCCATCCTGCTCTCCCTCACGCAGACCGACCGGGGTGTCGAGGCGTGGGCTGTCAACGACCGTCTCCGTCGTGTCCCGGCGATATTGACGACGAGAGTGCTTTCCTTCGACGGCCGCGAACTCGAGCGCCGTGAAATGAACGTCACCCTGAAGGCCAATGCGTCAATGAAGCTGGCGCTGCTCACGCCCTCCGCCCTCACCGGATTCGATCCGCTGATCTGCTACGTCGAGGCGCGCCTGCGGGCGGAGAATGAGCTGGAGTCCGAAAGCCGTTTCTTCTTC
>CAYIHQ010000531.1:0-2267 GCA_964362905.1 uncultured Ignavibacteriaceae bacterium
GATCATCGATGATGAGAAGCCGATGATCGCAGAGTGCTACGTGGAAGGGCCGGACAGTTGTTCCATCTTCGACAGTTGCACGATCCGAAAACCGCTCGGCAAGGTCCAACGGGACCTCAATGTCCTGTTCGACCGCATGACCATTCACGAGATCATTTGAACGGAAAACGCCCATGTCCCCTCAACTCCAGCTCATCACCGGCAACGATCGTGAGTTTCTGCAATTCATGAAGGCACGCTACCATCTCTACCATGCCTCGAATGTCTTTTTTCGCGACCTCCACTATGGTGTCATGTCCTTTCTGGAACTGCGCAAGCAGAACACGGGCTACACCGCCATGGAGGCAGTAACTCGGGAGGTGATCTCCCACCTGGAACGGACTGGTATCTTGAGGCCGATCGACGAGCGGACCGGGATGGTGGTGCATGAGGAGTGCCGGCCGACGCCGAAGAAGGCAACGCCGCCTGCGAAACCTGCCGCACCGGCTCCAGCCGCGCAACCCGCATCCTGATCAGAAGCCAAGGCGACCCGAGAGTCCATGAGCACTGAGACCAAGAATATTGAAGAACTCGCTCACCGCGAGTACAAGTGGGGCTTCGTCAGCGACATCGAGAGCGACACCGTTCCGAAGGGCCTGAGCGAGGATGTCATTCGATTCATTTCGGCAAAAAAAGCAGAGCCGGAGTGGCTGTTGGAGTGGCGTCTGAAGTCATATCGCGCCTGGCTGAAGATGACCGAACCCCGTTGGCCGAATGTCCAGTATCCGCCGATCGACTTCCAGGATATCAGTTACTACTCGGCGCCGAAGCAGAAGGTCGGGCTGAAGAGTCTGGACGAGGTCGACCCGGAATTGCTGCGCACGTACGAAAAGCTCGGCATTCCCCTGCGGGAGCAGGAAATGTTGGCGGGCGTTGCCGTGGACGCGGTGTTCGACAGCGTGTCCGTCGCCACGACCTTCAAAGGGAAGTTGAAGGAGCTGGGCATCATCTTCTGTTCCTTTTCCGAGGCCGTCCGGGAACACCCCGAGCTCGTGCGGCAGTATCTCGGGTCCGTGGTCCCTGCCCATGACAACTTCTATGCGGCGCTGAATTCCGCGGTGTTCACCGACGGCTCCTTCTGTTATATCCCGAAAGGCGTTCGGTGTCCGATGGAGTTGTCGACGTACTTCCGGATCAACGCAGCCAACACGGGGCAGTTCGAGCGGACGCTCATCGTCGCCGAAGAGGGCGCGCACGTCAGCTACCTCGAAGGATGCACCGCACCCATGCGCGACACGAACCAGTTGCACGCGGCCGTGGTGGAGCTTGTGGCCGTTGGCGACCGGGCATCGATCAAGTATTCGACCGTGCAGAATTGGTACCCCGGCGACAAGGAGGGGAAGGGAGGCATCTACAACTTCGTCACGAAGCGCGGCAAGTGCGCCGGGGCGGGTTCGAGGATCTCCTGGACGCAGGTCGAGACCGGTTCGGCCATCACCTGGAAGTACCCCAGCGTTCTTCTGCAAGGCGACAATTCCGTGGGCGAGTTCTACTCGGTGGCGGTGGTTAACAACCATCAGCAGGCCGACACCGGGACAAAAATGATCCACATCGGCAAGAACACGAAGAGCACCATCGTGTCGAAGGGCATCTCGGCGGGCGTCGGACAGAATTCGTATCGGGGGCTTGTCCAGATCAAGAAGGGCGCCTCCAACTCCCGCAACTTCTCCCAGTGCGACTCCCTGCTGCTCGGCGACAAGTGCGGTGCCCACACGTTTCCGTACATCGAGGTCAAGAACACCTCGTCGCGCGTGGAGCATGAAGCGACCACGTCGAAGATCGGCGAGGACCAGATCTTCTACTGCAACCAGCGGGGCATTTCTCGCGAGGATGCGGTGAATATGATCGTGAACGGATTCTGCCGCGAAGTGTTCAAGGAACTGCCGATGGAATTCGCCGTCGAGGCCCAGAAACTCCTGGGCGTCAGCCTCGAAGGCAGCGTCGGCTGACCACCCAACACATGAGAGAACAAAAGGACAGCACCATGCTTGAGATCCGCAATCTGCACGCCAATATCAACGGCAATGAGATCCTCCACGGAGTGAACCTGAAAGTGAATGCAGGGGAAGTGCACGCCATTATGGGACCCAATGGGTCCGGCAAGAGCACGCTCGCTTCGATCCTGGCCGGCCGCTCCGTCTACGACGTGACCGAGGGGGAGGTTCTGTATCAAGGCAAGAACCTCCGCGCAATGTCCACGGCAGCGCGCGCCCGTCAGGGTGTGTTCC
>CAYIHQ010000532.1:0-2265 GCA_964362905.1 uncultured Ignavibacteriaceae bacterium
GCACTAACCTTCGTGATCCTGCTGTTGCTGAACCGATTTGTGGTCCGGAAACTTCGCACACTTGCCGCGCGAACGGACACACATATTGACGATGTGGCGGCGGAGGTTCTGAGCCGGACCCGGCCCCTCATGTTATTCATTGTCGCGGTCATCGTGGGCGCCGAGTTCCTCACACTGCGTCCGGCCGTCGAGACGATCTTGCGCCAGATCCTCCTCCTGTCCGTCCTCGTTCAGGTCGGTCTCTGGGGCAATGGCGCTGTCTCATTCTGGCTCGAGCGGTCGATGGCGCAAAGCACAACAACCGGAAGCGCCGGCTCCACAGCCATGACGGCGATCGGATTCGTCGCCCGACTTGTGCTGTGGTCTCTGGTAGTGCTTATCGCCCTCGACAATGTCGGGGTAGACATCACGGGACTCGTTGCAGGGCTGGGCATCGGCGGCATTGCCGTGGCTCTTGCACTGCAGAGCGTGTTGGGAGACCTGTTCGCATCGTTGTCGATCGTGCTGGACAAGCCGTTTGTGCTGGGTGATTTCATTGTGGTGGACGAGCTGTCGGGCACGGTGGAATATGTCGGACTCAAGAGCACGCGCATCCGATCACTGTCCGGCGAACAGCTCATTGTCTCCAACGCGGACCTCCTGCGAAGTCGCATCCGAAACTTCAAACGGATGGAAGAGCGCCGGATCCTCTTTCGGTTTGGAGTCACGTTCCAAACGCCCGCGGACAAGATGGAGCGCGTCAGCCAGATTACCCGGGCGGCGATCGAGGCGCAAGCAGGAGTGCGCTTCGACCGCGCACACTTCAAGGAGTTCGGCGATTCGTCGCTGGTGTACGAATGCGCCTATTATGTCCTCAGCCCCGACTACAACGTCTATATGGATATCCAACAACGGATCAATATTGCGATCGCGCAAGCGCTGAAGACAGAAGGCGTCTCGTTGGCCTTGCCGACGCGAACGATCATCGTGCAGCAAGAGGCAACTCCAGGACCCGGCGACAGCATTGTCGGCAGCCGAAACCCCTAACGGTGGGTGGCCCTTGCTGCGTTGGACCAGGCAGCCGAAGAACTCAACTTCCTGATCGCCGCTTGTTCACAAGCCGTTTTTTTGACATCTTTCCTGCCGCCGGGGTGTGAGCCCCGGCTTTTCTTTCCCCTATGCCCTCACCCTCCATCACGATCGACACACCGCTTCGGTTTCGCACCGACGGCCACCCGGCGGACCTTCTGGTCCGTCTCTACGAAGGCATGCTTCTCCCCCGGATGATCGAGGAGAAGATGCTCATCCTGCTTCGTCAGGGGAAACTCAGCAAGTGGTTCTCGGGCATCGGCCAGGAAGCGATCGCCGTCGGTTGTACGATGGCGTTGCGCGATCAGGACCACATCCTTCCGTTGCACCGCAATCTCGGCGTGTTCACGGCGCGCCACGTGCCCTTGCATCGCTTGTTCGCCCAGTGGGAAGGACGGCCCGACGGTTACACAAAGGGTCGCGACCGATCGTTCCACTTTGGCGCACCCGAGCACCGTATCATCGGCATGATCTCTCAGCTTGGAGCGATGCTGGGTGTAGCGGACGGCCTTGCATTGGCAAGTGTGCTCGACGGAACGGACGACCTGGCGCTTGTCTTCTCTGGCGATGGCGGCGCAAGCGAAGGGGACTTCCACGAGGCGATCAACGTGGCTGCCGTGTGGGACCTGCCGGTCATCTTCGTCGTCGAGAACAACGGTTACGGGCTATCAACCCCTTCCGCGCAACAATTCAAGCATCGCTTTTTCGTCGACAAGGCGCCGGGGTACGGCATCGAGGGGATCCAGGTGGACGGGAACAACATCCTCGAGGTGTACACCGCCGTCACGGATGCCGCCGATCGCGTGCGTCGAACGCGTCGCCCGATTCTGCTCGAGGCGATGACATTCCGGATGCGGGGACACGAAGAGGCCTCCGGTGTGAAGTACGTCCCGCGGGAATTGATCGACGGTTGGAAGAAAAAAGACCCGGTTGAGAATTTCCAGAAGCATCTTCTGAAGACGGGAGTGTTGACGGACGACGCCGTTGCCGCATCACGAACCCGTTTCAAGGAGATGATCGACGCTGCATGGGACCGTTCCACTGACGGCGGTGAAGTGACGGTCGAGCCGGAAGCAGAGTTGCACGATGTCTACGCTCCCGCATCGGCGCCGACAGTCGAGCCGGACATGACACATCAGTCGCACAAGCGGTTCGTGAATGCGATTCAGGACGGCCTGCGGCAAGCGATGGAGCGGG
>CAYIHQ010000533.1:0-2257 GCA_964362905.1 uncultured Ignavibacteriaceae bacterium
CTTCCGGCAAGCCGTATTCTTTGAAATATATCGTAGCATTTCCGTTTATATTTCCAGATGCTCCGCTGTACCATACCGATCTATAATCTTTACCGATCCGTATACCTTTTTTTAGCAATCTTATTTCCATGTTTTTACCCTTTTGTAGACCTTTTTCTTTTTTAATCCCTGAACCCCCGGCGCACGCCGGGGGGGTGTATCTTAATTAATATCATTTTGCCACAATCGCATCGACTATTTCATTGTAATTCTCATAGTCTTCTTTCACGACAATCCTGCCTTGTTCTAATGCCGTATCCCAATCGATATCGCCCTCGTCCTCTACTTCGTTAATCTCGTCCGCATCCACCAAATACACTGCCGTTACCGGTAATCCCAACACTGTACCCTCCCCTTTATACTCGACGTAACCAATATCTTTAGAGCAATCGGTCAGACGCCCAGATGCTACTGCCGTCCTGACCTCCGTGTAACAAACCTGTGCGTCCCCACCTAGAATTATATCCCCACTTTCCGCGTCCAAATTAAACGTTATCGTTTTCATGTTTTGTTCCCTTTCCCTTTCTAATCCCGATCCCCCGGCACGCGCCGAGGGGGATAATATTAAGTTACATACCCCTATCCGGCGCAAAATAGCATTTCGGACACAAGTATAATCCACATTCATCAAACATCGTATCCGCCATATCCCCGCAGCGGCTACATATAATCCGCAAGCCGCATTCGAATACTTCTATATCCCCCGTATTGTCATTGATCACTTTGATATTCATCTTCCTTCCACCCCCTTATAAAAATTTTATATCAAAATAAAAAGCATTTTACGATTATCTATAGTAGCAAGCATCACGCCAATGCCGATAAAATATATAAATTTATTTGAAATAACCAGCAAAGCCGCGTACAATAAGGGTGACAAGGCGATTTACTTTTTCGGGTGAAGCAAAAAGGCGGGAACGAGGAAAGTTATCCACAATTTGCTGGCTGATAGCAGCCAAAGTGGTTGCCGATATGGTTGAGGTTAGCCACCCGGAAGTGACCATATTTCGTCAGCGTTACAAGCGTTACAAAGTATGTAACGCTTTTGTAACGCTTTTGTAACGCACGTGTAACGCTTTGTAACGCACGAACCAAAATGGCTGACCAGATTGGTTGTATTCAGCCACTTGGAATTGACTGGAAAACTCACAAGTGGTAGGGATAGTAAGAAAATCTTGACACTGCCTGCAAAGTCATCGACCAAAGAACCACAATGTAATCCGGACGCGTCCTGGGGCTTCCTACGCGTTTTCGCCCTGTAACCCACGTATAATAAGGCTTGCAGGACGTCTGATAATAATATCCGCCGTGGATGAAAATAAATTGCAAAATATTTAATTTTGACCCTTGACGGATATTGACCCAGCAAGTATGATTAAGAGTATGAATCTTATAGTGAACTTGGTTTAAGTCTTATACGTCACCTGAGAAATCCAGACAATGCACATAAAGTTTTACCTTGAGTACCTCAGACCGTAGCCACATCCATCAGCCTTTTAAGGCCGCATTATAAAGCGATGTGCGGCTGAGGTTTCGGGCAAAAACAAAATCAGGTTTTTAATAATAAGGATTGAAGATGAAAGAAATAGCCTTTAACCAAAAAGCGTACCTTAGAGATATGCAGGCATATAATGATGATGCGTATTTTTCCTGCTACGCCAAAAATCACGTCGGTAAAACGCTTACTACCACCTCCGGCGATAATTTAATCAATCAAGCCAAAGAAATCAAAAATCATGCCAAATGACCAGAAAATCTTAGATTTACAGCCTGTAAAATCTGAAAATATCATCAAGCCTAAAAAGTCTATCCCACGATACACCGGCGTAAAATCAAAACGCATCCATAAATTACCAACAAAAATTAACGATAAGCATTTGGCGTTACAGGCTTTACAAAAAGAGGGCAGTTTAAACAACTCTCAAATTGCGCGCGCGCTTGGGTACACTGTACAACATGCGCATGAGCTTAAAAAAGCGATAGAATATCGCTCAATCGTGACCCCTCGTATCCAACGCGCGGCCAAAAAAGCATTGTTGGAAACCCTTGAGCTGACGCCAGTTACGCGAGAAACGAGTTTCAAGGGGGAGAAAATCACCTACGAGGATGCGCCGACTTTTAAAGACAGAATGGACGCTGTCCGGGAGGTTATGTCGCGCACAGATGTCGTCAAGACCCGCACGGAAAGCCTGTCGATACGCGGGAATATGGGCGCGGA
>CAYIHQ010000534.1:0-2255 GCA_964362905.1 uncultured Ignavibacteriaceae bacterium
TCTGGTCAAGGAATCGGCAGGCAGGCTTCGCGGCAAAGATCCCAAAACACGGTTATGTGTTCTATGCGTTCTTTGTGGCTAATTAGTTCTTGAGATGAGTTCGAGCCACAATGTAAAGAGCCCGGAGGTAACAGGAAAGAAGAAACCGACCACCTATCGGTCCACGTGCCGCCCGTTTTCGGTACGACGTGAGCGCTCACGCCCGGGAGCCCGTGATGTAGTTGGTCAATTGCTGGATGGTGTGCTCGCGTTCAGACACGATCGCCTTCACGACATCTCCGATGGAGATCATCCCGACGAGATGCCCCTCCTGGAGGACGGGCAAATGGCGGATGTGGCGGGCGGTCATCAGGGCCATGCAGTCATCGATGGACTCGTCCGGCCCCACAGACACGACCCCGGTGGTCATGACCTCGGCGATCGGTGTCGCATCGGCCGATCTTCCGTGGAGAGTGACCCTCCGCGCGTAGTCGCGCTCGGAGAATATTCCCCCCACGTCAGTCCCTGTGAGCACGACGAGCACACCGATGTTCTTCTCGCTCATGATGCGCAGGGCGTCAATGACGAGGACCTCAGGGCCGACAGTGTATACAACTGAGCCCTTGCTGCCAAGGATGGTGCGGACAGTTGTCATCACTTCCTCCTTGTGGTCGGATGTTATCTTCGAGGGGACGGATTTACTCTCAAATCGTGGCCAACCGATGGGTCTGGGCGCTTCTCAGGATTGAGAATCTACTCGTGGCCAACCGATGGGTCTGGGCGCTTCTCAGGATTGAGAATCTACGACTTAGGGGGGGTAATCGCCACAACTACTTCGAGGGATTGCGAAACCACAGAGGATGGTTTTTGCTGGGCGATTAGGAGGGTGGGTGGCTGGAGTACGTGGCCTTTTGGGCCTGTGCGACGCCCGGGTGGCATTGTAGGAATTTTCTACAGGGGGGCCATTTCGCCGCAGCCCGCAGGCCTTTCAGCGTGGTTTTCTGCGTTGCGGAGGATCGATCTTCTGAGGAGCAGGACGCCCGGAGAGGCTGTCTTGTGAACTCATCCCAGTTCCGAGATGCACCGCGTCATCCCCGAACTTGCGACGAATGTCGTCCACAGCTTTCAACACCTTGTCATCCTTGCCGGCCGAAGGGTCCAGCGAAAGCTCAAGCTGCGTATCCTCTGTGAAATGCGAAAGCCGAATCCCGATGAGCCGGAGTTTTCGTCGTCCGTCGAAGTTTGCTTGCAGGAGCTCGACTGCGGTGCTATAAATGACGGCATCGTGATCCGTCGGTTCGACTGTGTGGTCGCGGGTGAACGTGGAGAAGTCGGAGTACCGGAACTTGATGGAGACCGTTCGGGTTTTCCAACCCTTCTTTCGGAGCGAAGCGCACACGTCCTCCGTCAATTCGAACAGGATCTTCTCCAACTCTGCCAGATCCTGAATATCGTGGCCGAAGGTCTCCTCTCTCGAGATGCTCTTCCGCGTGTACTCCGATGTGACATGCTCCGACCCCTTGCCGTGCGCAGCGGAATAGATCCAGAGCCCGTGTTTTTTGAGCAGGTTGAGGAACTCGTCCTGTGTGCGTCTCTGGATGTCCGAGACGGTCTTGAACCCGTGCCGCGTGAGGAATTCCTCTGTCTTCGCGCCGACACCGGGTATTACCCCCACGGGGAGCGGGGCCAGAAATGTTGCTTCGGTCCCCGGAGGGATGGTGATGACCCCGTTCGGCTTCACGGTCCCTGCGGCGATCTTGGAGACGAGCTTGTTCGAAGAGAGAGCGACGGTGCATGGAAGCGAGAACTCGTCCTTGACGAGCTGCTGGAGGAGCTTCATGTGCGACGAGAGATCCCCGTAGATCTTCTCGGTGCCGGTGAAGTCGAGATACATCTCGTCGATGGAGGCCCGCTCGACCACAGGAGCGATCTCGAGCATCCGCCGGTACAGGCGATTGGAGATCTCACCATACTGCTCATGATGTCCGCGGACGACGAGGAGTGAGGGGCAGAGCCGGAGAGCCTGGGATGTCGGAATCGCTGAACGGATGCCGAACGCCCGAGCTTCATACGACGCAGAAGACACTACGCCGCGGCCCTTGGGGTTGCCTCCCACCGCGACCGGCTTCCCGATCAGCGACGGGTCGTTGATCCGTTCGACGGATACATAGAAGCAATCGAGATCAAGATGAGCGATCCAAGACATGGAAGCACGAAATGCTAAGGCGCATTCAACAACTAAGTGCAACACCTAGCGAAGACTTCTGCTGGTGAGC
>CAYIHQ010000535.1:0-2255 GCA_964362905.1 uncultured Ignavibacteriaceae bacterium
AGCACGAGAGAGATCATCTTTGTTCGGGGGACCACGGAGGCGATCAATCTGGTCGCGGCGACGTTTGGCCGGGTCCATGTCGGCGCCGGAGACATCATCATCGTCTCCGGGCTTGAGCATCACTCGAACATTGTTCCGTGGCAGATGCTCTGCGCTGAGAAGGGGGCCGTCCTGAAGGTCATTCCGGTCAACGATCGCGGCGAGTTGATTCTGGAGGAATACGAGCGCCTCCTTCGGGAGCGAGCCCGGATCGTGGCCGTGAATCACGTGTCCAACGCGCTGGGGACGGTGAATCCGGTCAAAACCATGATCTCCATGGCGCACGAACGGGGTGTGCCTGTCCTGGTGGACGGTGCGCAGGCGCTCCCGCACGGACCGGTGGATGTGCGCGATCTTGATTGCGACTTCTATGCCTTCTCCGGACACAAGGTGTTCGGTCCGACCGGCATTGGGGTTCTGTATGGTAAGGAGTCGCTCCTGGCGACCCTTCCGCCGTACCAAGGCGGGGGCGACATGATCAAATCGGTCACATTCGAAAAGACCGTCTACGCGGACCTGCCGTATCGATTCGAAGCGGGCACACCGAACATCGCCGGTACCATTGCTCTGGGCGCCGCAGTGGAATATCTGAATGCGATGCCGTGGGAGGCTGTTCGGCGGCATGAGCAGGACCTGCTGCGGTATGCGACGGAGCGGGTGGGAGCGGTGCCGGGTGTGCGTCTGATCGGAACGGCTGCAGAGAAGGAGGGTGTGCTCTCCTTCGTGATGAAAGATGTGCATCCGCACGATATTGGCACGATCCTGGACCAGCAAGGGATCGCGATCCGCACGGGCCATCATTGCGCACAGCCGGTGATGATCCGGTTCGGTGTGCCTGCGACGGCGCGTGCATCGTTCGCGTTCTACAATACGCGCGAAGAGGTCGACGCACTCGTCGAGGGACTCCATCGGGTTCAGGAGGTGATGGGGGCATGAACGACGAACTCCGCACCTTGTATCAGGAGGTCATCCTCGACCACAACAAGAATCCGCGCAATTACCGCGTACTTGAAAACGCCGATCGCGTCGTCGAGGCGTACAATCCACTGTGCGGCGACCACTACACCATGTATCTCACGATGGAAGGGGATGTCATTCGTGAGATCGCCTTCCAGGGTTCAGGTTGTGCGATCTCCAAGTCGTCCGCTTCGGTCATGAGCGCCACGCTGAAGGGCCTGACGAAGCGGGAAGCTGAGGTGTGGTTCGACAAGTTCCACCATCTTGTCACCGAAGGTCTCGCGCCGGGCGAAGACCCAGAGGCGTACGGAAAGCTTGCTGCGTTCTCCGGGGTCAGCGAATTTCCCGCGCGAGTGAAATGTGCGATCCTGGCATGGCATACCATGAAGAGCGCATTGCAGTCGGAATCGGCGACCACTGTGACTACTGAATAACGAACGACCAAAGGAGGGTCTTGCATGGAAGCAAACACGCAGGTCCGGCCCGAATTGACCGAGGAGCTCAACATCACTCCCCGGGCGATCGAGGAAGTGAAGAAGATCAAGAGCGAGAACGCCATTCCGGACACCCACGCGCTGCGGTTGGGGGTCAAAGGAGGCGGTTGCTCCGGCCTTTCGTATGTGCTGGCGTTTGACGACGGCGTGCGCGAAGGCGATGCGCAATTTCAGTACGGCGACGTCTCGGTCAAGGTCGATCCGAAGAGTCTCTTCTACCTTTCCGGCACGACGCTCGATTTTTCGGACGGGCTCAACGGCCGCGGTTTCGTGTTCAACAACCCGAACGCGTCGCGCACATGCGGGTGCGGAAGTTCCTTCGGCGTGTGACCATGTCGGCCATTCCTGAACAAACTCCCACGGCGCCCACTCATCCCTCCGTCGTACAGGTGGGCAGTCGTGAGGTGGCGGTCGGTTCTTCCCTGGAGTTCCGGGTCTGGGAGGCGTTGAAGCAATGCTACGACCCCGAGATTCCGGTCAACATCGTCGACCTCGGTCTCGTGTACGACATGAAGTTAGATGATACCATTCCCGGCGAGGCGAACGTCATCATACGTATGACGCTGACCGCCCCGGGATGCGGGATGGGCCCCATGATCGCCGCGGACGTGAAGCGCCGCGTCTCGCTCGTGGAGGGCGTGCGCAATGTTCTGGTGGATGTCGTGTTCGATCCACCCTGGGCGACGGCATTCATGTCCGAGGGGGCGCGGTTGATGTTGAATCTCTCGTAGCCGCGCGAATATCATCCATGGGGTCCGGTCGACT
>CAYIHQ010000536.1:0-2253 GCA_964362905.1 uncultured Ignavibacteriaceae bacterium
ACACTCTCAGCCCTTGATTTAGACAGTCGGAAGGTGTACGTTGACCCCGCGCCCTACCATGGTCCCCGGCTTTGCTTGTCTGAGCCAGTGACACCGTGTGGCGTACTATGCCCGCTCACTGGACTCGAAATGCCAGGGAACGGGCTGTGTCATTATGTTGCGGCGAGCGTGGCGCGCATTACGGCTTGAAGTACAGTACGTTCGAAGGGCATTTGCCCAAGGGCCCCGTCGGGATTTCATCACGGGACGGGCTCACGACGTGTACGGCCTCAATAAGCGTTTCTTGGAATGGGAGGAGCGGCAGGAAGCAAAGAAGGAGGGCGAAGCATTGGCTGGCGCTGATGATGAAGCCACGGGCGTCGGTGTCGGCCGGCAACTACCGCAGGAGCCGGTGCGTCGTGCCGAAGCGAAGGTTGGCCGGAACGACCCGTGTCCGTGCGGAAGCGGGAAGAAGTATAAGCGGTGTCATGGAACGGGGGAGTAGTTGCTGCAACAGTCATGGGCAAACGTGCTCGAAACGCTCATCTGAGCCCAAATTACACAAGTGTTTCCTAATGATGTCATGTAAGGCCAATATACTTGCCTTATATGGTTCTTTTTAGTATTGTTTTCATATGATTTCCACACACCAAGAAATACTCGCTGTGCTTCGCCAATACAATCCCTGGTGGTCGGGTGGATTTTCCGCTGATCTGCCCAGTTGGAAGCGGGCTGCATTTCATGAGCTCAGCTCTTGGCTCCAATCGCCTCCAACCCACAGGGCAATCCTGCTGAGCGGTGCCCGCCAAGTTGGCAAGACCACACTCATGCTTCAGTCCATCGAGAGCCTTTTAGCTGCAGGAGTCCGCAGGCAAAATATCCTCTATGTGACGTTCGACCATCCTCTGCTGAAGTTGGCCGGGATCGAGCAGGTGCTCAAGCTGTGGAGAGAGATCGAGCCCGCAGGTCCAGGGATCGAGTTTCTGTTCTTCGACGAGATCCAGTTCATGCGCGACTGGCAGACGTGGCTGAAACACCAGGTCGATTTCGACAAGAAACGAAGAATTGCCGTCACTGGATCGGCAACACCCCTCGTGACGGAGCATCAGGAGTCCGGTGTTGGGCGATGGCACGAGATTCGGTTGGCAACGCTGTCCTTTTTCGAGTACCTGCAGATCAAGAGGATCGACGTTCCACCGCTTCCGGAGATCGGGTCGCTCACGGAGCTCCTTTCATGGAGCCCGTCGACTTTCATGAAGGTCGGTGAAGAAGCCCGTCCACTCGTGGGTCACTTCCATGAGTATCTCCTCCGCGGAGGATTTCCGCAAAGTGCCCTTCTGCCGAGCGTGGACCTCGCCCAGAAACTCCTGCGCGAAGATATCGTCGACAAAGTGCTTAAACGCGACATGACGGCTCTCTTTGGCGTCCGCCGCGTCCTGGAACTCGAACAGACCTTCCTCTACCTCTGCCTCCATGACGGTGGACTGCTGGATATTCAGGATCTCAGCAAGAACCTCGAGGTCAAGAAACCGACCGCAAACAGCTTCATCTCTTTGCTCGAAGCAACGCACCTGATTCATCGGCTGCCACCGTTTGGCTATGGAAAGGAAGTGCTCAGAGGGCAACGCAAAGTCTACTTGGCCGATGCAGCGATCGCACCGAGCGTCCTGTTGAAAGGCAAGTCCCTCCTTGATGATGATGCCGGACTTGGCCGCGCCGTGGAAACAGCGTTCTTCAAGCACCTCTTCACTCGGTACTACCGCGGGAGCGTCGGCTTTTCGTACTGGCGCGACAGCAAGAGATCAGAAGTTGACATCATCGCCGACCTTGGCGGCAAGCTTGTTCCGTTCGAAGTCAAATACCGCCGAGACGACACGGGACTCGGCGATCTCAAGGGAATCGTAGAATTCTGTCGGAAAAAGAAACTCCCCCGGGGGTATGTCATCACCCGTGAGATGAACGATTTCAGCATCCTTCCCGTCAGCGCTGATAGGTCGGCCACACGACTTGTGAAGATTCCTGCTCCTCTGGCCTGTTTCTGGTTGGGACAATCTGAACTGAGAACCGTCGAAGCCGGTCCATCTCAGGACTAACGCGACATCACGCTCTGTGTCTCCCCCCGCATAACTCGTTAGGGCGAGGCGTTGGCTGGCGTTGATGATGAAGACACGAGCGATGGCGTAGGGCAGGAACTACCGCAGGAGCTGGGGCGTCGTGCCGAACCGAAGGTCGGCCGGAACGACTCCTGCCCGTGCGGAAGTGGGAAGAAGTACA
>CAYIHQ010000537.1:0-2247 GCA_964362905.1 uncultured Ignavibacteriaceae bacterium
GGGCACGTATTTCTTCAACAGTCTGCTGATCGCCTCCGTTGTGACGGTCGTATCGCTCCTGCTCAATTCCATGGCGGGCTTCGCGTTCGCCAAGTACCGATTCCCCGGCCGGGACCGTCTGTTCCAGGTCCTGCTGAGCGGACTGGTGATCCCGGCGCAGGTGACGATGCTGCCGCTGTTCCTGATGCTCAAGAAACTCGGCCTCGTGAACACCTACGCGGGGGCGATGGTGCCCGGTCTGGCGAGCATCTTTGGCATCTTCCTCATCCGGCAATTTGCCCGCTCCATTCCCGACAGCCTGCTCGAGGCGGCCCGCATGGATGGAGCGGGAGAGTTCCGCATCTACCGGTCCGTGGTCATGCCGCTGTGCCGGCCCATCCTCTTCACCCTGGCGCTGTTCACGTTCATGGGCATGTGGAACGACTTCATGTGGCCCCTCATCATCATGACGGACGACGCTCGGTACACGTTACCCGTGGCTTTGGCCAACCTCATGGGTGAGCATGTGCTCGACCTGGAGTTGATGATGGCGGGCTCCGTGATCACGGTCCTTCCCGTCGTGGTGCTGTTCCTCGCCTTCCAGCGCCACTATGTGCGGGGGATCATGATCGGCGGTGTGAAAGAGTGAGAATCCTGCTACGCGAGGCCGCTATGCGACAACTCCTCCCGGCGATTGTGTTCGCCATTTCCCTCCACGCACAACCTGTACCACCCACCGTTCTGCTCGACGACCAGGGCGACACGACCGCTTGGCAACCCTTCCAGTCGGCCGGCGTTGTCGTCTCCCGAACGATGGATGCTGGCTGGGAGGGCACGGGATTGCGATTCGATGTGGAGTTCACGAAGGGATCGGGGTACGGCGGGGTGGTTCGGACATTCGATGTCGCGTTGCCGGAAAATTTCCAGATCGTGTTTTATCTCCGGGCGTCCGTGCCCGTGAACAACTTCGAAGTGAAGGTCAGTGACGATTCAGCGGGCGAGAATATCTGGTGGGTCAACAACAAGAACGTCACCTATCCGACCCAGTGGAAACGGATCGTCGTCAAGAAGCGGCATCTCGGATTCGCCTGGGGCCCGCGTCCCAGTAGTTCTCCGCAGCATCTCTGTCGTCTTGAGCTGGTCGTGACGGCGGGCTCCGGAGGCCGGGGTAGTGTGTGGGTCGACCGTGTGGAGCTCCATACTATCCCGCCGACACCGAAGCAACTTCCCCCGGCGAAGGTTACGGCTTCATCGGGTGCAGCGACAGCACGCGCTGCGCTGCCCGGGAACAAAGGGGCGTGGGTCAGCGGCGGTCGGAATCGTGAATGGTGGCAAGTGGACTGGGGCTATCGCCGGGAATTCGGCGGCGTCAGACTTGCCTGGGACCGGTCGCATCGCGGTCTCGACTATGACATCCTGGCGTCGGACGATGGGAGGGTGTACGACACCCTGCGCCAGGTGCGAAACGGCGCCGGTGGGTCGGTCCTCGTCTTCACGCCGGAATCCGAAGGGAGGATCGTTCGCATTCTCCTCCGAGGTCAGGTGGGACGTGGTCCATTTCGCCTGGAGGACCTCGATCTGGTGCCATCCGAGTCGCTGGCAACTCGGAACCAGTATGTCGAGCATATTGCCGGGGCTGCTCCGCGCGGGCGCTTTCCTCGTTCGTTCCTCAAGGAAAAAACGTACTGGACCGTGGTCGGCGTGCCCGATGATCGTTCGGAATCACTCATAAACGAAGACGGGATGTTCGAGGTGGACAAGCAGGCCTTCTCCCTCGAGCCCTTCGTCTGGCTGGATCGAGGAAAAGAACTCCTGACGTGGGCCGAGGGACGGGAAGAACAGTCGTTGGAGAACGGATACATGCCCATCCCGACCGTACGCAGGGTCCATGCTACGATGATCGTAGGCGTCACGCTACTGGCCGCTGGGGAAGCCGGGGCGTCGACGCTGGTGGCCCGCTATGTCGTGAAAAATACTTCGCAAAACGAGGAACGCGGTTCCTTCGCGTTGGCCATTCGCCCGTACCAGACAAATCCGCCATATCAGTTGCTGAACTTCGACGGTGGAGCGTCAGCCATTTCCACGATCCGGTTCTCTTCCGGCTCGGCCGAAGTCGATGGCCGCCGGGTCTCTGTGTCAGGAACTCCGTCGATGGGAGCGAGCACGATCGATGGGGGGGAAGTGGTGCATCATCTGGCCGCGGGCTCGTTGCCTCGTGACCAGGAGGTCTCGGATCCGGCCCGGTTCGCCTCAGGGGCGTTCCGGTAC
>CAYIHQ010000538.1:0-2242 GCA_964362905.1 uncultured Ignavibacteriaceae bacterium
CGCTCCAGGGTCCGCAGCAGTTCCAGCGGCACCATGGTCGCTTGTCGTGTGGCGGTGTGGATCGCCCTGGTCCGAACGGACTTCTGCTCCTCCGTGTCCTTTGGCAAGCCGAATGCGGCCATGACCGTGTTGAACGCGGCGGTGTCCTCGTCGATGAGCGAACGGCACTGCACGCGCACATCCTCGGCGAGGGCGAGTGTCTCCTGCATCGCATGTTCCACGGCTGTGTACTTCTTCTTGCCGATCGTAAGCCGGCAGACCATGGACGTGAGCGCGGCGCCGAGGGCACCCGCAAGGGCGGAGACACTTCCTCCTCCGGGGGCCGGGGCGGAAGAGGCGGTGGTGTCGAGGAATTCGGAGACGGTCTGGTGGATGAGCATGGGATGTTCTTTCACAGCATCAGGTCGATGATCTTGCGGTTCGGGTCAAACGGTTCGAGCTGGGCCAGCCCGAGGCGCTCGCACGCCACGGTCACCATTTCCTGGTCCGACAGGTTTGATGAGGGATGGTAATGGCGCGCGGCCCGTCGAAACGCCTCGAGGGGGGCGAGCCCCACGAGTTCGCTGCCGGTGGCCTTCACGCCGAGGGTGGCGGCCTGGCGTCCGACCTCCTCGAAGGCGTCGTGCATCGATGTGACTTCGTGGTCGACGAGGTTCATGGATACCTGGGCTATCTTGTGGCGCTCGAGGAACACGCCCATCGCCTTGACGGACTTCAGCGTTCCCGCGATCTTGACGCTGTTTCCCTGTGCGTCTTTCACGGTGTTCCCCTGGTCATCCTTCTTCACGCGGCCGCTCTCCCGGACCCGCAAGGAGATTTCCTGGGCGACCTCGACGTCGGGCGTGGAGAGGTTCACGTTGTAGGCGATGAGAAACTTCCGGGCGCCGGTGACCGTGGCTCCGGAACGCGGATTGAACGCGGCCGGGCCGAAATCGGGCGCCCAAGCTGGGTCGGCAAGCTTCGCCGGCAGGCCTTCATACTCTCCCTTCCGGATGTCCGACAGATTCTTCCGTTCCTTGCGCGTGGCCGCGTGCTCATACAGATAGATGGGGATCCCGAGCCGTTGTGCCACACGCTCGCCGTACGAACGAGCCAGCGTCACGCATTCGTCCATCGTCGTTCCCGAGATGGGAATAAACGGGACGACGTCCGTGGCTCCCAACCGGGGATGCTCGCCGCTGTGGAGCCGCATGTCGATCTTTTCCGTCGCTACAGCGGTCGCTTGCACGGCCGCCTCGACCACCTGCTCCGGACTGCCGACGAACGTGACAACACACCGATGATAGTCGCGATCGGGTTCCACACTAAGGAGGGCCACTCCAGGCACGGAACGAACGGCGGCCACGATGGCTTCAATGACCGCGGCGTCCCGTCCCTCGCTGAAGTTGGGAACGCATTCGACCAGCAGATTCATCGTCGTCCTTTCGTTGCATACGGGAGCAGGATGCCCCCCGTGCGTTCGTCGCCGATCAATTCAGCGCGACCCTGCAGGTAGAGGACGCCGACATAGGCGCCAGTGACGGCATCCAACTCGTCGTGCGTCATATCGGGTGTCGTGCCTGAAATACCCAATCTCTCCAATCCCGCTCGCAGCCGCGGCAGTCCGTACTGCTTTCGGCGAATGCCCCACGTGTCTTGGGCGCCGCCGGGGTACATCTCGAGAGCCGGTATGCCCGCCTTCTCCAGCCGTTTGCGCAGACGGATCCCGCGCATCGTCAGCATGCGCATTGGGCCGAGGGTGATGGGAAAGAACTTGATGCCCCTGCGCAACAATTCACGGTCGCACGGACGAAAATGCTCTCCATTGCGGTCCTCGAGCGACCGTCGGCCGGGCGGGAGGCGCAATGGCGCATCGATGGTCACCAGGTCCGGCCGGGCGGCCTCGACGAGGGCAAGGATCTCCGCGTCGGTCTGGACGGCTGCAGACGCCGTGACACGCCGGCCCGTCATCGCACAGACACCGGTAAATCGGTTGGGGCTTCCGGCCAGGTCGATGCCAACCACCAGAGGAACGTTTGAGTTCATGGGAACTCCAACAAGACACCCCGCTTGATCACGCGCCGGACGAGGTTGACGCCGAATTCGTAAGGGATGGATCGATGGGAGGGGACGTCGAACACGATGAGGTCCGCCTCTTTGCCCACCTCGATGCTGCCCAGCCGGTCGGCCAGCCCCAGGACCGATGCGGCATTGATGGTGGAGGCGACGATCGCCTCTTCCGGCGACATGCGCATCTGTGTGC
>CAYIHQ010000539.1:0-2239 GCA_964362905.1 uncultured Ignavibacteriaceae bacterium
GCCGACGGCTTTTCGCGCGCGTGCGGACAACTGGTCATCGAGGTCGGTGGCGAACGCCACGTCAACGGATCCACGGTCGTTCTTCCATAGCCGGAGGCTGACGAAGAATCCATCGACGGACGTCAGGACGTCGCGGACGATGCGCTCGACGAGATTGCGCGCTTCCCGTTCAAAGGTCAGCTGCATGCGCTCGATATCGACGCGCGCGACAGCGTCGAACCGGTTCCCCCGGACATCCACTTCGACACGAGCGCGCGACACGGCGTTGGTGATCTTTGAGGGAAGAAAGCCGGACCGGCCGAGTTCCATGGCACCGACCGGCATGCCGGAGAGAGCAACCTTGTAGTTGTCGTGGGGTGTGTCGGTGCGTCGGTCGAAGAAGGCGTCAAACGAGAGGGTTGTCCCGCGTCCCTTCTTCGCCTCGAGGGCCACGACGAGCGGCTGCCCCGTAGTCCGTTGGTCGTTGGAGATGTCAGTCACGCGGCCGAACGCGGAGAAGAAGTTGGGATCCTGTTGGGCGTCCGTGCCGCCAGAAACGAGGACCTGCTTAACCCAGACCTTCGGATAGGCCCGGACCGTGGGAAAGTGAACATTGAGACCTTCAGAGCGCTTCGGTTGGGTCGGGTCGGGTTTGGAGGCAACCTGCGGGATCTTCTCCCGAACCATGTCCGCATAGCCAAGATACGTTTGGGCTTGCGCCAGGAGGTCCTTTCCGAGGGCCAGCTGGGCAAGTCCCTGCATCGACACGTCGGGAAGCTTTGCGAGCGCCACGGTGTTGCGGAAATCCTGGGTCGCGACGTCATCGATCTGACGGATTCCAACCGCCAGCCCATTGATCCCATCTGTGATCGACCACTTCCTCTCCGTGAATGTCTTCGTCACATCTTGCGCGCTGGCGTACGCTGACTTGGCGTTGTTGAGTGCTTCGGTCGCCTGAGGCACCGTCTTGATCTCCCCGATATTGATCGCCTTCACCCGCGCCTCGATCTCTTCCGCCTGCTGTTTCGTCCGATCAATGGCCGCGAGCGTCGTGTCCCACTGAGCAGAGGCTGCATCGATCTGCAGTTTCAATGAATCAAGGTGACGGTACGTCAGGAGGTTCTTTGGGTCGAGCAGGCTGTCGATCTTCAGATCGGATCGAAGCTTGGCCAGATCGAACACCGGCGCCTTACGCGCGTCTTCGACGAGGGCCGGAGCGGCCTGTTCCACCAGGGATGGCTCGGCGGATTTACCCGCCTCGCTGGGAGGGGGGAGCGGGGGAGTGGGGATCGAGCCATTGGTGGTGCGTTTTGTGCCCAAGATGAGGCCGTTCATCTCCACGGTCTCGACAATGAACTTGGCGCGGAGAAGCTGTCCGAAGTCCATCGCGAACTGCACACGGCCGGTCTCGAAGAGATTCGACCACGGGTCCTTCGGGTCGGCTACCTGCAAACGATCGAAGGCCATTCCAACAGGGGAAAGAGTAAGGTCGAGGTTGTCAATCTCCACCTTGGCACCGACAGCGCGCTCGCCGGCATACTCCAATCCCGCCTCAACCCAACCATCGAGAAACAAATACAGCACGACCAGCAGGAGGACCGCGGGAACGACGGCGAAGTAGACGAAATTCCTTCTCATGACAGGCCCCCCAGGTCGCGCACCCTCTGGTACCATTTCACCAGGAAGTTCTTGCTGACGACCTGATAGATCTTCGATTGCTCGATGCGTTTCCCGATTGTCGCCCGGTATGCAACGACGAATCGCTTCATCCCAGAGAAGACAGGAAATGCCAATACGAGTGCTCCCACCAAGCTCCCGAGCACGATGGTGTTATTGAAGCGCGTCAGGGGAGCGATCGGTGCATTGTAGAGGATGGTCCAGAGGGCTTTGAGGCCCTCGGTGTCGACGAGAAGGAGGTAGCCGAGTTGGTGGAATGCCGGGTCGAGCAGCCACGCGATCAGGCTGAAGAGCGTGAATGCGAGAAAGGCCGCCGACAGGTTCACATCGAGAACAAAGATGACGAACCAGACTGCGAGGCCCTGCAAGGTGAATCCGGAGACCAGGCCGACGACAGACCCGAGGGCAAAGCCACCAGCGACCTGATTTGGCGTCTGACCTTCCCTCAGGATCTTGATGAAATTCGAGACGATCTGGAGCCAGAACATAAGGTTTTCAGAAGGGCGTGGGGGGTTTTCGTGAAACCGAAGGAAGGATACAGAATACAGGAGTCAGAATCCAGAAGGCGGGGGGTGGAGAAATG
>CAYIHQ010000540.1:0-2237 GCA_964362905.1 uncultured Ignavibacteriaceae bacterium
CAGCGATTCTCCATCCACCTCCACGACGATCCCGGCGTTCCGGACCCGGCACCGGATGTGCCGTGCAGTGACGGCGGCGGCCAGGTGTTGCTCGGCTTCATGCACCAGGTGAAGAACGGCGGGATCGATGGCAATGCCGGTTTCGATGCGCGAAGAAAGGCAGGGGGAGGCAGGCAGTTCAGCAATATCTCCGAGTCCCAGTGTCCGTGCGAGCGAACGGATGTCTTGTTTGCCAAGGCCTGCCTCTACAAACGGATGTCGGACGCCGTGATTCTTGGCCGCCTCCAGACCCGGCCGATAATCGTGCAGGTCGTCGGCGTTGGCGCCGGAGACGATCGGACGATCGGTGGCGGCGGCGATGGATGCGTACAAGTTCGACTTGCAGAAGAAGCAGCGGTTCGACGGATTGGCGATGTACCGGTCGTCGCCGAACTCTCCCGCGTTGATGATCCTGAGATCCCAGTCGCGCTCCGCGGAGAGAGCACGGGTTCGTTCGGTTGCTTCCGTGGGCACCGCCGGGGATACAGCATGATAAAGATGGGCCTCGACGCCGAGTGACTCGTAGGCGATGGCCGCGAGCGTAAGGCTGTCCACGCCTCCGCTGACAGCAATGGCGACCGATCTGAGGTCGACCAGCACCCTTTCTAGTTCAGTAGTCTTGGCGTCGTTGGCGATCATGGCGTCGTTTCTCAATATCGACAAAGCCGACCCTCTCGAGCCGGCTTGGCCAATCTGCAATTCTCCATCAACCCCTCCCAATTTACCTTCGACAATTTGCAATTTGCAATGTTTGGTCGGGGTGGCCGGATTCGAACCGGCGGCCTCTTGCGCCCAAGGCAAGCGCTCTGGACCGTGCTGAGCTACACCCCGAAAACATTGAAAATTGAAAATGGAGAATGGAAAATTGAAAGGTGCATTGAAAATACGGAAGAAGGGGAGGGAATGCAAAGGCCAGCAGCGGTCTCTGCGAGACAAGTTCTCACGGAACCAAGATCTTCGGGTCTATTCGCCTGGTAGCCGAGCAGGCGTGGACGAGTTCCTTCTTGACAAGTTGACTGTTCCCAGTCACCAAATACACGTCTGGCCCGTGCGATCGGGCTTCTCGAATGGCAGGAACAAAGTCAGCGTCGGCCGTAACGAGTATGATCCTTTGATGGACTTTCGTCACGGCAAGGCTGACGAGATCCATTCGAGAGTTTGTCCGAAATCGACGGTGGGAAAGCGACGGAGGCTAGTACTGCTCGTTGATAAACTCGGTCAGTTTTCGGATCTGCTCGGCGCTGAGCTTCTTGTTCGCCACCGTCCTGAGCAGCATCGGAATTCCCTCCGAGCGTTTGAATTTCGCTGCGATGTCGCCGGGAATCGCGCTGTTGTCGAGCGCCGCCTGGTCACACATGGTCCTGGAATCTGCCTTCGTGAGGCCGATGGCTTCGTGGATCGCGTCGAGCAATTCCTGCTTTTGGGGAGGAGCGCATGTCTCGCGTTCGACGCGTGAGAGGTACGCCACGTCGATGTCAGTCCGCGCGGCCAATTCCCTTAGGGTGAAGTCTTTCTCGAGGCGCTTGGTGCGAAGCATCTCTCCGTAGCCCATACACCCTCCTGCTTTCGTGTTTTGTGATTGCGCGTGTTGTAGTAATACTACAACATACGCCTTGCCCTGAGGATTGTCAAGAGGTGAAGAAATAAAAAACTCCTCAAACTTCGAGGGGCCGCCGGCCCGGCCGCCGTGCTACATCTTTTGGCGGGCCTACCGGCGTTTGCGGATTTGCCCGAACTGGGCGGAACTGCCCGCCTGCCGATGTGGGGCGGGGTGCAATATCCCGTGAAAATCATGGAATGAAGATTGAAAATCGCTCGCGATTCGCAAGATGTACTTTGTACTACTTGACAAACCACGGCGATAAGAGTAGATTATTCTTGCTGTTCCAAGGGTTGGATGTTGGGCCTTCCAGGCTCGACGATCGGTCGAAAGACCGTCCAACCCTTTATTATTTGTTGTCGCGCAGTACCTTCAGACTGCTCCCCGTGAATCCGCTTTCTGACTCCCACCGATAGAACGATTCCTTCAGTTTTCTCCAAAATGGCTCCATGTCGCCGTCCCCCGCAAAGCACCGAGCGCAGCTTGCCTGCCCCGCCGCTTTTCGTCGGCCCGCCCCGACGACTTTTGTCGGGGGGAGCGACTTGTTAGCGCGCGCACGCTGGTAGCTAATTTTTGGGCAAATACACATTGTAAAATT
>CAYIHQ010000541.1:0-2237 GCA_964362905.1 uncultured Ignavibacteriaceae bacterium
CGCCAATGGGACGGCGACCAGCAACAGCAGGAAAGCTGCGAACTTCATCATGAGAAGTGCCTCCATGGATTGGTTAAGCCTAGTAGTGAACGGGAAAATTATTACGAGGTTACAAATATAGCCACTCTTGTTGTGGCGGTCGTGAAATCCTTCAAGAGAAATCGGGACAAGGGAAGACAAGCCAGTTACGGCCTGGCTCCGGTCGCGACAGAATCGGGCTCTCGCACGCAGACTGGACCAGCCCCAGCACACAATGGCCTTTTTTGATTATTTTGAGCGCTCTTGATTTGAGAATTAACTTGACAATTAGATATCACAACGATATCATTATGCTAGCACTCAACGAAAGGAGTCCAGATGAAAACAGTCACGGAAAAAAATGCCCGACGGATGAGCGGATTCGGAGCCTTGTTCCTCTGGATCGCTGCATTGGCGGTAAACATCTACCTCATCTACTACGGGGCCTCGAACGAGGATCCAGCGACGCTGTGGATCATCATACCGGTGTTTGCCTTGCTGGCCCTCACGATGAACAGCTTCTTCGTTGTGCAGCCCAACGAAGCGCGCGTGCTGGTGCTCTTTGGTAAGTACAGCGGTTCCGTGCGTGAGGATGGCTTCTGGTGTGTCAACCCATTCACGGCGAAGCGCCGCATCTCGCTCCGTATCCACAACTTCAACAGCGATAAGATCAAAGTGAACGACCGGGACGGCAATCCGATCGAGATCGCTGCCGTGATCGTGTGGCGGGTCGTGGATTCAGCCCGCGCACTGTTTGACGTGGAGAATTACGAGCAATTCGTCGCAATCCAGAGCGAGACCGCCATTCGTTCGCTCGCAACCGAGTACTCGTACGACGCACACGACGATTCTCGCGCGTCGCTCCGCGGCAATACGTCGGAGGTCTCCGAGGAACTCAAGAAGCAAGTGCATACCCGGCTGGAGATCGCCGGCGTCGAAGTGCTCGAGTCACGCATCAGTCACCTGGCCTATGCACAGGAGATCGCACAAGCCATGCTGCGGCGCCAGCAAGCGCAGGCGATCATCGCTGCGCGGAAGAAGATCGTGGAAGGAGCCGTGGGGATGGTGCAGGACGCGTTGCGAATGCTGAGCGAGCAGAAGATCGTCGAACTCGACGAGGAAAAGAAGGCACAGATGGTGAACAACCTGTTGGTCGCGCTCGTGTCCGAATCGCAGGCACAACCGATCATCAACACCAGCACGTTGTACTAAGAGATGGCCGAGAAGAAGAAATATCTTCTGCGGCTTGACGTGGCGCTCTATAACGCGCTCGAGCGGTGGGCGGCGGACGATCTGCGAAGCGTCAATGCGCAGATCGAGTTCCTGTTGACAGAAGCGGTCAAGCAGGCGGGACGGCGATCGTCTCCCGGTGAGACGGAGACCCCTCCCGCCCCTCACGTATCGGAGTGAGAATGAACTCCCCTGCCATGCTCGCCGGAACAACTCTGCACTGGCGACAACCATCCATGTTCAAGGACCAGCATGAATTGCTGACTCCCGGGGGCGACGTCGTTGCCTGCCTCTTCGGCCCTCCCAAGCTGTTTAGCTCCACGTATCGGGCGGAGGGGTTCGGTGGATCATGGGAGTTCGTCTACCAGGATTTCTGGCAAACGTCGCTCGGCATTCGAGAGCAAGGCAAGGAGCTTCCATTTGCCATCCTGTCGGGAGGAGTCTTCCGCAGCGACAAGACCCTTGAACTCCCGAAGGGAGAGCGGTGGACGTTGCGACACCGGATGTGGAAGGGGACCTATGAGGTGACTGACGGGAAGGGAATGCCGGTGGTGACGGTGAGCAGCCGCTTCTCGTTCAAGTGGCTGGCGGAGGTGACCCTTCCCTCATCCACAGGTTCGTTAGAAAGATGTCCGTGGGTGCTCATGCTGGTTTACCTGCTGCTGGTGCGCCAGCGCCGTCGGGTTGCACATGGTGCATAGGCCGTCGAATTCTAGGCCCGTGGCACGATGCAACTGAGCCCACTCCGAGGCGCCGTTCGGTTCATCCCTTCCTGCAGGTGATCTTCCGCTTCACAAGCACGAGCCGGGTCAATTCGGGGATCGTCGTTTCGAACGCGCCGCAGTCCTCGGTCCTGTCGGGCGAACAGAACTCCGTTTCCTGCGAGGAGGTCCTCCCGAGACGAGATCGTAGGAATGGTCGATCATGCGAACGACCTCCGCCGACGGCACACTGCCGTCCAACACAACCGTGTTCGAGTGTTTTTTGTT
>CAYIHQ010000542.1:0-2233 GCA_964362905.1 uncultured Ignavibacteriaceae bacterium
GCCACCATCCTGCTCCTGATCTCCGATAACATGGTGTGGTGGATCTCGACCTACGACAGTACGATGGCGGTCGTGATGTTCGTTGTCACATACGTTTCGTTGCTCTTCTTCGTTGTGCGTATGATGCGGGGCACGATCCTTGAGCCCCACATAAGGGTGCACGAGCAAGCGCTGCGGGAGGAGAAGGACCTGCTGCAGGACCATCGTCGTCGGTCGCGGGCCGCGGTGACTGCTACCGAATTGGACCTTTTGTCGCGCGGAGAACTCACACCCGTGCTCGCTCTCTGGCAGCTCGACCCTTCGCTACGAAGCCGTCACTCCTTCATCGATGACATGAGTACATGCCGGGTGGACCCGGCCGCCGGCGAGTTGCAGATACGCATCCACCTGGAATCAGGGTGGACCTTGGATGGCAGCCACGACCAGAGCACCCGGCTTTTTCGGGAGGTCGCGAGCTACCTCAAACTTCTGGCGACCGACACGAGCGCCCAAGCGCTGCATCACTATGCCCCAACCGTCATCGTGTCCTTGTACGTCATGCGCGAAGACGGCGGTTTTGCCGGAACTGCCGTGCCGGTCTTGAGCCTCTCGATTCCCTGGAAGGACCTCATCCGGGCATCCCCTGATGCGCGCCCGCCCTTGGCGCCCGGAGATCTGCGCTTCGCGAATGGCGCCGAGATCGAACCACATCGGGAAATCCCGCCGGGCGCAACCACCGGATCGAAATAACCTGACCTCAGCCCTTGGTGTTGGGGGCAGGTTGACTTGGGAATACGGCAGCCGCGGTGGTCACCTCAATTGAATCGACCGAGGTGACCGAATTGATGGTCCCGATAGGTCACAACATTACAGGCAACAAAAAAGGCCCCCATGATGGGAGGCCTTCGGTGTTCTTTGTTGATGGGTTGATGACAGCCTCACCCACACCTGAAGGTGTGGGAGTGTTCGCGGGGGCCTTGGGGAAATCACCTCAGGAGAACCATTCTCCGCGTCTGCTCATAGCGTTGTCCGCTGATCGTTGTCGCTTCCATTCGATACAGATACACGCCGGACGGCTGCGCGCTCGCATTCCACGTCGCCACATGGCTGCCTGCGGGCATCTCTCCGTTCATTAGCACAGAAATCTCACGCCCCAGGAGGTCGTACACCGCCACCTTCACCCATCCTGTTTCCTGTATTCTGTATCCTATTTGCGTCTCCGGGTTAAAGGGATTGGGATAATTCTGATCCAGCATGCTCGTCGCAGGAATGATCTCCTCCGACTCCACGTCGGTCGTCCGAGTGCCCATCGTGTAACTCACCGGGTAGTAACCCCCGGTGAGGATCGAGGCATCATTTCCCGTCCCCGTGACGCCGTCCGCGGCGAGGTTGACCACCCACACGCTTGATTGCACGGTGGCGCCGCTTACGGAGATGTAGTGGTAGTAGACCTTTTGATCATCGTTGGAGAACGAAGGGCTGCCGAGAGAAAATATGTTGTTCGTCACCTGCCCGACGGTGCCGCTGTTCAGATTCACGGCCAGGACGCGCACGGAGTCCCCCGCCTGGAAAAAGTCGAAGGCGATGATATTGTCCGAGTTCGACGCGAAGACCGCATTGCCGATGTTCACCCCTTGCGGCTGTGGCGGGAAGAGACGCGACACATTCCCGTCAGCCAAGCGCACGAAGTTGATGTCCCAGTACCCGACCGTATCCCCGTTCGCGACCACGCCTTCGTTCAAGGCATCGTACATGATCTGGGCGTTGTCCGACGCCCAGTCGATCCGGTCGGGGTATCGGATGGCCCCGGTTGTCACGCCCTGCGTGTACGTGGGTGTGTACAGCTGTAGCACCTTGTTCCCCGACGCATTCTGCAGGTCGAAGACGTAGATGGCTGCTTCTTCAAAGACGCTCGTTGCCGCGAGGAACCGTCCATTGGGTGAGATGGAGACGTTGTTGAATCCCCCGGACGTGGACAGCTGTCGGCCGTTGGCGCCGTCCGACCCGATGACCCGGAGGTTGTTCGTCCCGTCGACGAAGAAGACGGACTGTCCGTTGTCGGTCACGGTGGGACGGGTCGCGACAGACGTTGCGGTGACCTGGGTCGTGTTCTGACCCGTGGCACTCGACCGGAAGAGAGAACCGGTGGCAAGGTCCAGGACGGCGAGATACGACGTGCCGGTGACCGGGTTCTGCGTCGGCGGGGGCGGTGTGGCGGTTCCCGTGCCGATGCCGACATCAGTGAAGGCGGACG
>CAYIHQ010000543.1:0-2233 GCA_964362905.1 uncultured Ignavibacteriaceae bacterium
CGCAGAGATCAAGGGGACCGAAAGACCCGACGAATACGTCATCCTCTCGGCCCACTTCGATTCATGGGATGCAGGGTCGGGCGCGACGGACAATGGCACCGGATCCGTGCTCATGCTGGAGACGATCCGCATCCTAAAGAAGTACTATCCGAACCCGAAACGGACGATCCTCGTCGGATTATGGGGGAGCGAAGAGCAGGGGCTAAACGGTTCGGCCGCGTTCGTGACCGACCATCCGGAGATCGTTGCGAAGTTGCAAGCGTTGTTCAACCAGGACAATGGCACGGGACGCGTCACGTCGATGTCGTCCGTGGGATTGATGAACGCCGGCGAGTTCCTCGCCCGCTGGCTCTCGCGGGTTCCCACCGGCATCACGCAACACATCAAGCTCAGCCTGCCGGGCATGCCAGCGGGCGGGGGAACCGACAACGCCTCGTTTGTTCCCGCCGGAGCCCCGGGCTTTGGCCTCGGTTCACACGACTGGGACTACTTCCTGTACACCTGGCATACGAATCGCGATACCTACGACAAGCTGGTCTTTGACGACATGAAGAATAACGCCGTCCTGGCGGCCTGCCTCGCGTACCTGGCATCGGAGGATCCGCAGTTCATTTCACGCGAACGCCGAGACATGCCGCTCGACCAGACCGGCAACCCGCGGAAATGGCCCGAGGTCCGTCAGCCCGAGCGGGCAGGCGGGATCGACAAGAAATAGAACAATATTGGGCAACCATGTCCCCCACGACTGCCATGCAAGGCCTTGACGATCCGCATCACATGACCCCCGACGAACTCGAGGAGTACGGACGGGATGTCCTCCGCTGGGTTGCCAACTACCACCGTTCCATCGAGCAGTATCCGGTCCTTTCCCGCGTTCAGCCCGGCGAAGTTCGCTCCCACTTGCCCCCTCATCCGCCCGAGCGTTCGGAATCGATTGGGCAGATGCTGAAGGATCTCGATGCCGTCATCATCCCCGGAATCACCCATTGGCAGTCCCCCAACTTCTTCGCTTTCTTCCCCGCCAACACGTCGGGACCCGCCATGCTGGGGGATCTGATCGCATCGGGATTGGGCGTCCAGGGCATGTTGTGGGCGACCAGCCCCGCATGCACCGAGCTGGAGACGCACGTCCTCGATTGGCTGGTGGAAATGCTGGGTCTTCCCGACCGCTTCCTGTCGCGCGGGTCGGGCGGTGGCGTCATTCTGGATACGGCTTCGAGCGCCGCGCTGTGTGCGTTATTGGCGGCGCGAGAGCGAGTGACAAACTTCCGAACGAATGAAGAGGGTGCGGGCACCACACTGGTGGCCTACACGTCGGATCAGGCGCATTCGTCCGTCGAGAAGGCTGTCAAGATCGCCGGAATCGGACGTGCCCATCTTCGGCTCATCGGCACCGACGACGCATTCGCGATGCGGCCCGACCTGCTGGAGGAGCAGATCCGCAAGGACCACACGTCGGGCCTTATCCCCTTCTTCGTCTGCGCGACGATCGGGACGACCTCATCTCATGCAATGGACCCTGTCCGGGCGATCGGCGAGATCTGCCGACGTGAGGGGATGTGGTTCCATGTGGACGCAGCCCATGCGGGCACTGCGGCGCTGGCACCGGAGTTCCGGTCCATGCATGACGGATTAGACCTGGCAGATAGCTATTGCTTCAATCCGCACAAGTGGATGTTCACCACATTTGATTGCGATTGTTTCTATGTGGCGGACCGGGCGGTCCTGATCAAAACCTTGAGCATCCTGCCGGAATATCTCCGCAACAAGGCAACGGAGTCAGGCGCGGTCATCGACTACCGGGATTGGCAGGTGCCGTTGGGGAGGCGTTTTCGATCGCTGAAACTGTGGTTTGTAATCCGTTGGTACGGTGTGGAGGGACTGCGCCATTTTGTGCGGGAGCACGTTGCACTGGCGCAGGAATTCGCCGGGTGGGTGAAGGCTCATCCGAATTTTGAACTCGCTGCTCCTGCACCGTTGAACCTTGTCTGCTTCCGTCACCGCGGCGGGGACGACGCGAACAAGCGCCTCCTGGAGCGACTCAATGCCAGCGGGGCGCTGTACTTGACGCATACCACATTGAAGGGACGATACACGTTACGGATGAGCATCGGACAAACGACCACCGAACGGCGGCATGTGGAGCAGGCATGGGAGAGGATCGTGGAGGAAGCGGGAAGAGTGTAAACGTTCAAAATCCCAAAACGACACGACTTAGCAAGCCCGAAGGGCC
>CAYIHQ010000544.1:0-2232 GCA_964362905.1 uncultured Ignavibacteriaceae bacterium
GTGCATCATATTCTTTTATGATTACTTTAAGCCTGTAATCAACCTCTGCATATCCTGAACGTTGACCCGAAGGATGCTCAAAGGATTCCCCACTGTAGGTAATCTCTCCCAGAGGCAACAATGATGTAGGGATGCTTGCCATATCCTCATACGTCTTGCGGGTGAAGTTAATCCCCATGCCCTTCAAGACACTTTCAAGGTTATCCGTTATGGCAGTTATGGTGTCAAAATTACTCATCCTCTCCCCATTGTAAGTACCCTAAAGCCGGTCTTTTCAGAATCTGAGATTGTCCCGTCATCCGATTCGTCATATTTGAAATTGATCGTCTTGAATATTGCGTAAGCCTTAGACTCATAATCCTTCCACATCTGCCACCAGAAGGTATCAGTCCCGCCTGCGCCTGTAAGCCCTTTGCAGACTTCTGCCACGGAATAGCAGATATGAACTTCCCTAAGATCGTAAGAATCCAATATTAGAGCCGACCGCTTCCCGGCCCTGGTTATGAGTTCATCAATCTTCTCGAAAGCTCGCTGTATCTCTTTTGTATATGACCTGGTAAGAATATATTTATGTCCAGCGGCTGTTGCCGTTGCTGTGGTTATAGTTGCCGTGCCCGAAGAGGAAACAAAATCCGTTATATCTCTTGTCTCATCATTCGTTAAATTGGTTGCCAGCCCGCCGGTAAAATAATCATCTTCATATCGCTTAAGCTCTGCATCAACGATGCTTGTTACAGACCCACTATCAGCCACGCCGTGCACTCTCCAGCCATTATCTTTAAGCTGAGGGAGTTCGTTTATAATATCCTCATCGGTTATAACTTTAACCAGTTTTGACCTGACAACATCATAGAACAGCGTTATTGGATATGTTATGCTATTGTAAATATATGATATTACTGCTTTATAGTTCTCTCCCACTACATCATTATGGGTAGTGGTCAGGGCATAGGATAACAACCCGTCAGCGGCCACGGTCATAGCCTGGGCGCTTATTAGTTCCGTTGTGCTTCCCGGCTTGTATACCGTGATTGTTGCGCTTGTCGGAATGATTATCCGGTTATTTTCATAGACATAAGTTTTAAGAGTTTCGGCTGTATCTGTGAGGAATTGGAGTCTCATCTCTTCACCGCCTTAAATGTACTCGTCACACCTATCACCTTATTAAATGTATTCATCATCCCTACCACCTTCGGAGGGGGCTCCACCCATATTGCCTTAGTTTGCCTTACTGCGGGGGCAATAATAGTTATAACATCAGGGGCCGCTGTTATCGCCCTGTGTACAACCCCTCTATCAATCAAAAAAGCAAAAATTGATTTAGATACTGCTACCATAATTATCTCTTGTTTGCAGGTCTGCCAGCCTTAACCTCTTTTCTCGGCCCCTCTCTTGCATCTTCACTAAACAAAACATCTGATTCCTTTAAATCCGTTTTATTTATTTCACAAAACCCGCCAGGACATTCCGGCCTAACGATTCTCACCACTTCTAAGACACCACTCATATCCACCTCCTAAAAATAGGGGAGGTGTTACCCTCCCCTTCGGTTAGCTTATCAACCTTGCAATATGCTCAACTTTGCTTGCCTTGACACCCCACGCAATGCCGACCTCATAGGTTGTCTGTCTGTACTGCCTATACTTAGCAACCTGGAACGATAAGCCGGAGCGTGGGTCGGTAACGACTGTCACGTCATCAGCACTATCTCCTCCGGCAGGCATAAGAGGAGTCCTTGTTACCAGGTGCATGGCTGATCGGCTAAACGCCATATTTGCCCCATGAGTCGCAGTTACAGTGATTGCCTTTGTTGCTGCACTCATAGCCACTTTGAGTCCTGGAGCCTGCAACACTATTGTTCCACCGCCAGATACGTCAGCATCGCCAGTAAGCACAACGTACTTGTTAGCATCTCCGGCAAAGCTTACAACATCACCCGCCAGAATAGTGCCAGTACCCGCCACGGCCAGGGTTATTGTAGTTGCTCCGACTGCATAACCAGCGGCGTTCGTGGTTGCGGAGGCTGCGGTTCCTGCTGTGTGGCTCTTAACCTGTGCGCTCTCTCTGATAGCGAAACTATGGAGATCAAGAAGGACTCCCTGTCTGAGTAATGAATCCCCTCCTGCCTCATTTGCCTTGGTTAACTGAGCCAAGGTTCTCAGCGAGGCTCCTGCCGTGGTATTAAGCACTAATTGAAGGTCTCCAGTAGGCCCCCCATTGTCCAGCATGATC
>CAYIHQ010000545.1:0-2231 GCA_964362905.1 uncultured Ignavibacteriaceae bacterium
GGCGTGGCGGGCTCGAAATTACTCCACCTGATCGAGAACTGGTCCGAGTTCATCGCCGACCCCCTGCGGATGGCCTTTTCGCCGGGCGGGCTGACGTTTCATGGCGGACTCCTGCTCACGATCGTGGGCATTTATTTCTATCTCCGGAGCAAGAAGATCCCGTTCCTGGTCGGGGCGGACGCGACCTCGCCCGGACTTCTTCTTGCCTACGGCATTGGCCGCATCGGATGCCATTTGGCCGGTGACGGCGACTACGGATTTCCGACGACGCTGCCCTGGGGGACCGACTACTCGAAGGGCACGTATCCCCCGTCGATGGCCTTTCGGGATTTTCCCGAGGTCACGAGCCAATATCCCGGCGGGCTGGTCCCGGACAATGTCCTTTGCCATCCGACGCCGATGTACGAGTTCATCGCCTGCGCCATCGGTTTCTGGATCCTCTGGCGCTTGCGGACGAAGCTCCATCCTGCCGGAAAGATGTTCATGCTCTACCTCATCTTCGCCGGCACGGAACGCTTCCTCGTGGAATTTCTTCGGCTGAATCCACGGATGGTTGCTGACCTAAGCCAGGCGCAGTTGATCTCCCTCGGCCTCGTTGCGACAGGCCTCATCGGCTGGTACCTGCTCACGCCCAAGCGCACGACATAACTACACTCACTCAGAAGCATTCACATTCTTATCATCGCATCTCCTTTTCCACTCCAGGTTCCTCTATGGCCTTTAGTCGCCCTCCACGCCGTCCATTTCGCCGCGCAGAAGGTCCGCCGCGGCAGCGCCCAGAATTCCCACCGGGTCCACGCCGGCGCCCGCGCCCAAACGCCGACGGCCAGCCACCGCGCTCTCCTGGCTTTCATCCCAAGGGACCGCGTCGCCCGCATTCTCCCAATGCCGACGGAATGGCACCGCGACCGCCGGGCGGTTTCCATCCCAAGGGACCTCGACGTCCACATCCGCCGAGTGCCGACGGAGGGCCGCCGCGACATTCAGGGGGTGGATTCCCTCCGAAGCGGCCGCGCCGACCGGGTCATCCGGGTGCCGGGGGTCCGGGGCAACGGCCCTCAGGGCCACAGCCCTTCTGGAAGGGAGTTCGACGACCTGGCAAGTACCAACGCCCGGAGGCCCAGATCCATCCTCCGGAGGAGCGGCGTGAATTCGAACTTCGCCAGCAACGCGAGGATGCGGATGAGGTACCGCAGCAGCCGCTGGAGAACCTAGTCGTGGGCCGGAAGCCCGTGCTCGAGGCGTTGGATTCGGACAAGGCGGTTGAAAAAGTGTTCATTCAGTTCGGGACGCACGGACCGTCGATCAGCAACATCTACACGGCAGCGAAGCGACGGGGCATTCCGGTGCAACAGGCGCCGAGCGAGCGGATCGCGGAGATGACCGGCGATATGGAGACTCAGGGGGTAGTGGCGGTCGTCTCCCCAACGACGTACCTGGAACTGGACGACCTTTTGGCGCAACTGCCGACGACGGAGCCGGCGTTTCTGCTTTTACTGGACGAGATCGAGGACCCGCACAATCTTGGGGCGCTCGTTCGTTCAGCGCTCTGCTTCGGAGTCCAGGGAACCGTCATACCCAAGCATCATGCGGCAACCGTGAACGCGACGGTCATGAAGACCTCCGCGGGCGCGGCATTGTCGATGCCCATCGCACGTGTGGGCAATCTCGTGCAGGCCATAAATGAATTGAAGGAGAAGGGGATTCGTGTCATCGGTACGGACGGCGAAGGGACGACGCTTGTGGATGATGCGGACTTCACCGGCCCCGTGGCATTGGTGATCGGGAACGAGGGGAAGGGATTGCGGCGACTGGTGAGGGAGAACTGCGATGTGGTGGTGAAGATCCCGATGGTGGGGTCGTTCGACTCTTGGCAGGCCTCCGTGGCGGGCGCGGTGGTGATGTACGCAGCGTCGCGAAAGCGGAAAACTGTGTAGCCTTCAGAAGAAAGCGCGAAGCACCAAATGCTAAGGAAATCCGAAGCACGAAATGTTGAGGATATCTGAGGCTCGAGATATAAAGGGCGCGGGAGGTCTCAGAAGACACTCACCCGCGCCCTTTTCCATTTTGGGACGTGGATCAGCCCTCCAGAAGTGACGAAAGCTGATCTCCACAGCAATTCCATCACTTGGCCAACAGAAGCTTCTTCGTCTGGATGAAGCTCATTCCTCCATCTGTGTTCACAACCAGACGAGCAAAGTACAGGCCGCTCGCAAGCCGGGCCCCGGCGC
>CAYIHQ010000546.1:0-2229 GCA_964362905.1 uncultured Ignavibacteriaceae bacterium
GGCTTCGCCCGGTGGAGGGACGATCAAGGACACAACAAGGGCCAGAAGCGCGTGCAGTGCCACCAGCGTATAGCCGGTGGGCAGGTCGTAGTTGTAGGAAATGATGATCGCCACCAGATTGACGACCGTACCGATGATCCACGCATTGATGAGCGCTTTTCCCCTTCTGATCTTGAGCGCCATGAGCGCGGGGGACACCAGCAAGGCAAACACGATGAGCACACCGGCAAGTCGCACCGCAATGGTCACCGTGACGGCAAAAGTCACGAAAAAGATGGCTTCCTTCGCCAGTCCGCTCGCCTTGGGGTAGAACACCAGGAGGATGGCACCAAGCACTGCATAGATCACGGCCGTGACGGCGATCTCCGACAGCGGGGTGAAGAGGATGTCGGATGCCATCAGCTTCTGGAAGGTCTCCATCCCGTGGTAGGACTTGGACAGGATGATGAACACCGCCGCGAGGCCGAAAGCGTACAGAAGCCCGATGAAGGCCTCATGGCTCGTCGCCCGGCGCGAAGCGAAGGCGATGACGGCTCCGCCCAGAAGCGCGAAGGCAAGAGAAATGAGGTCCAGGTACCCACCGTCCAGAAAGAGGAGAGAGATCGCCGCCCCCATGGCGGCCATCTGACCGATCGCGAGGTCGGTGAAGATGATCCCCCGTTTGATGATCTCAAGGCCGAAGAACGAGTGGATGCCCAGGAGCACCACGGAGAGCAGGAAGGCGGATAACAGGACATCGGTCATTCGGTGATCCTCCGGACAAGTTCGTCGAACATCGCCATGACGCTGGTGGCCTCCTTTAAGGAGCCCACATCGTGCGGCATCACGACAAGCTTCATGCCGAGCTTCTCCGCCAGGTGTGTGGACGCATCATCGGGATTGTACACGTCCTGCAGGATGAAGCGCGCGGGGTTCGCGGCAAGGAGCGATTCCAGATGCTCGATGTGCTTCGATGTGGGCGGGATGCCGGGCAGCGGTTCAACCGTGCCGGCGATCTGGAGCCCGTATCGGCGAAGGAAGTAGTCGTAGTTCTTGTGGTACTCGACGACCCGCACGTTCCGGAGGGACTTCATTTTCTCACCCCACTGCACCAGTCTCTGGTTCCAGAGGTCCAGGAAGTCACGGTATCTGCCTTCGTAGGCCGACGAATTCTGTGAGTCTAGCTGCGAGAGCCTCTCCTGAATGGCTTTCGCAAGACGAGGAATGTACTCCGGGTCGAGGTAGTAGTGGGGATTCCCATCAGGATGGACGTCTCCGTGTTCACGCGAGACCGACGCTGGGACATCGATCAGCGTGACAAAGCGTGAGAGGTCGAGGAATCCCGGCTCGCCGGGCTGCACCGCGGGATTGTTGGCCTGTCGCAGCAATGGAGGCATCCACCCGATCTCGAGCTGAGCCCCGCTGATGATGAGAAGGTCCGCTCGTCGGATCTGCGCGATGAACGAAGGCCGCGGGATGATCACATGAGGGTTGTAGTCACCGCGCGCAAGCACGAACACTCGGACGTTGCCGCCTCCGATCCTCTCGACCAGATCACCGATGTACGGATATGCCACAACGACATGGAGGGGTCTGGCCCACGACAGAGACGAGAGGACGAGCGCACACGCAAGACTTCTCCAGAGAAGCTTTTTCATCTCACTATCCTTTCCATCAGAACGAGTGGGCTCCATGAGCCCCGATCGCAAGATTCACCTGCAGGCTCACTTCGTGAATGGCAACCCTGTCGGAAGGGTTGCTCACATTGTCGGACCTCGACCGGTCAAAGGTGTACTGCAGTCGGATCCGGGAAAACTCGGTGGGGTTGTATTCCATCATGCAGCTGTAGCGTGGGAGGCCTTCCGGAAGGGCGCTCCAGATCCCGGCCTCCTCGACCTCGTTCAGATGGAGATAGTCGATCCGGATGCCACCGCGCATACGCAGATCGAACTTCATGACGGCCTGGGCATACAGCCCCGACTGACGCTTCTCCAGGGTGACCTGCGGAACGGGCAGGACGTTGTCGCTCGAGTAGAGCGTGCCGTCCGTATGCCGCCAGAGGTATTCGGATTGGAAGGAGATGTATCGAATGGCATCCAGGAGGTACTTGACCGTGAGGTCGCCTCCGAGAACCGTCGTACGCCCTGTTACGGCAGTCCCGCCCGCGACAAGCGCGGAAAAATCTTCTTCGCTTCGAGTGTTGCCGTACGCTGCTGAGATGCTCGCCAGAACAGCGGCATCTCCAATGTC
>CAYIHQ010000547.1:0-2227 GCA_964362905.1 uncultured Ignavibacteriaceae bacterium
AACGAGGTCGTCCCCTCCGCCACCCACAGTTCGCGAGAATAATTCTCTTTTGAAAAATCGTACGGCGTGATGGCGGCAGGACGAAGCTGCTTGACATTCCAGGTGTGGAAGTATTCGTGCGACAGGAGACCCAGAAATCCGCGGTAACCCCCGGGCGATGAGAAGCCGAACGGCCTTGTCCCCATGATCGTGGAGTTGATGTGCTCCGTGCCGCCGCCGGAGGTCAGGCTGAGGTGGAGCATGAAGATGTACCGGCGGTACGGAAGCCGTCCCCAGAATTCTTTGTTCGCGAGCACGAGCTTCTTGGTGTCTTCAATGAGCCGGTCGATGTCATAGTTGCCTTCGCCAACGATCATCCACACGTGCGGCACACCGTCCACATCGAACGTGAACTCCTTCTGGTTCCCGACTTCGATCGGACAGTCGGCGAAGTACTCGTAGCTCGGCGCGCTGAAGACATGTGGACGTCCGGCCACGGGGTCGAGTCCCGTCGTCACCTTCCACGAACCGTACGGTTTCACCTCGATCGTCAACGGACGACTCTGTAGGGACGGCACGTACATGAAGACCGAAGCCGGGTCGACGAATGCGTGCTCATCGTTTAGTCCGCGTGTGCGCATGTTGAACTCGTTCGCATACACGCGGTATCTCACCAGCACCGTCGTGCTCCACCCTTTGGCCACGCGCCACGTCTGCTTGTCGGTCTTCTCGACTGGCAGTGCCCCGCCGGAACCGTCGGAGGCGGCTACCTCGACGACACCGCCGGAGAAGTCGAAGATCACATACCGTCCTGTGCGCCAGGCGGGGATGGCGAAGTCAGCCGTGCGTTCGCTGGACGGGAGCCCCGTCACGCGGACCTCGACCTCCAGAAAATGGCTGGACGGACGGGACATGCCGAGAGTGTAGTGGATGGAGGGTTGGGCGAAGGCAGTCATGGAGAATACCAGTGCAAGGAGTGACAGTCGTGATATCATCGGTGGTAGCCTGGTGTGGATGTGAGAAAGCGAGATTGGGGAACCGTGGCCTGCAAGGATTGAATGAAAGTGAGATTCCCTGCCTATCCTGCCGGCACGGCAGGCAGGCGAATCGAGCCTTTCTTCTTGAGATCCTTCCAACAACGGCTCGTTCGGAATGACAAGTTGAGAGCTTTGACAATATCACCTTGGCGTTCTTCGTGTCCTTGGCGGTCTTGGCGGTCGCCCTCCAGCCGGAGGCCCAATACAACTATCGCGAAGCGATGCACTACTTCCATGCATTCTTACCGCTTCCGCATCGCGCACTGCACGACGATCGGTGAGAAAAACATCATCGTCGGATCGTTCGCAAGCTTGTCGAGGTTTCGGAGCTGCCGATCCCGCTCCTCCGAGTCGATCACCCCCCGCTCGGCCATCAACGGCAGATGCAACCGAAAGAACTGCGACGCCCATTGGAAGACCGGACTGTCCTTGCCCCCCACCTGTTGCTGGGGCATGAACTGCACCAGTCCGAATCCTTCGGCTCGCAGCAACGCAGGCACGTCGGCGATCGCATAGGGATCCCCTCCTCCCGATCGGTAGTACCGCCGAACGATGTCCGGCATGCGGTCGAAGTCGGTGCCGCGTGGATGGACCGCCAGGCCTTCGTAGAAGTAGTCTTCCACGGCGATGATGCCACCGCTTCGAACTGATCGAGCCAGGGCACGAAGGAATCGGACACGGTCCGGCACAAAGTTCACAACCCATCGGACATACGCGAGATTGAAGGCCGCTTCGGGAAGCAGCGCATTCTCAAGATCGGACTGGACGGTCGCAACATTTGTCCAGCCCTTTTCCTGCGTCAATTCGCGGACGTGCTCAAGATAAAGTGGGGAAGGATCTAGCGCTGTCACCGATCCGTTCTCTCCGACCCGCTCGCGTAGATCCATCGTCACAAAGCCAGGCCCCGCTCCTACGTCCAGGCATCGCCATCCCCCTGCGACACCCATCCGGTCCAGAAAGCCGTCCGTGACGTGCTTCCAGACGCCATGCTGGAATCGCATGCGCTCCAGTTCGTCGGCACTGATGCCAAGAAGATAGGGTTTTTCGGCGGCCATTAACGGGAGGAGGAATGTAGCGGTCGGCAGGCGAAGAAGAAAGAGAGCGGGGGAGGATAAAGGATGGAGGAGAGAGGATGAGGGGAGGTTTCAAAGAAGGCGAAGGGGTCAGAGGCGTCACCTTGGCGACCTCCTCTGACCCCTTCTAAACTCCTT
>CAYIHQ010000548.1:0-2226 GCA_964362905.1 uncultured Ignavibacteriaceae bacterium
CTTGACGCACGGCTCGCCGGTGAACTTCTCCGGGCAACTGTATCATTTCGCCGCGTATGGGATCGACCGCGCCACGGGACTCATTGACCTCGATGCCGTTGCTCGCGTCGCCCGGACCGAACGGCCAAAAATGATCACCGTGGGAGCGAGCGCGTACTCCCGCAACATCGACTACTCTGCATTTCGACGCATCGCCGACGAGGTCGGCGCCTTTCTCTTCGCCGATATCGCACATCCGGCCGGCCTCATCGCGGCCAAACTGCTGAACGACCCCCTTCCCCACTGCCATGTCGTGACCTCGACCACACACAAGACGCTCCGGGGCCCGCGCGGAGGGTTGATCCTCATGGGAAAGGACTTCGAGAACCCGTTCGGACTCGTCTGGCAGAAATCGGGACGGCCGAAGCTCATGTCGGAACTCCTGGATTCCATGGTCATCCCGGGAGTCCAGGGAGGACCGCTGATGCACGTCATTGCTGCGAAGGCGGTCGGGTTCGGTGAGAACCTGCTTCCCGAATTCGCGGGCTATGCGCAGCAGGTCATTCGCAATGCGCAGGCCCTTGCGTCGGCATTGACGGACGCCGGTTACCAGATCGTGTCGGGCGGAACCGACAACCACCTGCTGCTCATCGACCTTCGGAACAAGGGCATCACCGGCAAGGACGCTCAAGAGGCGTTGGACCTGGCGGGGATCACCGTCAACAAGAACGCCGTCCCCTTCGACGACAAATCCCCCCTCATCACCAGCGGCATTCGTGTCGGCTCACCGGCCATCACCACCCGCGGGATGAAGGAACCGGAAATGCGCGCGGTCGCCGGACTCATCGATCGTGCCCTCCAGTCCCGGACGGACATCTCCGCCCTCGCCGCCATCAGCGGGCAGGTCCGGCAGTTGTGCGCTGGTTTTCCGCTGTATCCCGAATTGACGAGCGCGTGATCCGATGCCGCCCGTAGGCACCCCGGACACTGACCCAGCAAACGAGCCGATCGGCAGAGAGATGTCGTTCTTCGATCATCTAGAGGAGCTGCGCTGGTCCGTCGTCAAGGCCGTCGTTGGCATCCTCGTCGCCACGATCGCCTGCTCCGTCTATGCGGACTTCATCGTCAATAACGTCCTCCTGGGACCGCTGCGCGCCGTCGGCCTGAAGGCGCAGGTCCTTTCCCCGTACGGGATCATTGTTCTGTACATGGAGACGATCCTCGTCTGCGGGTTCATCGTCTCCATGCCGAACACGCTCTGGTGGCTGTGGCGGTTCGTCGCTCCTGGACTTCTCTCCCGTGAGCGCCGGTACATCTCGCGCATCGTGTTCTTCACCTCCCTGTGTTTCTTCGCCGGCGTCGCGTTCGCCTACTTCGTCCTTCTGCCGACCGCGCTCACATTTTTTTCGACGTTCGGCACGCAGAACATCGACCTCAATATCGCCACCGACCAGTATGTCAGCTTTGTCCTGGCGCTCCTCGCCGGCGCGGGGCTGGTCTTCGAGCTTCCGATGATCTCGTTCTTCCTCGCCAAGATGGGCCTTCTCACGCCCGCATTCATGAGGAAGTATCGCCGGCACGCGATTATCGCCATTCTCATCGTCTCGGCCGTGGTCACGCCGACGCCCGACATCGTCACCCAGGTTCTTCTGGCAGCTCCCATGTTGATCCTCTACGAGATCAGCATCTTCGTCGCCGGTGCCTCACGCAAGAAGAGCGATCCTCCCGCCGGGGCCGCGGCATGACCCGATCCGCCGGACTGGACGCCCTCCGGGGACCCGTCGATGCCGAACTCACCCAGTTCGAACGGATGTTCCGTGGCTCCCTGACCTCGCAGGTGGGGCTCCTGAACATCGTGACGCGGTACATTCTGCGGCAGAAGGGAAAGCGGGTGCGACCCTTGCTGGTCCTGCTGAGCGCCAAGGCATGCGGAGGCATCGTGGACCGCACCTTTCGGGCCGCCGCCCTTGTCGAAACGCTGCACACGGCCACGCTCGTCCACGATGACGTGGTGGACGACGCCGACACTCGCCGCGGACTTGCTTCGATCAATGCGGTGTGGAAGAACAAAGTCGCCGTCCTCCTCGGCGACTATCTTCTCGCGAAAGGCCTCCTGCTCTCCCTGGAACATAACGACTACGATTTCCTGCACTGCACGTCGACGGCGGTGCGCCGGATGAGCGAAGGAGAATTGCTCCAGATCCAGAAGAGCCGTCAGCTGGACCTCACGGAAGAGACCTATCTCCA
>CAYIHQ010000549.1:0-1636 GCA_964362905.1 uncultured Ignavibacteriaceae bacterium
ACATCTCGTCGGCAGTACGATCAGTGTCAATGGCGGTGGGGTGATGGTGGGGTGAAGATGGGGGGGAGATGGGAGACAGGAGATGGAAGACGGGAGACGGGAGACGGAAGATAAAGCATGCAAGATGGAAGAGATGACACGTGCAACTACTCGGGGCGGCATGAATGCGGAGATCAGATGACGCACCTTTCGCGGCCAACGCCCTGATTCCTTAAACCCATTCCCCGATGCCCATGTCCACTCCTCCCGTCGTTCTTGCCATTCGCAACATGGTCTGCGACCGGTGCATCCGCGTTGTGCGCGAAGAACTCACCACACTCGGTCTGGATGTTCGTCGTGTCGAGCTCGGAGAGGCGGAAGTTGCCGATGGGAAGCGTGCCATCGACCTCGAACGCATCCGCGGGATGCTTGCCGACAACGGCTTCGAGCTCCTCGAGGATCGTCGCAGGAAGACCATCGAGGCCATCAAGGTGGAGATCGTGAAGATGGTCCACCGGTCCCCGGAAGCCGCCGGCCGCCGCCCCAATCTGTCCACGCACCTCTCGAAAGCCCTCGGTCAGGACTATCACGGCCTTTCGACGCTGTTTTCCACGATCGAAGGCGTCACGATCGAGCAGTATTTCATCCAACAACGGATCGAGCGAGTGAAGGAACTCCTCAAGTACGGCGAGCACACCCTCAGCGAGATAGCTTGGCAGATGGGGTACAGCAGTGTACAGCACCTGTCCAACCAATTCCGCCAGGTCACGGGCATGACCCCGACAGCATTTCGGACGATGGGAAAGGGAAGGCGGAAACCGTTGGACAAAGTGGGCCATTGAGGGGTATTCCGGACCTGATGGACGTTTTGTGAGCATTCGAGCCGTGCACGCCCCCCAATCCCGAATTCCCGATACCTATTCCCCACTCCCCAATACCCCCCTTCTCTTACACATCATTTCCCACATCCTGTAATGCTCAGCTTCGGTGTCCGTCGTATCTTGGTCTCAGGTCCAAGTCGCACTGGCCCATTGCCGGTTTGTGCCTCTTCATCGACTTCCGGACCTTCCATCGTATTTCGTGCTTCGGACTTCGTATTTCCCAAGGAGGCCCTATGTCGCTCCGCACCCTCAAGATCCTAGGCATGTCATGCGATCATTGCGTCATGCACGTCAAAAAGGAACTCTCCAAGGTCGCCGATGTCAAGGATGTACAGATCGGCTCTGCGGTCGTCATTGTCGATGACCAAAAGGTGAAAGCCGACGACCTCCGCGCTGCCGTCGCCGCCGCAGGGTATGAAGTGACCGACATTTCCTGACGGGAGATTCTGTCTCGGATAATCCGCCGCGAAGCGGCCCCTTTCGCTAGGCGACCAATTCGAGGCGGGGCAATCGACGATCCGAAATCCGCAATCTTTCATGGCTTCCTCACCCATTCAAACCATCTCTCTCCCCGTCCAAGGTATGACCTGCGCATCGTGCGTGACGCGCGTGGAAAAGACCCTGCTCAAGATCGAAGGCGTGTCTAACGCATCGGTCAACCTCGCGACGGAAAAGGTGTCGTTGTCCTTCGATACCACCAGGACCTCGCTCGATGCATTGGCGCAGGCTGTCCGTGAGTCCGGGTACCAACTTGTCCTGCCTTCGAAGGAACCCAA
>CAYIHQ010000549.1:1646-2219 GCA_964362905.1 uncultured Ignavibacteriaceae bacterium
TCGTGACCTGATCCTCAGCGTCGCGCTCGCTCTTCCGATCATGGCGGTCAGCATGCTCATGATGTTGCCGTCATTCCATGACTGGTTCCCGCTCAGCCACGATGATGCGAACAAGCTTCTGTTCATCGCGACGACGTTCATTCTGTTCATTCCAGGACGACGATTTTTCCGATCTGCCTGGACTGTTGCCCGGCACGGCTCCGCCGACATGAATACCCTCGTCGCTGTCGGAACGGGTGCTGCGTACCTCTATAGTAGTGTCGCCGTACTCTTCCCCCATTGGCTGGGCATTCGAGTCGCCGACCACGTCTATTTCGATACTGCGGCAACGATCATCGCGCTCATCCTCCTCGGTAAGGTCCTCGAAGCCACAGCCAAGCGACGGGCCTCGGACGCCATTCGTTCGCTCATCGCCCTCCAGCCCCGTTCGGCCAGGATCCGGCGAAACGGTAAGGAGCTGGATGTGCCGGTGGAAGACGTGCGGGTGGACGACGAGGTCCTTGTGCGTCCAGGCGAGAAGATTCCCGTGGACGGCATCGTCCTGCGGGGCGCGACCGCGGTGGACGAATCGAT
>CAYIHQ010000550.1:0-2217 GCA_964362905.1 uncultured Ignavibacteriaceae bacterium
GATTCCTACTGGCGGGCGCGGAACGTGTTGCCGCATCTGGGCCGCACCGCTCCCGCCGTCATGACGGTGGGGGGCTGGTTCGATTCGGAGGACAAGTATGGGGCGGTCAACATCTACCGGACGATCGAACAGCGCTCTCCCGGTTCGCGCAACATCCTCGTGTGGGGCCCGTGGCACCACGGGGGTTGGGCGCGTGTGGACGGCGACACGCTGGGGCACATCCGATTCGGCGAGAAGACGGGCCTGTGGTATCGTGAAAACGTCGAACGAAAGTTTTTCAACGCACACTTGAAGAACGAAGGTGCTGACAGTCTTCCAGAGATCACCGCGTTCATGACCGGTGCGAATGAATGGCGGTCGTTCGATGCCTGGCCGCCGAAAGCAGCCACACCGACGCCCCTATATCTTCGTGAAGGCGGTCTCCTGTCGTTTGCCGCACCCACCCAGTCGGACGGGGCCAATTCGTATGTGAGCGACCCCGCCAAGCCGGTCCCCTTCACCGCCCAGACCACGATGTCGATGGGGCATCTGTACATGGTGGAGGATCAACGATTCGCCGCTTCACGTCCGGATGTTCTCGTGTACCAGACTGAACCGCTGGCGGAGGATGTGACGGTCGCGGGTCCGGCGACGGTCGAGTTGCACGCCTCCACGAGCGGAACGGACTGTGATTGGATCGTGAAGCTGATCGACGTTTTCCCACCGGATACGCCCGATCCCAAGTCGAATCCGACGGGTGTACGGATGGGAGGATTCCAGATGCTGGTGGCGGGCGAAGCCCTTCGGGCGAAGTTCCGCGACAGCTTCGAAGAGCCTACGGCGGTCCCGGCGAATCGTCCGGTGAAGTATACGTGGGGACTTGCCGACAAACTCCACCGATTCCGCGCGGGTCACCGGATCATGGTCCAGATCCAGAGCACCTGGTTCCCTCTGGTCGACCGGAACACCGGATCGTTCCAAGATCTCTACAAGGCCTCGGCGTCCGATTATCGGCCCACAACGCAACGTGTGTACCATGCGTCCGGCCGACCGACGAGGATCGTGCTTCCGCTCCTGAAGGATCAGTGAAGGACGTTCAACGCGTGATGTGCGCTCACACATCGACGCCACCAACGGAGGTTCACATGGTCGGCCGATCCACTCTCCTCTGGGTCGCAGTTTTCCTTTTCACCACGGCACTTGCCGCGCAACCGACGTACGACGTCCAAGCGCACTACACGAAACGAGAACACCTGATCCCAGTGCGCGACGGCGTGAAGCTTTTCACGGCCGTTTATGCGCCGAAGGATACCTCGAAAACGTACCCGATCCTTCTCACGCGATCTCCGTACTCGTCGGCACCGTACGGTGAAGACCGCTTCCCCACCTCCGTCGGAAATCAGCGAGCCCGGTACTTCCGGGACGGATATATTATCGTGGTTCAGGATGTGCGGGGACGTTACATGTCCGAGGGGGAATTCGAGAACGTCCGACCGTATCGGCCGGAGAAACGATCGCCGCAGGAGATCGACGAGAGCTCGGACACGTACGACACGGTCGAATGGTTGCTGAAGAACCTCCGGCAGCACAACGGCCGCGTCGGCATCAGTGGCATCTCCTATCCCGGATTCTACACCTGGATGGGAACGATCGGCGCACATCCGGCGGTCAAGGCGACCTCGCCCCAGGCACCCGTTTCGCAGTGGATGTCGGGAGATGATTTCTACCACAACGGCGCGTTCATGCTCCCGCACGCGTTCAATTTCTATTCGTGGTTTGGATGGCCCCGTCCGGTCCCCAAGTCCGAGCCCGACCGGTTCTTCGACCACGGCACGCCGGACGAGTATGACTTCTTTCTGCGGATGGGCGCTCTGCGGAACGCGAACGAGCTCTATCTCCACGACAGCGTGGCATTTTGGAATACACTCTTCAGCAACGGGCAATGGAATGATTTCTGGGCTGGACGCAGCATCCTTCCCCATTTGAAAAATATCCGTCCTGCCGTCCTGGTTGTGGGAGGTTGGTTCGATACCGAAAATCTCTATGGCGCCCTCCATTCATACGCGTCGGCCGAGCGTCAATCCACCGGGTCCGACGTACGCCTGGTGATGGGTCCGTGGTACCATGGTCAGTGGAACAACGAATCCGGCGACTCGTTGGGCAGGATCCAGTGGAATGCATCGACCAGCGCGTTCTACACGGACAGCATCGAGTCACCCTTCTTTGCGCATCATCTGA
>CAYIHQ010000551.1:0-2216 GCA_964362905.1 uncultured Ignavibacteriaceae bacterium
TTCATAGTTTCTCTCCTTCTAATTTGTATCTCCCCGCCGGATGACGGGGAGAAGGTTAAAGTTATATACTATCGCATTAGTCTATCAACCTCCCTCCGCAAGGATTAGCGCACCGCACAGATACATCCTGTACTAATTTTCCGCCCTGAAAAATTTGGACGGATGCTTGATATGCACCGTGATAACTAATCTGCATCCGCCCCGGTAATAGCGGATACCCGTATTTTTCCCAAAAAGCTTGTCGTACTTCTTTTTTCGTCTGTTCCATTTTACCTCTCCTTCTCACAGAGATTTACTTTTCGACTCGCCGTGCGAATCTGTTAGGATATAGAGCGATAATCATTCCGTTCATGCCGAAATCGTATATTTATTTCATAATATGTCATAAGTATAATGTATATAAATAATTATGATTAATGCTTATTTTGATAAATATTTTTTGGTGAAAAAATCAACATCGAAAAACAGGCATAATGTTGCAATGTTGCAATGCCTTGTAACCTGCATATAATAAGGCTAAGCGTTATGCAGGCAAAAGCATAACCAGCAGATGCCCAATATACAAGGATTGCACCAGATTGCAAAATAAAACCAGCTATTGCATTATGAAATACGCACCAAAGAAAATATATTTTTAATTTCTATTGACAGAAAAAAAGAACGTTGTTACAATGAAATGCAGTTTCTTTTGTCTCTTTCGTTTCTGGTGTGTGCCCTCCCAAAAAGGGCGCAACACTGCCTTACAATGGCATGCTCTGTTAATAATTAACCTACACCATACCTGGTGCTTACCATGCAACAACTAACAACAACTGTTAATTTAGTCGGCGCTTTTTGGGAGCGCCTAATCTACTAACAACTAACAACTCGTATGACTACAACTGACCTGCAATCCATACCACAGACCACCCAAGTAATTGACGATGATGATACCATTAACACCTATGACACAACCAACAAAAACATATCCATAGAAGCTATCGCAGCCCTACGCCGCGAGGGCATGAGCTTGCAACGGATAGCCGACGCCCTCGGATGCAGTAAACAAAACATACACTATCGCATACGGGATGCAGATGATTTCGTTGATTTTGGAAAGTGTAAAGACCATAAATTTGAAAACTTACAACGTAAGATATATAACAGCATTGACCAGGGAAAACACCAAAAGAGCTCCCTCCTGCAGGACGTAACCGCCCTCGGTATCTTAGAGGATAAAATACGTATGTTACGTGGTCAAGCCACTTTACGCATAGAGTCGTTTTCCGTTACTGCATCACTGGATGATTTGGAGCGCCGCAAGCAAGAGTTACTCAAGACTGTAAGATGTACTACCGTACAAGATGTTGTACCTACCACTGATAATGTCACGTCATAATACACACCACATGCCTACCGTAAGTTATAAGTCTATATCAATCATATAGTTACTACTTCATAGTATTACTTTGTCATTGTAACATATTGTATATTATTGGGTCTACACAATACATATATCATGTTGGGGTACGGAGTCGAGGGGTGGGGTACGGACTGAACATCACAATGGACATTTATATATATATATATCTCCGTATAGTTTTTAAATTAAAGTCATGTTTATATATAAAAAGTTACATTAAAAGCTTGACATGTTTATAATGTTAAGATATAATATACCTATAATTTTAATACTTTTTAAAGAGGGTATTTAATATGGGTAGTATTGGTAGTAGAGAACAGCAGAAGGGGTTAAAATGTATGGTTGAAGGGTGTGGTGAATTAAGAAGGGCTAAGGGTCTTTGTATAAATCACGGTATGGCATTGAGGCGATATGGCAATGTATTGGGTGGTAAGATAGATCGGAAGGGCGTGTGTAAAGAATGTGGTGTGGAATTTAGACTTATAAAGACCGACCAGCAGTATTGTAATCAAAAGTGTTACCGGAAGTCACCGGAAGGCAAAGAGGTTATATATGCGGCAGTTAAGTCGTATAGGGCAAGGAATAAGGAGAAAGCAAGGGCTGTTGGTATTTTTAGAAGACATCCGTTTAAGGAGAACGATAGTTGTTTGGTGTGTGGTACTAAAGAGAAGAGAGAGCGTCATCATCACAATTATAAAGCAAAAAGGGACGTAACGTTTTTGTGCAAGAAGCATCACGGTGAATTGCACAGTTGGGATGCAGTTTAAAATCAAAGACTATTTGCAATTTATTTTTATAGTTGTATAATATCGGC
>CAYIHQ010000552.1:0-2214 GCA_964362905.1 uncultured Ignavibacteriaceae bacterium
CCAGTTCCGTCGGTCACGGTGAGAAGGAAGAGAACACGATTGGAGCGCTTCGAGCGGCGGGCTTCCTGCTTGACGATGCTGCCGACGACCGTCACTTCGGACGGGTCGGCGGCGAGGCGCCGAAGGTCATTGATCGTGACGATGCGGCTGCGGTCGAGATAGCCGCGCGGAAACGTGAGGAGCAGATCGTGGAGCGTGTGAATGCCGTACTCCTGCAATGCCGCCATACGTCGCGGTCCGACGCCTTTGATGAACTGCAGGTCCGAGGTTCGCGATGCAGCTGCAGGCATGACCGCTCTCACCGCGCGGGACGTTCGAAGACCACCGTCCCTCCCACGATCGTCAGGTCCACCTTTACCTGTTCGATTCGCACGGGGTCGATCGAGAAGATGTCATCGGAAAGGACGACGAAGTCGGCAAGTTTGCCCGGCGTCAGGCTCCCCTTCTCCTTCTCTTCAAAGGCGGCGTAGGCGTTCGTGATCGTGTACGCTTCCACCGCCTCTGCCACCGTGATCTTCTGTTCGGGGAACCAACCGCCCGGGTTGGCGCCGTCCGTCGTGCGACGGGTGACGGCGGCATAGATGCCCAAGATCGGGTCGAGCGGACCGACCGTCCAGTCGCTGCCAAAGCTCAACTTGACGCCGGCATCGAGGAACGACCGGAAGGGGTACGTGGTCTTGCACCGTTCCCGCCCGATGCGTTTTTCGGCCCACCGGCCGTCGTCGATGGCATGGTACGGCTGGACAGAGGCGATAACGCCGAGCTCTGCGAACCGGGCGAAGTCTCTGGGATGGATGTGCTGGGCGTGTGCGATGCGGAACCTGCGGTCCCACGACGGGGGCGCTCGGCTGATCCGGTCGAAGAGGTCCAGCACGAGACTGTTGGCGCTGTCGCCGATGGCATGGATCGAGAGCTGCAGATGCGCCTTGTCCGCCGCCAGCGACCAGGTCGTCAGGCTTCCGTCGAGCACGATATCGCTCGGTAATCCGTGAGTGGAAGGATCGGATGTGAACGGGTCGAAGAAGAGCGCCGTCGAAGATCCGAGCGAACCGTCGGCGAAGGCCTTCAAGGAACCGACCCTAATCCACTCGTCGCCGAAGGGGACTTCCAGCCCAGCCGCACCGAGACTCTTCCATCCTCCGAGGGGTAAGCGGCAATGGAGTCGGGCCGTCAGTTTCCCCTGGCGCCGGATGGACTCATAGGCGCGGACGTGGGGTCCGATGGATACATCCTGGATGGAGGTGACGCCGAATCGCCGCGCCTCGGCCAACGCCAGGAGCGCCGCATCTTCCATCTCTTCAGCGGTGGCGTCCGGCATGAGCCGGTAGACGAACGATATGGCTTCATCCTTCAGAACGCCGGTCGGCTCGCCTGTCGCAGCGTCGTGGACGATGCTCCCACCCGGAGGGTCGGGCGTCTCCCTGGTGATGCCGGCCAACTTCAGCACATGCGAATTTGCGAGGGCCATATGGCCGTCGTACCGATTGACGAAGACGGGTGTGTTCGGCGTGAACCGGTCCACCAACTCTTTCGTCGGCAAGGGCCCACCTGGCCAGGCATCGTGGTCCCAGTCGCCCCCCGTGATCCACCGGCCGGGATTGCGGCGTGCGCGTTCTTCGATCAGAGCGGCGAATGCCGATGGATCTTTTGCCGTGCGAAGGTCCACGGACTGCAACTGAAAGCCGCCAGACAGAAAATGCGCATGGTTGTCGATGAAACCCGGGAGGAGGCGACGGCCCCGAAGGTCGATCACGCGCGTCGAGGTTCCCTCGAGGGTCCGGATCTCTCGATTTGTGCCGACCGCCACGATGCGGTCGCCGATGACGGCCACGGCTTCTGCCGTCGGTTTCGACGGATCCACAGTCCACACCTTACCGTTGACCAGGATCAAGTCGGCCGAGCGGGGTTGTGAAAAAAGACAGAGAGGGAGGAACGAGAGCGAGAGCAGGACGGATCTCATGGCGGTTTTCCAGTGGAAAGGTGCGGCAAAGTACCGACAAGCCCCTTCAATATCAACGAGACGCTTGGACTTGAGCCGGAGGATCATTACTTTCCAGCCGACTTCTTCAGGTACGCAGGACCCCCTATGCGCATCCGCACCCTACTTTGGATATCATCGCTGTTCCTCTCCACGACAGCCGCTGCTGTGGCTCAGGCGGTGGAGGAACCCCCGATCCCAGTCACGATCAGCGCCTTCTCCGAGCGCAAAGCGCT
>CAYIHQ010000553.1:0-609 GCA_964362905.1 uncultured Ignavibacteriaceae bacterium
ATGGGGATTGGGAGAGGGGATGTGGGGGACTTGGGATCAGGTCCGAGTCCCTGGTTCCGAATACCTGCTACCTGATACCCTGACGCTGATCCATCCCTTTCTTGCCTTCGCATTCGATGCATCCTTTTAGTACCGTTTCTCGAGGTGTCCCATGACCCGCATCGCCTTCATTCTTCTTGCAACGCTTCCAGTCGTTGCCGCAGCGCAATCCACCATGACGATGCATCCGTACCGTGAGTCGCATCCTCTCCGGGCCCCGACTCAAGGCGGGTGGCTGGAAGATCGTTCCATCGACCTCGCCGCCGATTCCGGCACATGTTCTGTTGCCGAGGACAGATCGCAGGCCGACGGCCGCCGCATCCGGCTCCCTAACGTTAGCTTCCGCGCGACCGACACTGCTGCGTATCCGCCTGTGATGTGGTTCAGCGGCGGACCGGGGCAGTCGAACATGGGCTCCCTGCGGTACGACACGTTCATCGATTCTTCCGACCACATCATGGTCGGCTACCGCGGCGTCGATGGAGAAGTATCGCTGGATTGCCCGGAGATCGTCGAGATCCTGGAATCAGCAGGGGACATCCTGGATACGGCAGTGATCCGGCAAGTCGC
>CAYIHQ010000553.1:619-2212 GCA_964362905.1 uncultured Ignavibacteriaceae bacterium
CGCTGAGCGTCTTCGGGTCACGGGTGTGGACGTGAGGAACTACACGGCGGTGAACGTCGCGCAGGACATCGAGGAGGCGCGAGCGGCTTTGGGTATCGACAAGATCACCATCGTCGCCGAAAGCTTTGGCACACGTATCGCGTATTACTATGCCGTGCTGTATCCCGAGCGGGTGCATCGAATGATCCTGATCGGCGCGAATCCACCGGGGCGCATGGTGTGGGATCCGCGGCAATGCGATTCGCTTCTGGGCCGGTACGGTGAGCTTTGGAAGCAGGACTCGAACGCCGTGCGTCGGGCTCCGGACCTCGTGGAGGCGATCAGGCGTGTCCATGCTGACTTCCCGAAGCGATGGCTCTTCTTCCCGATCCACGAAGGGACGGTGAAGGCGGCGATGAACGCTTTTCTGTTCCATCGCGGAACGGCCGCACAGGGGTTTGATACCTACGTGGCAGCTGCGCAAGGTGATCCGAGCGGCGTATGGCTCTTCTCATTCGTTGGTGGACGTATCTTTCCGACTGTTGTGAACTGGGGTGATAACGCATCGAAGGCTATGAGCGCGGATTTCGAACCGGGCAGGGACTATTATCACGAGCTCATGCCGGAGGGGGCGATCCTTGGCGCGCCTTTGGGCGCATTCCTCTGGGGAGCAGGACAGTCTGGAATGTGGCCGGTGACCAGAATTCCCGAGAGATTTCGATCCGTCGAGACATGTTCGACGGCGACACTCATACTTTCTGGATCGCTCGACTTCTCGACGCCTCCCATGAACGCCGAGGCCGAATTCATTCCGCATTTTCCCAACGGGAAACATGTGGTGATGTTGGAGGCGGGGCATATTGCTGACCTGTGGGAATTGCAGCCCGAGGTAACGGCACATCTGCTCCGGACATTCGTGCGGACCGGGAACGTCGACACTTCTTGCATCAGGTATGTGTCCATGTCGTTTGCTGTCTCGTGGGGCTTTCCGGTGTTGGCGAAGATCGTGGTCGGCGGAGGGGTGTTGTTGGCGGGGTTGATCGTGTTTGGGATCTGGAGGCTTGCCCGGGTTTGGCGAAGGCGTTCCGGTAGGAGGATGATCCCGTAGTTACGAGTTTCCCCGCAGGTTGCTATCGAATTTGAGGTATCGCAATGCTGACGTTTATTCTCTGGCGCATGCTCCTGGTCCTGTGCTGGCCCGTCGCCCTCCTGGCCCTCGTGCTGTATCCGCTGGTGTGGCTGATCCTACTCCCATTTCGCCTCCTCGGCATTGCCGTCGACGGCGTACTGTCATTCCTCTGGTCCGTCGTGAAATTGCCGGCACGGATCCTCGGAGGGCTCACACGGTCTCCGGGAACATGATTCAACGCTCGGGTGCGGCGAACCGAAACAAAAATCCCCGGCGGCGTACCGGGAATTCTCATCCGTGAGACCCGCCGACTTGTATCTCGGCTCAGACCGGGCTAGATTGAACCATCTCTTCTGAACCTCTTCTGGTCGGTCGCCCCGTCTGACCTTGCCATCGATCCGGCTCATATTCCTCTGGCTCGTTGTTCCGATCCTGTTGCCGGCTCAGGGTCAGGTCTATCTCGTCATCGGTTCCGACACCGGCAT
>CAYIHQ010000554.1:0-2204 GCA_964362905.1 uncultured Ignavibacteriaceae bacterium
CTGAGCGAACACGCCGCCGAGCATGGTATTTCGCTGCTCCATGCCGCGCGCCACCCGGCCATCGATCAACGCCTGTCCACGCGCTTCTGGCCCTTGTTGTGTCCTTGATCGTCCCTCCACCGGGCGAAGCCACCTCGACACAGGCGGCACGATCGGGGCCCACTCCATGAGGCCACCATGTTCGTCCCTCGGAAGATACTCTTCACGAAAGGTGTCGGCCGCCACAAGGACTACCTGCAATCCTTCGAGCTAGCCCTCCGCAGCGCCGGTGTTGAGAAGTGCAATCTTGTCAATGTCTCGAGCATCCTCCCACCCGGGTGCCGGCGGTTGTCGGCCCCCGAGGCGGAGAAGATGCTCGAGCCGGGATCCCTCACGTTTGTGGTCATGGCCCGCAACGCCACGAACGAGCCGAACCGCCTGATTGCGTCGTCGATCGGGGTGGCCCAGCCGGCGGACGAAACGGCATACGGGTACCTCTCCGAACATCACTCGTTCGGCGAGACCGACGAGCGGGCCGGGGAATACGCGGAGGATCTTGCGGCATCAATGCTGGCGACCACGCTGGGGGTCCAGTTTGACCCGGCCGTCGACTGGGACGAGCGAGAGAAGCTGTATAAGATGAGCGGCAAGATCCTGCGGACGTTCAATGTCACGCAATCCGCGCAAGGCGACAAAGAGGGGAAATGGACCTCGGTGGTCGCCATGGCGGTTCTGTTTCCATGACGGCGAGGGCTCTGAACATCATCGGTTGCTTCAAGCCAGGCGTGAGAAGGAGAAGTAAGCGTCGAAAGGGTGAGACCCTCGCTCCCCGCCGGCTTCACTCAATGTTCTTTGTAGTAGGGGGAGTTGCATCTCGGTTCGGTCTGTCCGCCGAGCACGGCGCGCAGGCAGGCACGTAGGCAGAGGCAGGCGGAAAGTCCGACCCTCCCGGCCCATCACAAAATGCAAACACCCCCTTCGGCGGTTTCAGGTTGAAGGAGGTGCGCTTTCTTGTCTCTGTCATCAATCCAGACTCTCCCTCCCGAGTTCTCACGCAGAAGGGGGAGTGACATCCGGTAGCGGCTTGTCCGCCGCAGTCCCGAAGAACAGTTCGGGGACCATTGCTATGGAAAAGTGATATCGCTAAGCCGCAGAGACCGGACCAGTTCACTTCTCCAGGCGACGTTGAGACCGAAGTGCATGTTGCTACGCACACCGAATTGATTCTTGGTCACCCAGCCGGCGATGGAATACGCCTCGGTGACTGCGATATTGGACATGATCCCATAGTACCACGATGCGCCAAAGATGGAAGCATATCTCGCATCTACGGCGAATCTATGATTGTAACCGACGACAAGATCCCAATCAGCACCAAAGCTTCGAACATGGTATGCCATACCGGCTTGCACGTTGTTTGGGATCTCCACATTGGAGGAATAGAGTGCAGCCAGGAAAGGCGATAGTTCAGTATTCTCAGCATTGATCAGCAAAACCTCGCCTCGGCCGGACAGGAGGACCCCGGCTCCAAGCCCTCTGCGATAGTCGAACGTGACCGTCTGATGACCGAACAACCGATGGTATCCGTTCTGAACAAGGCTCCCACCTAAATTGCCCACGACGTCAAATCCTGCCCCTGCGCGGATCCGCGTATGTGGGGTGTGCTGTTCCACCGAAATGCATACTGCGAGGAGGTCCGTCCTGAAATTGTTGCCGCGGTCCGTTAGGATATGATAGAACGCATTCACTGAAATGGTGTTCTCGTTACGGAAGGCCGATGCCGATAGGAAGAAGCTTGCTGTGACAAGATCGTCGTTCGCAGGGAAGGTCCTGGTGTCAAATAGCGCATTTATCTCTTTTTCGAGTAAGAAGTCGTCATTGGCATACCCAAACGAGAACGAATACGGAATCTCGTTTTGGGAAACCACCGATGCACTGTCCTGAGCCACACAGAGAGGATGGAGGCTCAAGATGATGATCATCGAAATCGCTCTGCGAACGGTCTTCATCAACTCTCCATTTGGGAGATACCATGGCCAGGCAGAGACTGCAGCATATCCCGCAGTATACAGGTTCCTCGATTCAGGCAAAAGCCAGTGGCCCGGCGCTCGTAGTCGCATATCCCGACAGGTAGTAGACGTGGTTGGTATGTTGACTCATGGGCATAAGGGATTTCCCGTCTCCGCTTCGCGGCGCCGGGGACTGGCCCCGCCTTCGTCGGGGGG
>CAYIHQ010000555.1:0-1037 GCA_964362905.1 uncultured Ignavibacteriaceae bacterium
GATCGTGCTTCTCCTCTTCTGGGGCACGTACGAAAAGCTCATCTCGTACGTGGTGTTCACAGACTGGATATTCTTCGCGCTCGCGGCAGCGGCAGTCTTTGTTCTGAGGCACAAACAACCGAACGCAGAGAGGCCATACCGCACTGCCGGCTATCCTTTCACTCCCGCGTTGTTTGTCCTTCTGGCAGCCATGTTCGTCCTCTATACGCTGATCGAAAAACCCTTGGAATCCGGGGTCGGGCTGGTATTCCTCGCTCTCGGTATCCCCGTCTATCGGGCGTGGAAACGGTCTTCCTCGCGAACGGCCTCGGAGGCCTCATGAACCGCCGCTCCATCCTTCTCATCACCATTCCTCTCTTCGTCGGGTCGGTCCTTCCGATTGCAACGGCGCAGGAAAACGTCTGGCATCGGGTGGATGTATTCCGTTCGCTGGACGGATGGACGGGGGACACGGCTGCGTGGAATGTGCAGGATGGCGTCATTCGCATCGACACGCGGGCGTACGACCAGGTCCTGGCTTCTCCATGGTGGATCGATACTTCGGAGCCCTGGACTCTGGAGGTGGATCTGCGAGGACGACGCGCGGGAATGTTCTTCGCGCTGGACGATCGGGGATCCAAGGCTCTCTCACACATGATACGATTTGAGGATCGGACCATCCTCGTTGGCAGGTTCAACGGTGGAGGGGAGTTCACCGCCACCAGCACGCTCGACGTCCACATTGATCCGGATGTGTGGACTCGGCTTCGGTTGACGATCGATCCGAGGCGTGATCGAGCAACCATCTATGTGAATGACACGTTTGTCGGGATCGACTCACAGCTTGTCTTCCCAAGCGGATGGGTTGGACTTCAGGCATCGGATGGGCTGGCGGAGTTTCGTTCCATCACCGTGCGGGGGGCCGCGGCATCAACGTCGACGCGAACCGTGCAGAAGGGAGAGCGGCCGCGGCTGGCGCATGTCGCGTTCGTGGAATCACATGGCCCGTCAGTGTGCGTGTTTGACGCGACCCGGAACATCTGGATGACCCTGCGGAA
>CAYIHQ010000555.1:1047-2200 GCA_964362905.1 uncultured Ignavibacteriaceae bacterium
CAGCGCTCGTCGCGAGCCGGAACCCGTCACTATGGCGATCGTCGGTACCAGACAGTACCGCATCGATGGCTCCCGGATCATGGTTACCCGGCCGCGCGGGACCAAACCGATCGATTCGCTCACATCGCGTGTGGGCGGACCGTATTCCATCGCCCTCACTCCGCGGGCCATGTTGGTCTCCGACCAAACGGTCAACGCCGTGCTGGAGTTTGACCTGCAGGGAACGTACCTGCGGGAACATCGCGCTCGGTCCATCGGGGGATTTCGCGCTCCGCGTGGCATGGCGGTGCTCGACGACGGGCGCGTGGCCATTGCGGATTACGACCGTGTCGTGCTCATTCAGCCGGGAAAGGATGAGCCAACACTCGTCATTCGCCCGCAGGAAGATGGCTCACTGCGTCTCCGTCGTTCAGACAACCGGCCGCTGCGGTCCGTTTCGATGCTGGAAGATGAGGCGAAGGTCACGATCGAGCTGGACGGTTCGGCCCGGATCGTCGGGCTTGCTTCCTTGCACACAGCGCGGGTTCGCTACTCCCCTGCCGTGGAGACAGTCCCGTCATCTTTCTCATCGTCTCGTCCCGTACCGGTCACATCGCCGCCTGTCGATCGATCCACGATGGCAGTCCGTCGGCTTCGACTTCTGTATCTGGTGTACCGTTCCATCGACTATCGCGGTACATATCCACGTGAGGGGTTTCCTCACATCCCGGACGGACGCACGCTGACAGACGAAGAAGTGGACTCACTTCGAACGGCTATTGAGTTCAATCGCGAGTTCTTTTTCCGCAATTCCGGTTGCCGCTTGTCGCTGGATTTCGACTTCTTCGCCGTCGACCGCCCGCTGGCGCTCTCGGATGTCGGAGACCGTGACCCTTACTGGTTGGAGCCGCGCGACCGCGTGGCGCACGATGTGGATTCTGCGGCGATGCACTTCGGCCGATTGCCCATATCCTACGACGGCGTCATCTGCACCTATGCGTGGCAGAACCATCCGCCGAGGCGGCCCGGCATCCCTGCGGTCACGATCCCCGGAGACACTATTCGGATTCGACAAGCCTACGGCGGCGGGACGTATGGTGTGCCCGCTCCCTGGAAGTATGGATCGACGGCCGGTTACCCCGGCAATCCATTACAGGACCGATTCAGCCGACAG
>CAYIHQ010000556.1:0-2200 GCA_964362905.1 uncultured Ignavibacteriaceae bacterium
CCGCAGTACGCGCACCCGGTTGTACAACTCGACGCGCTCCGTCGCCAGGTACTGCAGAGCCCGATCCGTCCAGACTTTCACCATCCCTCCCTCGCTGAGGAACTGGATGAAGTGGACGTTGCCGATCAGCTCGCGGACCTCCGCATCACCGATGGTACGACCTTTGAGTTCCTGAGCCGATTTCAACTCGATGACGCCAGGACGACCCTGGGCCTCTGCCAGCAAGGGGAGGAGCGCGACACACAGAGCCACGAATAAAAGCACCCGTAGCATTCTAGCGCCCCGTCGTCTCGCCGGTGACCCGGAAGATGCGGTAATTTTTCAATCCCTGGTCGGACTCCAGACCGACTCCCTGAAGGCGTTCTTTGGGCGAAATGACGCGAACAAACACGGGGGTGTGGATCAGCTCGCGCGCTTGATCCCAGTAGAGCTCCTCCGTGAAGAGCCGTGTACCGCTTTCCGACGTCACGACGACACTCCCCCGCGCCTCCAGGTTGTTCGTCACTTCGTCCACCGCACCCTCGCGGCTGGTGAGGAGTGACGTCGGCGTGCCGTCCGGGTCGTAGAACTGAACGTGCATGCTGTCGCTCAGAAGCGTTGTGCGACTCGATGCGTACACTTTGAAGTAGCCGGCGTGGATGATCGCCCGGACGACGCCGGAGTCGGAGATCACGATCTGGCTGTTCCATGACTCCTGCTGCGGGAGCGTCCGGCTGTCGACGGTGGACAGAACGCTCGGCTTCACTTTGTCTTCGCAACCAGCCAGGGTCAGCGATGCCGCGAGGATGACCGACACACTTCTCACGACGCGGACTCTCCTCCGCCCAGACCCGCTTTGACGAGGTCATGGAGGTGGACCATTCCCACCGGACGGTGTCCATCGTCTGCGACGATGAGCTGCGTGATCTTGAACGTCTCCATCTCCTCCAACGCCGTCGCTGCAAGGAGGTCCTGGCGGATGGTCTTCGGATCCTTCGTCATCACATCGGCGGCATGGAGCTGACCGACCGTCGTCGTGCGTTGGAGTAAGCGTCGGAGGTCCCCGTCCGTGATAATGCCCGTGAGGACGCCATTCGCGTTCACGACGCATGTGGCGCCGAGGCGCTTCGACGTCATCTCCACGATCGCCTCCGAGAGGGTCACATCTTCGCGCACCACCGGCAGCGTCTTCCCCGATACCATCAACTGCTCCACTTGCAGGAGAAGCTGTTTGCCGAGGTTGCCGCCCGGATGGAAGAGGGCAAAATCCTCGCGCGTGAAGTTCCTCCGTTGCAGCATGGCCACCGCCAGGGCATCGCCCATGACGAGCGCCGCCGTCGTCGATGCCGTGGGGGCCAGATCGTGCGGGCACGCTTCTTCGACCACACTGATATCGAGCACCACGTCGCTCGTCTGCGCCAACTCGGATCTCATGTTGCCAACCAGGGCGACAATGGGGACGCCCATCTTGCGAAACACCGGCATCAACTGGCGGAGCTCGAGCGAATCGCCGCTCTTCGAGATACATACGACGACATCGGTCTTCTGGACCGTGCCCAGGTCGCCATGGACGGCGTCGCCGGGATGGAGAAAAATGGCGGGCGTGCCGGTGGAGTTCATCGTCGCCACGATCTTGCGCGCGATAATTCCGGACTTTCCCATACCCGTGATCACCACGCGCCCTGTCGACTTCGAGAGGAGGTCCACAGCGCGGGCGAATTGTGCGTCGATCCGGCCTTCGAGGGCCGCCACGGCCGCCGCTTCAATGCGGACGACGCGTTTGCCTTGTTCGATGGAGTCGCTCATAGTTTACGATCGGGAAAAGGAGAAGAGTCGCCGCAAGAACGACCAGGGCACCTGCGGCAAACGGATCGGATCATCGACCCGCACTTTCGAACGGACGCGATTGTAAGCGATGAAGGCCACCGCCAGCGCGTCGTCGTCGAAACCGGACAAGCGGTCAAACAAACGGCCTGACTGCAGGGCCAGCTTCGGATCCCGCACGCCCGTTCGACGCATCAATTCGCTGTAGTACAGGGTCACCGGCACCGGCCGGCAAACACCCGTGCGCCCTTCATGCACCCAGAGGCGTCGGTCTCCCGCGCAGATCACGAGCGTCACGCGGTGGCCCGACTCTGTGGTCATGGCGACACTACGGACGTCGCGGCCGCATTGCGGACATCCGAGCCCAGGATCCCACGACGAATACGACCATCGACGC
>CAYIHQ010000557.1:0-2199 GCA_964362905.1 uncultured Ignavibacteriaceae bacterium
ATCAGTGATTCCTACATAAACATTTGGGTTTAAGTCAGTTATAGCTTGAGAAAAGCTATTTTGATTGAATTTACTGATATAAATCTCATCAATAAATGCGGCATTACCAGCAGCTACTTTACCGGCAGTTATTCCTGTATAACTATAAGGATTGGTTTTTAGCCAACCTATGGAGTCATAAGGGAACTCAGATTCTTCTAAAATAGGCACATAGTTTCTGACCTGATCTCGCATTATGCCTAATACTGCATCTAATTGGAATTGACTATCACAAAATGATATGGCGCGAATGTAGTTATAGGTGTTTTCTGTGCCGCCGAACTGCCAAGGTTCATTTTTAGATGAATTACTGCGCACAAAAATAACTGGATAAGCCACCGCATCACTTGCCAATCCGCTAGTTGGGTTGTCGGTTTTAGGCTTATTTTCATATTTAGTCTCAAAAAGGAGCTTAGTTTCAGGCTCACTTGTCATTTTAACTGGGATTTCCTTGACATTCCCAGAATTCATTGATATATTTCCAGTGAAAAATGTAGAACTATAAAAGCGTCCATTATTATAATCAATGCCGCTAAGCCCGCTTTGGCCTACAGCAATAAATGAACTGTTAACGACTATCCCAGTTTGGACCATTGCGCCCGGCAAAGATGAGTCCGAAATGATTTGTGTAAATGGGGCATTATATGAATAAAGCCCCGCATATAGTTGTTTATCCGGCCAAAACTGAATTAATCTCTGATAGTAGCCCGAACCCAGGTTAGACACGGTATGATCTAACCAAAGCACAAAGCTTGACATTAATTTATTGTCGTATTGAGCTTTCATTAGACGAAGCGGCCTCCTTTGCCACGGAATTTAGTTCTAAAATCAGATAGAATCTTTGTTATGTAGGATTGCGGCGCAAATATTGCTGGCGTTTTAAGCTGGCCTTTAATTTGGATAGCCTGAGTCGATCGGCTATTAGCGAGAATCTGCCTACTCTGATTTCTTGCCACGCTGTCTCTAGTTAAATATTGATGAACACCGGAAATATAGGTTTCAATACCTTTTAACCATGATATTCCGCCCTTCCATTCTGGGAATGGTGTTTCTTCATAAAGATCTTTATTAACAGGAATTTCGACAGTGACAGATAAAGCTAACCCAGTAGTCTGTTTAACTACTTTTGATGTGTCGCCCTTAAAAACAACCAAGCTCTTGATTAATTTTCTTAATTCTGGGATTGGGCTATTATAGAAACCAATATATGAAAACAAATTAGCTCCTGGCGGTCCAGTTATTGCGCCACTCAAACTTTCTCCCTTTGCTTGTTTTAATTCTTTAGTTACAAGATGTTCATCAAAACTTCGATATAATTCTTTTTCGGCAGCATCAAATATTAATCTAGCCTCAGTCAAAGCTAATTTCTTAATAACAGCATCTTTACTAATAGCTTGGCCAATCTGATCTCTCATCACCGGTAGAAAAACTTTAGGCATAAGATCAACTTGTTTGGACTATCCAATACTCATAATATTTTAATCCAAGAAAGTTTCTAATCGCAACCTCAGAATGAATATTAAATTTAACGTCATCTATAAGAACATATTCTGTCTTACCCATCTCAATATAATTTTTGCAATCTTGTTTAACTTTTATTCTTGCTAATGCCGTTCCGGGGCTAGTTGTTTTTGTTTCTTGGATCATGTCAGAGTTTTGTTCGCCGACAAATCTTACAATAGCTGGAAATACTTGATATACAGTTGTATATGACTGAATATTATCGTAATTAGAGATATTGCCATATCCAGGATACATAGTTGCACTTTGACTATTTAATACTGTTATCGGGGCTTTAAAAATAGTAATATTGCGCGAAAATGTATCAAAATGATCTCCTAAAGATCCAGTCGCATTAGCAATCTGCGCGGTTGTTAGCAGAGAACTCAATTTTAAGCCATTCCTCTTGATCCAAGCCTGATATAATTAGAATCAGATGATTGACCAGCCACAAGATAATCGTCGCCAACAACTGAAGTTACGTTTGATGCGCCAGAGCCGCCACCCGACTTGTAGCTATTAATAAGCCTATTAAGCTCCTCGCTTTCTTGTTTTTTAAGCTGTAAATATGTTTGAGCAATTTGATTTTTAGATACTTTCCTAATAGTTGATCCGTCAGAAGCAATTTCCATTATTGAATCAAATGCTGTCGCGCCCAGA
>CAYIHQ010000558.1:0-2198 GCA_964362905.1 uncultured Ignavibacteriaceae bacterium
GAGGGGATTTGGGACGCCGTCAGTGCGTCCACTGTCGTTACGACCGCCAAGGGCTGCGACGTGACCGATCAAACGCCGATCGTCGTGCCGGTTGCCGCCGGAGTTCTCTTCACATCTTCCGACAAGACGCGCCAGCACGGATTGCTCGGCGAGTATCACGCCGGCATCGGCCTTGGCGGTCCAGCGTGGATACGGGTCGATGGCAACGTGGATTTCAACTGGTGGGAGGACGCACCACATCCTTCCATTTCGCCCGACAGCTTCTCGGTGCGATGGACCGGCGTGCTCGTGCCTCCATTCACAGGCATCTATGACCTGGGGGCCCGCGTCTTTGGCCAGTTCCGCCTGTGGCTTGAGGACACATTGCTGACCGAATATTCCGACCGTCACGCGGTGTTCACGCAAACAGTTCCCGTACAGCTCCGGGCCGGCCGGCCCTATCGGATCCGGTTGGAGTTCCACGATCGTCGGAGCGACGCGCTCGTACAGTTGGTCTGGTCTGTTCCCAACGATCGCTTGCGCGAAGAAGCGATCGAGTGCGCGAAGAATGCCGACGTCGCCGTCGTCGTGCTGGGTTTGACGCCTCGTTTGGAGGGTGAGGAGATGCCGGTGAAGGTGGAGGGATTTGCGGGAGGCGACCGGACGTCGCTGGACCTGCCCCGCCAGCAAGAGGAGTTGCTCAAGGCGATCGTGGCCACGGGTACTCCCGTCGTGCTCGTGCTGATGAACGGAAGTGCACTCGCGATCAACTGGGCTTCGGAGAACGTTCCCGCCATTGTGGAGGCGTGGTATCCGGGCCAAGCGGCAGGGACGGCAGTGGCGGACGTCTTGTTCGGCGATGTGAATCCTTCCGGTCGTTTGCCTGTCACAGCGTACCGCTCCGTTGCGCAGCTTCCGCCGTTCTCCGACTACGCGATGAAGGGGCGCACGTATCGCTATTTCAGCGGAGAGCCGCTGTACCCATTCGGATACGGGTTGAGCTATACGAGATTTCGATATTCCGATCTCCGGCTCCCGGCGAACGTGGAAACGGGGCACGACATCGTCGTCTCGGCCGCCGTGGAGAACGCGGGATCGATGCAAGGCGAGGAGGTGGCGCAACTGTATGTGACGCTGGAGGGAGCTTCTGCACCCGTGCCGATCAGGTCGCTGCAGGGATTTCAGAGGGTCGCCTTGTCGCCGGGCGAAAGCGCGCGAGTGACATTCACCCTTACGCCAAGGCAGATCTCGCTGATCGACGACGCCGGCGTCCGGATTCAGCTGGCAGGGTCTGTGCGGAGCAGCATCGGAGGTGAGCAACCGGGAAGGGTGGGCAGGCAAGATGCACCGACTACGGAGACGGTGACGGCAACAATGACGGTGACCGGTCGGCAGTTCGTGATCAAGGAGCGGTAAGGGCGGATGTGCTCCACAATCTCCGGCGGCTGGTGCCGGAGCTCCGAATATGGGAAGGACGACTCATCGACATCTCCGGTCGCTCACACTACCCGCCGCGGAAGCAGTACGCTGAGGTGCATGGTGAGGTCGTAGACTGAGCCGCCGCAGGATCCCGCCACGTCTTCCGGGCGGGAGCCTTCCCGGCCGTCAAAGAGCGCCACCTCATCGCCGATGCTGACCGTACATTCCCTCCCCACTTCAGCGACGCAGTGGCTCGCCGACACCGCCACGACCGGATAGAGCCGGTCACCGATCCGCAGTTTCGCCCCTTTTGTTGCCGCCCGCGGATAGCCATCCGCATGGCCGACGGGAATGGTTGCCACCCACACATCCTCCTGCGCCCTGTACACCCGATTGTATCCCGCGCTCTCACCCTTGAGGAGCTGTTTGACGTAGACGACACGCGCCTTGAAGGCGATCGCCGGACGAAGGTCCATCGCCCCCAACGTTCGGAACTCGGGCTCGGAGTATATCCCGAACAGCGCCATACCCGGTCGGACCATGTCGAGGAATGCGTCGCTGTCGCCGAAGAGCCCAAAGCTCGACGCTGCATGCTTCTTCCCCAAGTGGAGCCCTTCATTCTCCAGTGAAGAGCATAGTGCCTGAAATCGTCGAAGCTGCTCGCGGTCGAACTCCGGATCCTCCGAGAACGTCATCATCGTCCCCGCCAAACGCACGGTGGTCCGTGTGGCGAGGTCGCGGATGAGTGGTACCGCCTGCCGGAAGGGAACGCCGACCCGGCCGATGCCTGTGTCGACGCA
>CAYIHQ010000559.1:0-2195 GCA_964362905.1 uncultured Ignavibacteriaceae bacterium
GCCGTTTTCCTTATTGCCCGGATGGATAACAACTACGCATACGATTACCATAATGGATAGTTGTTCTCTTGAGAAGGTGAGGCCTCAAAGCCGAACCACTAACGAAAGTTGTTTAAAGGACTGAAGATGATTACTAATAAAGAACTATACGGAGTGGTACAATTCATCAATGGAAATCCGATCCTTGACGGAATGCCATATTTCGAAAACAAAGAAGATGCTTTGGCACATGCCGCGATACTTAAGGGAAGCCATGAAATGCTTAATATGAGTAATAATTTTAGTTGTAATATCATTCGTTTGTATCCAGGAGAACGGACACTTTCTGAATTATTAAAGGACTGAGAACATGGCGACAAAAACAAATGGTTTAGAGTTTAAAAAGTTCTACAATGACCCTGAATATTGGCCTAAAGGTATGTTTCATGAATCAGGGGAAATTACTATAAATGATGTTATCGTTCCGGAAGACGTTGAATTAGACATGATTGACATAAAAGACACAGATATTGTTAAAATAACAGAAGGAATTGTTTTTAACGATACAGACTATGATTCCAGAGATGCACAATCATTCGAAGGATATTTCAAGAAGTGGAAAAAGAAGCAAAAGTATGTTTATGTTGTAGTGGAAGTTCTTAAGGAAAAACTGGAAGAATTTAAAAATACTCTCGCTGGCACTCACGGTAGGATAGTTTCATGATAAAGCATTACACACCATTAAGTTGTGAATATAGTAAGGCAGAGGTTAAATAGTCTACATAGGAAATATAAATCAATCAGAAAGGAAATGATATGGAGAAAACAAACGGTACTTGGAGTCACAAAGACGGGGTGTTGAAGTGTGGGAGTGAGGTTGTGGTAAACTATATCAAGGATATACGTACAGGATGGCAACTTATGCAAAGACTAGAACTATTCGATTGGGTGTGCAAAACCCTGAATAAACAAGAATTACTCGATGAACGGCTTGAGAAACAATTGAAAGATTTAAAACCAATTGTTAACGAAACAAACGAAACACATGAAAAGGATTGCAATCACACATTAGCGGATGAATTCATACTACTGCTCAAACACAAGAAGAATGACAAACAGGTGATTATGAACGGCCTGGATAGCTCGAAAACTGCAAAGCTACACCTGGAAAAAGTAGTTCTGGATGGAAAGAAAACATTCAAGCTGATGGGGTTTGAGAACATACCAATGTTAGATCAACTTCCTAAAGAATATAAATGCGGTGGTGCGTATTTCTTCTTTAATCGACCGGTTAATTCAATATCGTTAATACGTTACATAGGAAATGCAGGAGATAAGAGCTGTGTGGAGTATAAAGTGGGAGATATAATACAACCTGAAACCCTCGAAATATTCAAAAGGTGCGCAGAGCGCCTGGCGAGTATCAACAAGAAGCTGAAAGAAGTCAAGCCGGAACGATTCACAGTGAGTATTTAAACAAGCCTGCGCACACGGTGCGACGTGTAATCAGTGGAACGAGAAAGCATCCGGCGTAGCGATACGGTGCGGATGTAGCACGGGAGATGAGTATGGTTACCGTGCCGATGATTTGCAAAACGAGGCGACACCGCCAACGCGCCTATCGTCCATAATCTGGTTGGAATCCAGACGCAGGCATTAATTTAGAAATCTAATTTAGGTGAATAATATGAACAAAGCACCGTGGCCTGATTTTAGTGGACGCGACATAAACGAGGGGGATGTAATAGAACACCAGTCCGGCGAGAGAGGGTCGGTTGTGTGCCTAACAACTGAGAAAGAGCCTGAAGACCAATGGCGCGTAGATTACGGGGAAGGCTCATTGTCCAGACTATGCCTGCAAATTGGGGAAAAGGGACAGGCCGTTGTTGTGCATAACGAGAAAGGTCAGCGATGAGCGCCAACGAAACCGTCCCCATTGCGAATGACGCCGATGGCGCTCATTCGCTGCACCGCCTGGTTCGGCGCAATGCCAACATATCTGGCAGGTGGACAAAATCGAAAGCCTCGGCATGTATGGGCCTGTGTTATTCATTGCGTGCCTTCGGTGTAAAACAGAAATAATGGCATTTATGAATCCAGCACTAACGCTATCGCTTGGTGCGCCGAACGAGGTAATAAAATGAACAGCGTTATAGTAAAAAGAATAATTGATGAATTGAATTACATTGAATACAGGTTCTTCATAGATGACCTAA
>CAYIHQ010000560.1:0-2194 GCA_964362905.1 uncultured Ignavibacteriaceae bacterium
CTGCCCGTCGTGCAATTCGACCGAACCCCCGGCGACGTTTCCCGTCCGGATCTTCGGCCCGCTGAGATCTTGCAGGATGGCGATCGGCTCCCCCGTGGCCTTGGCAGCGGCCCGGATCTTCTCAATCCATCCTCGATGCTCCTCCCGTGTGCCGTGGGAAAAGTTCAGACGGGCGACGTCCATGCCCGAGCGGATGAGCGCTTCGAGGCGTTCCGGCGTTTGAGAGGCCGGGCCGATGGTGCAGATGATCTTCGTGTTACCGATGCTGTCAAAGCGCGTCATGATCGGACCTTTTGTTGTTCGAATGCCGCCACCACGGCGGAGAGTCCCACGGAGGCGAACGCACGCACCACTCCGTCCGCGTAGCGGGTCAACTGCGTTTCTTCCGGGTCGATCTCGAGAAGATAGGCGCCCGAGTTCTTCGCGGTGAAGGGAAGCGAGGCGGCTGGATACACGACGCCCGACGTCCCGACGGACAAAAAGAGATCGCAACGCCGGGCTGCGAGCTCTGCCGTCCCGAACGCCGCCATGGGTAACATCTCCCCAAACCAGACGACACTCGGCCGCACCATGCCCCCACATTGTGGACAGGACGGAGGGCCGGCCTGCTGCAGGAGGTCCACATCCATCTCCCGCTTGCAGGCGTGACAATGATTGCGCCGAATGTTGCCATGGATCTCAACCACCTTCGTGGAACCGGCTTCCTGGTGGAGTCCATCCACATTCTGCGTGACCACCAGAAGATCGTCCACCAGCGATTCCAGTCGAACGAGGGCCCGATGGCCGTCGTTGGGATGGACTTCGGAGATCAGACGCCGCCGGTAGGCGTACCATTCCCACACGACCGACGGATTTGACAGGAACGCATCAACGTTGGCGAGTTCTTCCGGGCGGAACTTTTTCCAGAGGCCGTCGTCGCCGCGGAATGTCGGCACTCCGCTTTCCGCGGAGATCCCTGCTCCCGTGAGAACGCACACCGACCGTACGTGTGGGATCGCGCGCACGAGCCCTTCGGGCAGATTCACCGCTCGGGCTCCAGCACCAGGAGCCGCCCCGCCGACCGTTCGACCAGAGCAGCGTCCATGGGGATGATCCGCGAGGCCCCGTTCAGCCAAAGCGGTATCTGATCGTTGTAGTTCCTGTGAAATGCGTGACCCGACTGGCCGGGTGGAACGACCGAACGCGTGTTATTCACATCCGACAGGTCGAACACCTGACGCGTCGACGACCCCACCGTCATACGGTAGGGCTGTGTCAGGACGTAGTACCCGATGCTCACGGTCGAATGCGATCCCCGGACAGGATACGGGCCATTATTGAAGATCGGGCTCAAGAGAGGGTTCGCGCCAAAGACATGCTCAAACGTCACGGTATGGAGGCGATCCCACCGCCAGTTTTTGACTTCCGGACCGAGGATGTTCTCTAGTTCGGCCACCGCTCCCCGGAAGGCCCGTCGCACAATGTCGTCGCGCATTTCCACCCCGGGCGTGCGGATGTCGTCGAACCAGGGTGACGCGGGTTGTTCCAGCAACCGCTCCACGGTCGTCAACGGCATGCTCGCGAGTGTATCATACACCCCGAGCAACTCCGGCCCCAGTTCGTCGCCCAGGGTTTCGGACAACAGATGCAGGTACGTGGCCTCGAAGATCGACGCCGCCGGAGCATCGGCCCGAATCGCGTGATCCCACATGCGAAGATACATAAGAGCCGACCGTTCGATCGGCGACGCCGTCGTCTCGGGGACCACCGCGAGCACGAGAGGGACGACGTCCCGCGCGAGCGGCGAAACGACATCCTGTTGGAGACGCTCCATATCTTCCACCGATACCAACGAATCGTGGGAAAGCACTTCCTGCAGTCGTTGTGCACGCCACGGGGGTTCCCACACATGGGAAATGTGGTAGGGAAAGTCATTCCCCACGATCTTGTTGTTCGCCGCCACGATGAATCCCTGGCGCGGATTCAGCACGGACGGCAAGCCCGAGGCTGGGATGAATCCCTTCCAGTCGCTCGACGATTCCCACCCGGGTGACGGCAGCCACGCGTTGCGTGCTGAACGAACGGGAAGCCGTCCGCCGGTGTGGTATCCAATGTTGCCTGCCGTGTCCGCATAGAGGAAATTTTGCGCGGGTGCCGTAAAATGACTGAGTGCGGCCTGAAATTCCGTCCATGTGCTGGCCCGGTTCACGAGGAA
>CAYIHQ010000561.1:0-2190 GCA_964362905.1 uncultured Ignavibacteriaceae bacterium
CTCCCCGAAGCTTATCGCAGCCATACTACGTCTTTCATCGCCATGTAGAACCAAGGCATCCGCCATATGCTCTTAATTTCCTATTAGGAAATCTAGAAATCATTCTAACTACATTCTTGCTTAAGGAATGTAGTTTGCTTACTTATTTTGTCTCCATATTGGCAACCGCTTGCCATATATTTCGACATCTGTCTCCCCTCTCCTGCAGTTAGTATTTTTATACGAACTAAGAGTGGGACAGGATTTTGTTATCAAGTAACAACGCTTATGATTTTGGACGAAAAAACCGCCTTCATAGGGCGGCGCAACATGTCTGTGGCGTAGGCCCTAGATATTGGTTGCTTTTTCGTAGTTACTCATAAGTGGGCACATTGTATACGAGGCAGAAACCACTGTCAAGTAATTGGTTTATCTTGCCCACAGGTAAACAAAATAGCCCAATCCGCCAGCTGGCGGAGGGCTATTTTGGGAGTAGAAATAGGGGCTATTATTTTCCTAGATCTTCAGAAATCTTATTAATCCATCGTCCTGCAGCTTCTTTGCCACCGAGACCAAATGATAGTCCGAAAGCGAGAGCGAGCATTACAACTAGACCAGTAAAGATTATTTGTCCAAAGTAACCGAAGATACCAAGTTTGTCGAGAGCTGTAACAACAGCCAAGATCCAGATAGCGTAGTAAGAAATACTTCCTAGCATCTTTGCGCTACGTACATTGGCCATTGATGCACCGCCAGAAACCAACTTGCGAACAAAGTCAGCAAGGAGAGTACCGGCAACGAGAACAAGAGCGGCAATGATAATGTTTGGAATGTAAGCCAGAACTTGCTGAAGGAACATAGTTACTTGATCAAGGTTAAGAATGTTTAGAGACGCAACCAAGAAAACGATAACTACAAACCATTTTACGAGTTCGCCAAAGAACTTCCCAATGTGTAGGCGCCATCCAGCACGAGCTAGAGCTTCTTCAGCCCCAGCACTCTTGAAGAGTTTGTCGAGCTTTAGAGCATCAAGCGTTGAAGTAATAATCTTGGAAAGTGTTGAAGCCACGATCCATCCAAGTATAAAGATAATAACGGCAAGTAAAATCTTTGGGAATGTCTGTACAAAACCATACCAAAGGCCTTGTAATGACACCCGAAATACTTCACTCCATGTTTGTATGAGCATATGTGTTCAGCGCTTTAGCGCCATATTGAAAAACTGTTAATTACTAATACTCCTGGGGAAGCCCAAACGAGTAGTACCTATATTATAGCCCAACTGGCCTAATTTGGGAAAGTGAAGGTGGAAAACTCCTTTGAAGCTAAGAGCTGTTGGTGCGGAAACTCAAACATATCGCGGAGAAGCTTGTCATACATAGAAACTCGATATTTAAAGTCAGTACTGTCAAAAACAGCGTAGGAGAGCTCTTTGCCAAGCTCACTTTCCAGGACTGAAACGGCTTTTTGAACATACTTTTTATTTATATTGTCCCCCACTAGAAGTACATCCAGACGACTATCACTTTGCTGAATAAAAACACCTGAGACAACAAGGAGTTGGACCTTGCCTGCGGGGCGAAATCTCTTGATCAGCTCATCATGTTTGAAAAAATCCCCTTCAATGAGTAAGGCCTTCATTTCACTAATATAGGGAAATTCTGGATTGAGGAACCATCCCTGTACTCGCTTCTTCTTTGTTTTGCCTGTTCTTTTGTTGGCTACCTCTTTGACAAAAGCTCGTTTTTTGATGAGCGACATAGCTCCTAATTGAGCAATTGTTTGGCGAGTAGCGGAAGAGCTAAGCCTAGAACGCTCTGCCACATCAACACTCTCAAAACCTTGCTCGGGATTGAGAAGAAAAAGACGCATGATTTTGACACGAGAGGCCCCACCGAAGAGTTTTGCTAGAATATCCATTTCTCTGTATTATTTAATTAGCTTTCCACTTATTAACTCTCCTATTATAGTCCTCTACTTCCCCTTGTGTCCAAGCCTATTGTGTGCCGAAATAAAAAGCCCCTGAGTCAAGGGGCTTCCCGGTAAACATAGTTATCTTACTACTAAAAGTTTTTTTGTAATAAAACCACCTTTTTTGAGCTCAAGCCTTACCGCATGAACCCCGGTGCTCATTTCTGGTAGCGACAATCTTAACTGTTGCTGGTTTTGATTCACCCTTGACCAACTGATAAGCTCCCACCCATTCATTTT
>CAYIHQ010000562.1:0-1422 GCA_964362905.1 uncultured Ignavibacteriaceae bacterium
GGTCCGGCGGATTCGGGCGGGGATATTCTGGGGGCCGGTGGGCGCGCCCGCCGGGGGGGGCGAGCGGCCAGTGAAGTCCCATTCTCTCTTCGGCACGATCGTGGGCGGAGGCTTGATCCTCCTGGGAGTGACGCTTCTTCTGGATGAGTGGGACATCTTCCACATTCACAGCATCTGGAACTGGTCGTGGCGATTTGCTGGACCGGCAATCTTGATCATCGGAGGGGCGTATCTGATCACGCGCCGAAAGAAAGGCGATGCAGAAACGACCGGAGCGGCTCCTGAAGCACAGGAACGACCTGCGGCTCAGCCGAGCTCGCCGGGGCGGTTCCGCAAGAGCCGCACAGACAAGAAGGTTTTTGGCGTCTGCGGAGGGCTGGCTGAGTATTTCGACGTCGATCCGACGCTGGTGCGGCTCGCTGTCGCCGGCGTGACCCTGGCAGCCCCGCCGTTCGGCATTCTCGGATACGTCGCGTTGGCCATCGTGGCTCCGACCGCAGATCCGGAGCCAGTGCCTCCCACACAACCGACTGCGGTCTGACCATGAGCCGCAGAACAACGGACATCGTCTCCGGCATTCTCCTTGCTTCGATCGGCGTTCTGCTCAGCATTCGCGCGGCGGGAGTGGCTCCGGAGACGATGGCGACCGTTGCGTGGTCGCTGGCATCCATTCTGGCAGGTATCCACGCCTTCTCCGGCCTCGTGGCGGGGAATACGGGGAGGAAGTTCTGGGGAGCGTTCGGATGCGTCGCGGCGGCTCACTCCGCAGTGTGGAGTTCCGGCCTGATGGTCCCTGCGCTGGAAGAAACGATCGCGTCGGGATTCCTCTGGGTTGGTCTAGCGTTCGCCTTCTTGTGGCTCAGCGCACCGTACAAACTGGATTTGCTTGCGCCCGCGATCGTGTTCTGCGGTCCGGGGGTGGGATACTACTTGTGGTGGTACGACGTCGTTCGCTTGGAGTCCCTGGAACGATGGGCCGGAGACGGCTGGCCCTTCTTGCTGGTCTTACTGGGAGCGGGGGTGTTGCTCCGCAGCCTCATTCCGTCGCGTCAGTGAGCATCGAGCCAGTTCCGTCCTGTGCCGATGTCGATCTGCACAGGAACGGAGAGGGGGAGGGCTTCCACCATCTCTTTCTCTACGATCTTCCTCACATCCTTTTCCTCTTTCTTCCTCACCTCAAACAGCAACTCGTCATGCACCTGCAGCAGCATGGCAGAGTGCAATTTCGCTGACCGGAACGCGGCATCGATCCGGACCATCGCGATCTTGATCATGTCTGCCGACGTTCCCTGGATGGGCATGTTGATCGCCTGACGTTCTGCGTTCTGTCGAACGGCACGGTTCTGGCTTCGCAGGTCCGGCAGATACCGGCGTCTGCCAAGGAGCGTTTGCACGTATCCGTCTCGGGTCGCTGTCGCTTTC
>CAYIHQ010000562.1:1432-2186 GCA_964362905.1 uncultured Ignavibacteriaceae bacterium
ATACTGGTGCACCTTTGGGAATCGCTCGAAGTAGCGTTCGATGATCTCCTTTGCCTCGGCTTGCGTGATCTCCAGCCGATTGGCGAGCCCGAACGGCCCGATGCCGTACATGATCCCGAAGTTGACCTCCTTAGCCTTCCGCCGCATGTCGCGGGTCACCTCGGCCAACGGCACGCCGAACACACGCGCCGCGGTCGTGGCGTGGATATCTTCGCCGTTCCGAAACGCCTCCGCCATCCCTTCGTCGCCGGCGATGTGGGCCATCACGCGCAATTCCACCTGCGAATAGTCCGCTGAGAGCAACATCGTATCTTTGCCTTCGGCAACGAAGGCCTTTCGGATCGCCTTCCCGGCGTCTGTCCGAATGGGGATGTTTTGGAGGTTGGGGTCGCTGCTGGCAAGCCGTCCGGTGGCGGCTACGGTCTGGGAGAATGACGTGTGTACTCGTCCGCTGACCGGGTGGACCATCGCGGGCAAGGCGTCGACGTATGTGGACTTGAGTTTGGAGAGTTGTCGGTACTCCAGCAATTGCTCGACGATGGGATGGGCGTGGCGGAGAGACTCGAGGACTCCCACATCCGTCGAAAAGCCGGTCTTAGTTTTTCGGACAGGGGGCAATCCGAGCTTGGTGAAGAGAATGGCGCCGAGTTGCTGAGTGGAGTTGAGGTTAAAAGGACCCCCGGCGAGACTGTGAATGCGTTCGGTGAGCCCGGCGATCTGACGTTCGAGTTCTTTCGACATCACCTTGAGCACA
>CAYIHQ010000563.1:0-2184 GCA_964362905.1 uncultured Ignavibacteriaceae bacterium
TGTTAAAAATATTTTTTGAAGGGACAGGGACTGAAAAACGTTATCCCGTTCAGAAAAAAGCCAAAGGATACAAGGCAGCTTAATTTGTTTGACTGCATGGACTGCAATTGTTACATAGAATGGAATAATATTAAGGCAAGGATGGTAAAGCTTATAGCTGAGGCAGACTGTAACCCTTGTGGCATCAAGGAAAAGATTCTGGAGGTGATAGGATGAGAATGTTAATTAATTGCCCCAACTGCAAATATGAGGGAGCGGGCAAGTATGGCGTCAAGGGCTCCTTTGCTATTGAATTGATACTCTGGTTATGTTTCATAGTGCCGGGGCTTATCTATTCCATCTGGCGATTAACTACCAAGAAGATGCGCTGCCCGCAGTGCGGGTTTGAGTATGTTGTTAAAGTGGGCACAATGGCCGCATGAGGCGGCAAAGCTCTAAATAATCCCTTTTAAAGAAGATTCAATATTTAACATCCAATATTCAAAAAAGAAGATTCAACATTCAAAGTTCAAATTAAATCTTAAATCTTAAATCTTGAATTTGTTGTTATCCCCTTTCGGGGTGCAAGGCTGGCAGACTGCCTTCACTTTCAGCCTTTAGCCTACTCGCTACTTCACCGTCTTTCAAAAGCCCTCCTTGCACAGTCTCTATTTTCTTCTCCATGCCATGCCAAATGCCCTTGTGTCAGGCCTCCAACCGACATAGAACTCTCTGCCATCCTTAAATTTCTTTGAGAAGAACGGCAAGACCAGATTCCACGACTGTTTAGTATTCCAGATTTGAGAGTAGTCTAAGTTTCTGCCTCTGAACCCTATCCAGTAATGCGTGAAGTTGTGCGCTGGATTTCTCCAGAAAAACCAGCCTGCAAATATCAAAGCCCTTGCAAGCCAGTTCCAATTAGGTATCCATTTGCGCTCTGTCATGCCATAGCGCACTTCAATGTTCCACCACATCGGCGGTGTCGGGTCATCATAATTGCCCCACGGATTTTTCTTAGAGTTCCAGTTCATAATGCTTTTTTGGTGGAGGTGGAATTATCTTGCCTCTGGTTGTATTAATAGTCCATACAACCCCTGTTAATTTATCCGCATCGGCTTTATGGTATTATTTCCTCAATCGTTATTGATGAGGCCATAACACCTCCAAATATTCTTGCGGAAGATATCCCGTTAAATGTTATTGTTGCGACAGGCCCAGGCCCCACCCGCACCTTAAATGTTGTTGCGCTTGTAGTTCCCGCCACCATAGTATGCGTGAATGTAATCGTTTTTAACGCGCCGTCAGTATTTACATAGACAGCAGCAGCAGCAAGGGCATTCGCAGCCGCGTCTTGGAATAACGCAGTTATCATATGTCCGCCAACATTCATACTGACGTTAGCTGTTATCCTGATAATCAACTTATTTGTTGCGGAGACAGGCGTGATTGCCAACGACATAACCTGGTCACCCTCCGTGTTTTGAGGGACTGTGTTATCTAAAGGGATTTGGGTTGTTGGAAGTGCACTTTCGCCTGTTTGATACGTTACAACCTGCACTAATTTGCCTGCGCCAACCAATGACGTGCCATCCTGTTTAATGATTCTTCCAAATACTGTTGTGCCATCATAGATAAACAGTATCATGTCTCCTGCTGCACATGTGTAGTTAGCTCCGCCGGTGTTTAATTTTAAGTTCGTGGCATGATACGTCAATGGCCATGCTCCATCCGCAATGCAGAGTATCTGTTCACCCTGATTCATTGTAACGCCTGTGGTTGGGGTTGTTCCCGTGATATGAACAAGGTTTCCTGTAGCAGTTGAAAGGTTTAATGTAGTTGCTGATGCTATGTCTGCGCCTTTTGCGAGGTTAAGGAGTTTCGATAACCCCAAGGATAATACCCTCAAATCCGTCACACCTGTTATCTCAGTTGCGTTTGTAATCACTTTCTGAGTGCGTATTGAGTTTGCGGCTACAGCAGGCGCTGCGGCGGCGTTGGCGACCTCTGAGTATGTGATAGCCCCTGCGTTTGAAATGTCAACATATGTGTCTTTACTGGCTGTGTAAGTCTTTGTGAGGTCGGCGTCTGCGGAAGACTTAGCGACTCTCCGTCCCATCACATACGCCGTGCCTCCGGGGATTGTCATCGCGAGGGATGCGCCCGGGTCTGTGCCGAGAAGCCCTGAGACTACAAAGTCGGAGAAGA